>NZ_JAWNCA010000015.1:0-107778 GCF_034106185.1 Enterobacter sp. 296B2 | reverse complement strand
GCGTAATTCTATCAAAAATAACATTAACACTCTTAAACTCTTTAAATCAACATTCACCAGTATTACTTTACAATCATTGCAAGATTTAGCGCCAGTCAGTTTGTATATAACTTACTGGCTGGCGCTAAGGCCATATGGGTCTTCAATGATTGAATGAAAAAACTCATTAAAATGTACTGAGTAAAAAAAAGAATATAACTTAAAAGCACACTATTTTAAAACAACACTTCTTCTAAGATTTAAAAAGTAGTACAGCTCATTCCACCATTTATTGTAGGTGTACAGTTAGTGGTAACCGGGCGATTTGCTGCGTCTATGGCAGCTTGCTGAGCTTGTTGTTGTTGTATTGTTTGGTTTGCTTGATTCAATCCAACCTGCATAGCCCCCATGTCGCGAGCTGCATAACATGCGTCATAGTCCCCATCATCACACATTGCAGCTACTTGACCGACTGTTTTGAAAGCATAACGACTATGCCACATCGAGCGGGTATCACTAGTACAACCAGCCAGAAAAGTGACAGCTACCACCATCATTAAGATTTTCACTTTATGTTTGCCTCATTGAAATTAAACACTTAAGAATACGTTTTAAAATATAATTGATTTTGACGTTATGTTTTATGATGCAAAACATGATTAATAAAGTTTCGCATTAGGATATGTACCAATTTTATGAGTACCACTCATCCTCCTCTGAATAGTTAAAATCTTATGCATTGACAAAGCACGCTGCAATTTCTTGCTCTATAAAAACCCTAGAGTGGGTAGTGTTATGATTGCTCGAGGTAGTGCCTACCAAAGCTATGGTACTGGTGTCGATCAAGCTAGCAACATAATCTCTCATTTAATCAGCCTCAACATTTACGCTAACTTCAGCCCGTTTACTTTGACCTATAGGATCTCAACCACTTCAAACTCTTCTGCGATCAACTCCATCTCTTGAGAAAAATGACCTTCGCGGGTGAAAAATCTCTGATGCTCTTTCTGCCAGTATTCAAGGCTTAAATCCCCTTCACCTTCTTTGCGGGCGAACGCCTCAGTCACATCACAAAAACGCACCAGTCGCAATGAAACCAGTCTGATCACGCAGACCGGAACATTCTGGCCATCAAGAATAATGTTATAACTCCCAATCCTCAGGGGAGAATCCTCTTCCTGGAAAGAGGCAAAAGATCCGGAAGAGGCCGTTTTGATCCCTTTTTTGACCAGGTCCGCAAGCTCGCTAGCGAGTTCCGGGCTGTCACCCATTTGCCAGGCATCTGCAACTGGATACTTCATTTTTAATTCCTCAACCTCAACCATTGAAATCCCTTCTTTATCGTCGATGAAAAACAAAATTTATACATTTTTTTAGCATGACTGTATCGACATTTTCAGTGATGCCTTCCTTTAGATAGTGTGATCCGCTTATCGCTCAAAGCGGACCATTTCATCCCTGTGCCCTTCCACCAGCCTTCATGCGCTCATATCTTGCTTTCAAAAGCTCCACTAGTGTCGGCCCCTTTGGCGATACTGGCGCCCCCCAGCGCCCGACAAGCAAGCGTGTTTGAACGCTCAGTGCCAGTGGCGGACAGTCGCAAAGTAAAGGTATGTTGCTCTGAATACTAGCCAGAAATGAAACCCGTTAAGATTGGCAAATGAGCAGACGACCATCCTGAAGTTAACAGAGGTGAAAGTTCAGCGCGTTCATTCGCAACTCGAATGTGAAGGGCGTTTTATCGAAAGACGCTTTCTGAAACTTCCAGGGGACATCCCCATTATGGTGCTAAAGGCGCGCCTGAACGCTGTTTCATCGCCGTACCCGCATGCACTTGCGATCTGAGAAATAGTTTTCCCCGGGCTTTCCAGTAGCACGGATGCCGTTTCAATACGAACCCGGGTAATGAAGTCCTTCGGGCTTTCCTGGACGAGCATTTTCATTTTACGGTTCAGTGTCCGGGTCGTCATATTCAGAGCTGCAGCAAGTTGCTCAACCGTCATGGCAGGATTCTGATAACGAAGCAGGTTTTCTGCTTTAGTCAAAAGAGGATGTCTTGAATTGAGAAAACCTGCGGGCGCATAAATTTGCTGTGACAGAGGCTGGCTGTCAGCAACGGCCATGTCAGCTGTTAACTTTGCCAGCTCATTACCTGCATGTTTGCGAACGAGGTATATGACCAGATCGACCCATGAGAGTGGTCCGCCTGCAGTGACCACATTGTCCTGTTCGGCCAGGTTTTTTCCCCATACAGGTTTTGCCAGTGGATAGCGTTCAGCGAAAGTGGGATATAACCACCACGTTGTGGTACAGACCCGTCCGTTGAGTAAACCCGCTTCTCCCAGTACAAAACCGCCTGCACAGGCTGAGGCAATACAGCTTCCCTCTGAATACTTCACTTTCAGCCACTCGGCCGCATTTGATACAGCGGCTCTTTCAGCGGGAAATCTATGCTCATCCAGCTGCATACCGCTGGCAATAATCACCTCAAAGGTATCAGGTTCACTAAATGCGCCATCACTTTCAATACTGCGTCCCTGAACATCCCTGACCGGCTGACCATCAGCGGTAATCGTCCTGACGTCGAATAAAGGAACATCTCTGGATATCTCAGGATTTACCATAGGGTTCATCCTGACCACCTGATTCGCCAGCCAGAACATATCAGCCAGCCCCGCAAGCGCCGAACGCATGCTGCCCGGAAGAGCAAGTAACGCAACGCGCATGTTTAACCCCGTCATGAAGAATGTCTGATTTCGCATGTTACCTGTCATTAATGACACTTCATACCCTTTGTCTGGGTGATTACACTGCCTGAAATTGAACACCGCAGGAACAATACAGGCATGTGGATGAGAAATGTTATGTCACGCGCGCTGATAAAAGGAGCATTTGCCTTGTGTCTTTTATTCATGAATAGCCCGTTGCTTATGGCACAGGAAGGGGGGATAAAAAATATCGTGCTGGTTCACGGTGCCTTTGCTGACGGCTCGTGCTGGTCAGCCGTCATCTCCCTGTTGCAGGAGAGGGGATTCCACGTTACGGCTGTTCAGAATCCTCTGACGTCATTACGAGACGATGTAACTGCAACTGAGCGTGTGCTTGAGCGTCAGAAGGGTAACGTTCTGCTCGTGGGGCATTCATGGGCAGGAGCCGTGATCACTCAGGCTGGCAATGCGAGCAACGTCAGGGGGCTGGTCTATTTATCCGCTCTGGTTCCTGACAGCAATCAATCCGTATCTGACGCACTGGCGCGATTTCATGCCCCCATGACAGGGATGGAAGCCGATAAGAACGGCCTTATCTGGCTTGATGAGCCAGAGTTGTTTCACCAGGTTATGGCCAATGAGATAAGCATCAAAAAGAGCCTGCGACTCGCTGCTGTGCAGCAGCCTATCGCCGCTACCGCCTTTCAGGAAAAAGTGAAGGAAGCCGCCTGGCGAAAGAAACCTTCCTGGTATCTCCTCACAGGAAACGACAACGCGCTGAATCCGTCAGTACAGGCCGGTTTTGCCCATGAGGCCGGGGCGCACATCACGCGGATTCACTCAGACCATATGTCCATGATTTCTCATCCCGAAGAGGTTGCCGCATTGATTGTAAAGGCGGCGCAGAGCATCCACTGATCCGTACATACCAGGAAAATAGGCAATGAAAATTCTCCATCTTGATTCCAGCATCAACCATGAGTTTTCAGTAACCCGCCAGTTGTCGGCTGAAATAGTGAGGCAACTGGTAGCAACCGGTCAGGAGCATCAACTGACTTATCGGGATCTTGTGAAAGACGAAATCAGTCATCTGACCGGGGAGATTGCTTCAGGATTCAGGTCTGTTTCGGGACGGCCGATTGCTACAGCCCTTCTGGCGTCTGAGCAGCAAGTATCAGACGCTCTGGTCTCGGAGTTTCTGGAAAGCGAGATGATTGTTCTCGGCGCGCCAATGTACAACTTTTCTGTGTCCAGCCAGTTGAAGGCCTGGATGGACAGAATTGCTCAGCCAGGGAAAACCTTCAGCTATACCCCAACGGGGCCCGTGGGCCTTGCGGGGGGCAAAAAAGTCATCATCGCCTCAGCGCGGGGCGGTTTTTATGCCGGTACGGGGCTGGAAGATATGGACTTTCAGGAGAAGTTCTTGCGCAAGTTTCTGGGCTTCCTGGGCATCTCGTGTGTTGAATTTGTCCGTGCTGAAGGCGTGTCGAAAGGTGAGGACGTAAAGCTGAGAGAAATTTCCCGTGCTTTGTCCTTAATTCCACAAGTCATTAATGCGATTTCTGCCGCTAAGGAATGAACCATGCTTTACGCCGTAACGCTGACTTACCTGACACAACCCGATGCAATTTCTGCTCATCTTGACGCACATAAGCAATGGCTGGTCAGGGGTTTTGAAGAAGGCAAAATCCTTTTTGCAGGCCCCCTCAGCAATCATGCCGGCGGCTACATACTTTTTAAAGGAGACAATACAAGTGAAATTCAACACTGTCTTCAGGATGACCCCTTCATCATACATAACATTGCCGATGCAGAAATAATGGGCATTGAACCAGTGCTATGTGCGCAGGGATTCCCTGAGAAATGGGCTGAGAAAGCCCGTTTCATTTGACTATAAATCGCTGTAAAGCGCCCTGCATCCTGTGAAATGACTCCATTACAGTTATTTAGTGGGCGCTTTCACTTATTATTTTAATGTCTGCTTCTCGCTCAAAGCGGACCATTTCATCCCTCTGCCCTTCCACCAGCCTTCATGCGCTCATATTTTGCTTTCAAAAGCTCCACTGGTGTCGGCCCCTTTGGCGATACAGGCGCCCCCAACGCCCGTCGAACGGGCGGAATCGGCTTCCCGGCCAGGACCCGCTTCTCCCACATATCGAGAATGTCACTGGCCTCACGCTCAAGCTCTTTATGGCTCAGTTGGCCATCAGTTCCGCGGCGGCGCAGCTCAATGCAGATGTGGTAAAAAACCGGTTTTGGCCACGGATACTGCTCACTACTCGGATACCGGAACACCAGTTTGCGCCACTTCCAGTATTCAGCCATCACGTTAGCGGTGGTGATCCCCAGTACGCTGCGCCCTTCCCTGCACCACTTGATGAACTGGCCTGGCGAAGGCAGGAACGGGCGATCCTGGCGACGCACCATGCGCATGCCGGCTTCAACCTGCTCCAAGGTGGTGATCCCGTTTTCTTTGAAGGCCAGCACCCACTGGCGGCGGATCTCATTCACCTCTTCCTGGCTGCGATTAACCAGGCTTGCCGGGAACGACCGTTAAAGTCGAAACTACCGTTGACAATGTCCCGCTTGAAAACCGCACTCCAGCGGTCCGTTTTGCCGTCCACCTGACCAGCGACAAATACCAATCACATATCACTAAAGAGCAGCAGCTGGCTGCAAGCGAAATGTCACTGGATGAAGGCAACACCTATCTCCAAAACCTGCTGCTGGCGAAGAACGACATCCCTGAAGTTGCCGAACTAAGCCTGAACGCTGAGTGGAAACTGGTTCAGGCTATTAAGCAGGTCTGCGCGCCAGATGAAACGCACGAAGCTGAAGTGATCGCTGCATTCATGGCTGACTGGGCGAGAGCAGATGCCGGCGACCGCAATCAGGTAGTCGAGGACTGGAGAGGAGGAAAACTAACTCTTCTCAAATCAGAAAGCACCAGCGACGCCGACGTTACAACCAATCAGGCGCTAGAACCTGATAACGGTATCTGGTTTATGTACCGGGGAAAGCGTTGCCGAGAAATTCTAAAAGGTTGGATCAACACCCCGGCGAACATCAAAAAAGCCGGAAATCTTCGGGCTGTGATCGTTAGCGAGATCAACCTTGGAGAGTTTGATTACAACCAGCGCTTTCCTTCATCATCAAGAGCAAAAAAAACCGTAACCACTGTTTCAGTTCAAACCTTTTCAGAGCTGTGTGAACTGTGGACGAGCATTAAAGAAACCGAAATTAGCGCGAATACGATGCGTAAGACGCGCTCACAACTCGGTACGTTAATGCACATCATTAACGGAGATACGCCTGTTTCAACTATACGCCACAGCGACATTCTTAAATACAGGAAGGAGTTGTTGAACGGTGAGACACTTTACCTGACAAATCCCAGAAGCAACAAACAGGGACGCACTGTGCGTACCGTGAACAACTATATATCGCTTCTGTGCTCCCTGCTTCGGTTTGCACACAAATCTGGCTTTATCAGTGGCAAGCCCTTTGAAGGGATCAAGAAACTACACAAAGGGAAGGTAAAACCGGATCCTTTAACGAAGCAGGAGTTTAGTTTGCTTGCGGAATCCGAGCGTGGCCAAAGCCTCAATATGTGGACGTTCGCAGTTTATACTGGTGTCCGTCATGGGGAGCTTGCAGCTCTTGCCTGGGAAGATATCGACTGGGAAAAAGGTACGGCTCATATACAGCGCAACCTTAATGCGCTAGGAATGTTCGTCCCACCAAAAACCGATGCAGGTGATCGAGTTATCACGCTATTAGAGCCAGCACTAGAGGCCTTGAAGGCACAGCGTACGCTGTCTTCGTTACAGCCCAAAACCGAGATTGTTTTTCATCACCGTGAGTATGGTTCGATGGAATATCAAAACCTGCGATTCGTTTTCATACCCCGGATGCGCAAGGGAGAACAGAAAGCCTACTACTCTTTATCGAGCATAGGTGCGAGATTCAACGCAGCTGTAAAACGTGCTGGTATTCGCCGCCGGAATCCGTACCATACGCGGCATACTTTTGCCTGCTGGCTTTTATCTGCCGGCGCTAACCCGTCTTTCATAGCCAGCCAGATAGGGCATGAAAACGCGCAAATGGTCTATGAAGTCTACGGTGCGTGGATTGAAGAAATGAATGGCGAACAGGTGCTGATGCTTAACGATAAGCTCGCACGCTGAAAAACTTTTGCCCCTATTATGCCCCTATTGGCTCCGAAGGTAGTAATAAATGCAAGAAAATCAATCAAATACAAAGAAAGAGCAATACAACCTGAACAAACTGCAAAAGCGCCTGCGCCGTAACGTGGGCGAAGCCATTGCAGACTTCAACATGATTGAAGAAGGCGACCGCATCATGGTTTGCCTGTCAGGGGGTAAAGACAGCTACACCATGCTGGAGATCCTGCGTAATCTTCAGCAAAGCGCGCCGGTGAATTTTTCTCTGGTAGCGGTCAACCTTGACCAGAAACAGCCGGGCTTCCCGGAGCACATTCTGCCGGAGTACCTGGAACAGCTGGGCGTTGAGTACAAAATCGTCGAAGAAAATACCTACGGCATCGTGAAAGAGAAGATCCCGGAAGGGAAAACCACCTGCTCGCTTTGCTCCCGTCTGCGCCGCGGCATTCTCTATCGTACCGCGACGGAGCTGGGCGCGACCAAAATCGCGCTGGGCCATCACCGCGACGATATCCTGCAAACGCTGTTCCTGAACATGTTCTACGGCGGCAAGATGAAAGGCATGCCGCCTAAGCTGATGAGCGATGACGGCAAGCACATTGTGATCCGCCCTCTGGCCTACTGCCGTGAAAAAGACATTGAGCGTTTTTCTCAGGCGAAAGGGTTCCCGATCATTCCATGCAACCTGTGCGGCTCTCAGCCGAACCTGCAGCGTCAGGTGATTGGCGACATGCTGCGCGACTGGGATAAGCGTTATCCGGGGCGCATCGAAACCATGTTCAGCGCGATGCAGAACGTGGTTCCTTCCCACCTCGCGGATGTAGAGCTGTTCGACTTCAAAGGTATCAACCACGGATCGGAGGTGGTGAATGGCGGCGATCTGGCGTTTGACCGGGAAGAGATCCCCATGCAGCCTGCGGGCTGGCAGCCGGAAGACGATGACAATCAGTTCGAAGAGTTACGTCTGAACGTGCTTGAAGTGAAATAAGCGACTAGCGTCTCAGAAAGGTCTTCTGAGACGCTTTATGCCTTATTTCAGCAGACGCACGCGGCAGGTTTTACCTTTAATCTTGCCGTTTTGCAGTTGCTTCCACGCCTTATGGGCCACCGCCTGGCGAACAGCCACATAAACATGTGCCGGATGCACGGCAATCTTCCCGATGTCCGCCCCGTCCAGACCCACATCGCCGGTCAGCGCACCTAACACATCTCCCGGACGCATCTTGGCCTTTTTGCCGCCATCAATGCACAGCGTCGCCATTTCGGCCTCCAGCGGCACGAGCCTGACGCTGCCCGGCGCGTTCATCCAGTTCAGCGTGATCTGGAGCATTTCAGCAAGAATATTGGCGCGCTGCGCCTCTTCCGGGGCGCAGAAGCTAATGGCCAGGCCGCTGTTCCCGGCGCGTGCCGTACGGCCAATACGGTGGACGTGCACTTCGGGATCCCACGCCAGCTCATAGTTCACTACCAACTCAAGGGATTTGATATCCAGGCCGCGCGCAGCCACGTCGGTCGCCACCAGAACACGGGCGCTACCGTTGGCGAAACGCACCAGCGTCTGATCGCGATCGCGCTGTTCCAGATCGCCGTGCAGCGACAGCGCACTCTGCCCCGCCGCATTCAGGGCGTCACAGACGGCCTGACAGTCTTTTTTGGTATTACAGAACACCACGCATGACGCAGGCTGGTGCTGGCTCAGCAGTTTTTGCAGGAGCGGGATTTTCCCCTGCTGCGACGTTTCAAAGAACTGCTGTTCGATGGCTGGCAGGGCATCGACGCTGTCAATCTCGATGGTGAGCGGGTTTTTCTGCACGCGACTACTAATCGCGGCGATGGCTTCCGGCCAGGTCGCAGAGAACAGCAGCGTCTGACGATCGGCTGGTGCGAAGCGGATCACCTCATCAATGGCATCGCTGAAGCCCATATCCAGCATTCTATCCGCCTCGTCCATCACCAGTGTGCTTAAGGCATCCAGCGAGACGGTGCCTTTTTGCAGGTGATCCAGCAGGCGGCCTGGCGTCGCGACAATAATGTGCGGCGCGTGCTGGAGCGAATCGCGCTGCGCGCCGAACGGCTGCCCACCGCAGAGGGTTAATATCTTGGTATTGGGCATAAAGCGTGCCAGGCGGCGCAGTTCACCCGCGACCTGGTCTGCCAGCTCTCGCGTCGGGCACAGGATCAGTGACTGGGTCTGAAACAGCGTCGCGTCAATATGCTGCAGCAGGCCAAGACCAAAAGCGGCCGTTTTCCCACTGCCCGTTTTCGCCTGCACGCGCACGTCACGGCCTTCGAGGATAGCGGGCAGCGCGGCCGCCTGAACAGGCGTCATCGTGAGGTATCCCAACTCGTTGAGGTTGTCGAGCTGGGCGGCAGGCAGAACATTCAGGGTAGAAAAAGCGGTCACAATAGTCTCTCGTGGTCATCTTTACGGTCAGATGGCGCGTATCCTCGCAGATCTCAGGGTTCGATGCGACAATTTAATCGGTTCTTCGTCCGGCGGCGGATCTGGCATCGGCTGCGGACGCGGAATGGGATCGGGCATCGGCACGGGATCGGTGGGGACAGGATCGGACTGACGCGAGTGTTGCAGTAGCAGAGCGAGTAAAATACTCATCTTTCCCTCCAGGATTTGCTGTCGTCCCTTTTAGGGTAGACGCTGAGAAACAGGAGGCAAAAAAAAGCCGACTATAAAGTCGGCGTCGTACGAATCAATTGTGCTATGCAGTAATTCAAAAAAGGAAGTAAGACAATATGGAGCGCAACGCCCATCGCTTGACGTTGCATTCACCTGCGGGAGTAATATTGCACCTTACGGGGTAAATGTTTATTGACTTCGCTCAATTAAAAGAGCGTTTTAATCCCCGTAAAAGGTGAAAAAAACGTAAATTTACAGCCATTTACTACGATGCAACCACCATGCAACACCTCCAATCAAAACAACTAACATGACGCAAAACGCAGTGAAGCCGTACCGATATTCCCCGCCGGGTATACCGCCCAAATTGACGCCAAAAAGCCCTGTCAGAAATGTGCTCGGTAAAAAGACCATCGCCATCAGGGACATCGTATAGGTCCTTCTCGCCAGCGACTCCTGCATCACCTGGGCGATTTCATCCGCCATCACCGCCGTTCGGGCGATGCAGGAATCGATCTCGTCCAGCCCGCGTCCCAGCCTGTCAGCAATGTCCTGCATTCGGCGGCGCTGATCGTCATTCATCCAGCCAAGTCTTTCACTGGCCAGACGAGCATACACATCCCGTTGTGGCGTCATATATCGACGCATCACGATCAGCTGCTTGCGCAATAGCGCCAGAAAGCCGCGCGGGGGGATCTGCTGATCGAGCAGGTTATCTTCCAGGTCGATGATTTTATCGTGCAGCTCTTCAATAAATTCGCTCGCATGATCGGTCAGAGCGTCACAAACATCCACCAGCCAGCTGCCGCAGTCGACCGGTCCGGTCCCCTCTTTGAGGTCGTTCACAATGTCGTCCAGCGCCAGAACTTTACGCTGGCGGGTGGAAACAATCAGCCCGTCGTCCATATAGACGCGCATCGCAACCAGCTGATCGGGACGTTCATCCGTGCTGCCGTTTATACAGCGCAGGGTGATAAGCGTCCCGTCCCCCATCCTGCTCACGCGGGGCCGCAGGCTTTCACCCGCCAGCGCATCACGTACGTTGTTAGGCAGTAGCGGAGTCGAGGCCAGCCAGTCAGCGCTGTCCGGGTGGGTATAGTTCAGATGTAGCCAGCAGGGATGCTCTTTATCAATGACATCATCATCTTCCAGCGGTCGCGCACCGCCGCGACCGTCCAGCACCCACGCAAAAACTGCGTCAGGAACGTTAAGTTCAGATCCTTTAATGCTCTCCACAGTGCCTCCCCTGTTTGGCTCTTTCGATGTCAGTCTAGCTTCCATCAGGGGTTAAGCAACAACTATGTCTCGCATCGCGCTGAAATCGCTCAGGAATTGTACATGCTGTATTTCGAGAATAGAAAAGCCCGGCATGCCAGGCTTCGGAAAGCTGTCAGAGTGAGTGCCCGGGGCGCTGAAGGAACGAGACAGAATCGGTCACGGGTGACGAGGAGTGCCCCTGGTCCAGCCTGAAATTTCGTGTCCGCGTCTGCAGTTCGATCACCTGATTACGCAGCACATCAGAGGAACCGTTGAGCTCCTCCGCCATCGCAACGTTGCTCTGCGTGACCCGCTCCAGTTCGGACAGCGCCAGCGTGATCTGGGAAATGCCCTTCTCCTGCTCTGCGGTCGAGGTAGAAATCTCATCCATTAACCGGCTGACGTTGCTGGATCCGGTCACGATGTCATGCATATTCTTCTCCGCTTCCGACACAACGCTGGCACCCTGGGTGACATTACTGCTGGTAACGTCAATCAGCGTTTTGATATTTTTCGCCGCCTCCGCACTGCGGTGCGCCAGATTTCGTACTTCCTCTGCAACAACGGAGAACCCTTTACCGTGATCGCCTGCCCGCGCAGCCTCGACGGCCGCGTTAAGCGCCAGAATATTCGTCTGGAATGCAATGCCGTCGATCAGCGAGATAATTTCCGTCATCTGCTGCGCGCATTCGGTAATGGATTGCATATTGCTGGCAACCTGTTCCATCAGCTCTCCTCCCTTGCGCGCCTGCACCGTCGCGGCATTCGCCTGCTCGCTCGCCAGCCTGGTGTTATCGGCATTATTTCGGGTACTTGCTGCCATCTGCTCCATACTTGCCGCAGTTTGCACCAGAGATGCAGACTGCTGCTCTGTTTTCACCGAGAGCTGAGCACTGCGGGAAGAGAGCTGATCCGACAAGGTCATGGCGTTTTGTGATGAAGCCCTGATCTCACGCACCAGCGTAGCAATGTTGCTGGAAAGACTATTAATCCCGGGAATTAACCGCCCCGCGCAGTTATTGCCAAACTCGGGGATAGAGACGCCTAAGTTGCCTGCGGTCACTTCTTCAATACTTTTTTTCACAGTATTGATCGGCGTCACAAGAAACTTCGTCATATAACTCCAGAGCAAAAATAACGCAACGAAATTGACCACATTAATCGAAACGAAAAGAGAAAGATTGCTGGAAAATAGAACAACGATACCTGCATTCACAAAAAAAAGGCACAGCAGGAACCAGGCAATGAAGGTCCTGACACTAATATTTCTTAGCATGATTTTACCCACAACTTATATTTTGGTCGGCATTAAGACTTATAGCATTCACTTTTGCGTTTGTCCTCACAAAATACGCTGGCTTCTCGTTTCGCCGTTACCCACCCAGTATTTAACTTAAGTCAGACAAAAAAGGCGTTTTAGCAGAAATGTTCTGTTCAGCATGCTGTGTTGCTGGTCCAGAGCCCCCTGAAGCGATACCATCACCTGCGGTAAAATCGGCCATTTGCACACATATTTAAGACGCTTTGCTACAATTGTTCGACTATGTTTAGCAGTGCTTAATGTTCAATAAAAAAGAATATATTTTATATTACGAGTAAGTTTGGCATTTTATATGACTGGTCATTTTTCACGATAAATAACTAATATGGTTTGAATGCGCATGTTCGTTGCCAGATAAAGACGTGCCGGCAGGCGAAATCGGTAACCCTCTCAGGCGTGGGATTGCATAATGCTCAATATATCGTGGGACCCTGTGTTGATCGCTGTCTCCTGTCTGGTGGCGTTTATCGCCTCCTTTGTGGCCCTGGATAGCGCCGGGAAAATTCCCCTTTCCAGCCGAAAAACGGCTTTGTTCTGGCGGATTGCCGGCGGGGTCACGCTTGGTATCGGGATTTGGTCAATGCACTTCATCGGCATGCTGTCCATGCAAATGCCGATGATGATGAGCTATGACCTATGGCTAACCCTGGCGTCTCTCGGCGTGGCGGTTGTTGCTTCCACAATAGCAATTAACATTGCCGTTACGGGCAAACACCTCTCGCTCTTTCGGCTGTTCTTCGCCACGGTCATCCTCAGCACTGGCGTGGTCTCCATGCACTATATCGGTATGGCCGCCCTGATGCTGGAAGGAAGCATCCTCTGGGATCGGCGCATTGTGAGTTTATCCGTGGTCATTGCCGTTGTCGCCTCAGGCGTGGCGTTGTGGCTGGCTTTCCGCCTTAGGGATAAGCACAAAGGGGTCTTTGTTACTCGCATTCTCGCCGCGTTAGTCATGGGTGCCGCCATTTGTGCAATGCACTATACAGGCATGAGTGCCGCACATTTCCATGAGATGGCGCGTACGCTCCCCGGCGGGGTCAGCGAACTGGGATTATCCATCTGGGTTTCCGTCACCACGCTCTCCCTGCTCGGCATGATGTTAATTATTTCGCTTATTGATTCGCACTGGCGGACCAGTCGGCTGACGGATAACTTACGCCAGCTCAACCGTCAGCTTGAGCTACAGGTCCGTTTTGACGCTCTCACCGGCCTCGCAAACCGCCACCAGATGGATATCCGAATGCAGGATTGTCTGCACAGCGCCTTGTTGAGTAACAAACAATTTGCCGTGATCTTCCTGAATGTCGATCGCTTCAGACGCGTGAATGATACCTGGGGCCACAGCGTCGGCGATGAGTTATTAATCACCATTGCCCAACGCATCACGTCCCGGCTTACCCGCGAGATGACGCTTGCCAGGCTGGGTGGGGATGCCTTTATCCTGCTGGTTCCCGAATGTGACGAAGAAAAGCTCACTGCCCTGCTCACGACGCTGCTCGCGGATATGCGCCGTCCGTTTTCGCTTTGCGGACATACGCTGAGTACGACACTGAGCGCGGGTGTTAGCCTCTATCCTCAGGACGGAGAAACGCTGCATGAACTGAAGTTTAAGGCGGATGCCGCCTTACAACACGTTAAGCAAGACGGTCGTAACGGCTGGGCGATTTACTGCCCTGAGATGTCAACGGCAGTTCCGGCGCAGCCGGGTTTTCTGCAGGAACTTTCTCAGGCGCTGGAACGCGATCGGTTTGAACTCTGGTATCAGCCAACCTGGCATGCTGAAGATAAGACGATCCACGGTTTTGAGGCCCTTCTGCGCTGGCGGCATCCGGAGCAAGGCGTTTTGCTGCCAGGTCTTTTTTTGCCCACGCTGGAACAAACGGGTTTGATTATTCCGGTTGGCAACTGGGCCATTGAGGCCGCGTGTCGGCAGCTTCATTTCTGGACTGAACAAGGCTTCAGCCAGTGGACTTTGTCGCTCAACTTATCCCCCGTTCAGTTCGAACAGCCGGATATCTTTCACATCGTGTCCTCAATGCTGGAAAAATATAATCTGTCGCCTTCAAGGCTGATCCTGGAGGTAACGGAGAGTACCGCGCTAAAAAATCTCGATCGCAGCATCGAGTTGCTCAATGCCTTTAACCATGCGGGGATCACCGTCTCTATTGACGATTTTGGTACGGGCTATTCCAACCTGCTGATGCTGAGCGTTCTTCCGGCAAAAGAGCTAAAAATCGACAAGAGCTTTGTGGCCTCTATGCTGGAAAATGAAAAAAGCCGCAAGCTGGTGGAAACCATTATTAATATTGCCCGCACCATGGAGATGCGTGTCGTTGCCGAGGGAATTGAAACGGACGAACAGCAGGCAATACTGACCAGCCTCGGCTGTGATTATCTCCAGGGCTACCTTTTCTCCCGCCCTCTGCCCGCTGAACAGGTTCCATGGCTACTGCTACAGAAAAACTCAGATAAACAAATTATACCGATGAATAAAATTCAAACGGACAACGCATTTATTTCACAAAAAAATCATGCCTGACGGGATTGAGTAGAGTATGTTTCAAGGGAGTACATGCGAGTCAATTCCGCCATGATTGTCAGGTATATCGTGCCGATGAACAGGAAAATACTATGTCGCAAAATAGTTTTGATGCGCTTAATGCAATTAAAACGCCCGTGTGGCTCATTTCTCCTGTTTCGGAACAGATTATTTTTGCAAATGTGGCCGCAATACAGCTGACGGGTAATAAAACGCTGAACGACCTGCGCAAAGGTTCCTGTTCTGCCAGTGCGCAAACCGTACTGTCGTTGTACGTTCCCGAACTGAAAAATCATCACGATATTGTCGAGATCTGGACAATTAGCCGGGGCGGGCAGGACGCCCCCTTAAGCTGTCGCCTCTCACTCACCCACGCCACGCCGTATGGTGATGTTATCGTTTTCGAAGGGATCTCTTCCCACGCCCCCTCTGGCCTGAAAGCCAGCCGTTCCGCAACCTATCAGCGCAAGAAACAGGGATTTTACGCACGCTTTTTCCTGACCAACAGCGCGCCGATGCTGCTCATCGATCCTGCCCGTGACGGGCAAATTGTCGATGCAAACCTGGCCGCGCTCAGCTTTTACGGTTATTCGCATGATGAGATGTGCTGCAAGCATACCTGGGAAATTAACACGCTTGGCAGAGGCGTCATGCCCATCATGACGGAGATCGCCGCACTGCCCGGCGGACATAAGCCGCTCAATTTTATTCACCGCCTTGCCGATGGCACCACCCGCCATGTCCAGACCTATGCGGGACCCATCGAGATCTACGGTGACAAACTGATGCTGTGCATAATCCATGATATTACGGAGCAAAAGAGGCTTGAGCAGGAGCTGGAAAATGCTGCATTACGTGACTCGATGACGGGGTTACTCAACCGACGACAGTTTTACAATGTTATCGACCAAACCAGCCTGAGCCACCTTTCTGCACAGCAGCAGTTTAGCCTGCTGCTGGTGGATACCGATCATTTTAAAAACATCAATGATCTTTTCGGTCACCTGAAAGGTGATGAAGTGCTTATCGCCCTATCCCGAACGCTGGAAGCCTGCTGCAGACAA
The DNA here is from genome assembly GCF_034106185.1 of Enterobacter sp. 296B2. Taxonomy (NCBI): domain Bacteria; kingdom Pseudomonadati; phylum Pseudomonadota; class Gammaproteobacteria; order Enterobacterales; family Enterobacteriaceae; genus Enterobacter; species Enterobacter sp. 296B2. The sequence continues at coordinate 92,091 of NZ_JAWNCA010000015.1, read as the reverse complement.
GATGACCTGGTGTTCCGCTGGGGCGGTGAAGAGTTTGTCATCCTGTTGCCGCGCACGTCTCTTGAAACGGCTCTGAAGATTGCCGAATCCGTCCGTGCGACGGTCGCCCATATCACCCTTCCAGGCTTACCACGGTTTACCGTCAGCATTGGCGTGGCGCGGCATGACCCGGAAGAGAGTATCGACGCACTGTTTAAACGTGTCGACGATGCGCTCTATCGCGCCAAAAACGATGGGCGTAATAAAGTCCTTGCGGCATGAAACTGGAGTATCGGGAAAAGCCCCGCTACAATGCCCAGCTTAAGTAAATTAACGACGGGTGGGTTGTGGCGACAATGGGAAAGACAGAATTAATACTCACCTTAATTATTTTCTTGCTTATTATATTTGGCTTATGGTTTATTTTCAGCGGCGAGATTTGGTATTTCGTTGAATATCTGGAAAACAGTCTCTACCCCACTTTTGACGCACTGTAGTGCACGTTTAATTTATTGTTTCACCTACCGAATTTGTCAGGTATCTGCATTGCCCTTAGCCACGTAAGATACGCGGCGTTATCCTCCAACAATGTTGATAACGAATCACTAAATCATTTGCTTATTTCGCCCGTTCTCTGACGGGCTTTTTTTATTTCCGGCTATTAAGCAAAACATCGATTCTTGTCCGTCAGTCGCCATGTTGTTGCAGCACCGCTCTGCTCCAGTCATAAAAGGCGCGCACCGAAGGCGGAAGATAGCGGTTTTGTGGATAGACAAGTGAAAGTGGTAAATCGTAAGTGAGGTTCTCTATACAGCGAACCAACGCCCCGCTCTTCAGATACGGCTCAGCCAGATAGCTGGCCACGCGAATTAATCCGAGCCCTTGAATTCCGGCCTGGATATAGGCGTCGGTATCATCGACGATCAGCGACTCTTTCATGTGGATTGCACAATCGCCGTCATCACGCGTAAAAAACCAGTCGATGGTGCGCCCGGTACGGTGGTTCAGGTAGCCGACGGCGCAATGCTTTTCCAGTTGGTCGAGATTTTCCGGCTTACCACAGGCGTCTATATAGCCCGGAGAAGCCAGAACAACCCATCTGAAGTTCGCCAGAGGGCGCGCGACCAGCGTCGTTGAATCTTCGATCCTCCCGGTGCGGATCACGCAGTCATACCCTTCCTGAATGATGTCCTCCACGCTATCGCTCGAACAGAGTACCAACTCCAGCCCGGGATACTGGCGCAGAAATTCCGGGAGACAGGGAAGAATGCAGTGTCGGGCAAGAGACTGCGGCATACCGACTTTTAAACGGCCTCTGGGCTGTGCGGATCTGGCGGGAAAGGAAGACTCCACTGTCGCAATATCCGCCAGCAGCCGTTTGCTCTCGTCATAGTAACGCCGGCCCTCTGCGGTCACGCTGAGCTTCCGGGTGGTGCGTTGTAAAAGTTGAATACCCAGGTATGTCTCCAGTTCCTTAACGACCCGCGATACGGTTGAACGCGGTAGCCCCAGCGCTTCTGCCGCCCTGGCGAAGCTATGGGTGTCGACCACGCAAACATATACCCGCATTGATTCCAGTTTATCCATGTTCCCACCGCGCCTGAAAAGATCGATTATCCCATTATTACGAACAGTCTAACTTATGCCTGTGGTCTTATCGAATGCAGCTATCTGACATAACCTTGCTCAAGTTGCAGTAGAAACGCGATTTAACAAAGAGAGGCTCAACATGAAAGAACGTGATATCAAGACAGGTGAAAAAGTATTAGTGCTTGGTGCAGGACAATTGGGTGCTGCCGTACTGGAGCATCTGGTTCCGGCAGTCACGCAGCGCGATGGCGCTGTTACCGTTATCGTTTCGCCCGGATCCTGGGACAGCCGGGGTAAACTTCAGTCCGAAATTCATCAAAAACTGGCTGATGCAGGGGCAGAATTCATCGCGGTCGATGTCGCCGTCAGCTCCACTGAAACGTTAAAAACCCGTTTTGTGGATTTTGACACCGTGATCAACTGCATGGGGTTTGTCGCCGGAGCGGGTACACAGCTCAAAATTACCCGCGCGGTACTGGAAGCCGGCGTAAACCGCTATTTCCCCTGGCAGTTCGGCGTGAATTACGATGTGGTCGGCAAAGGGAGCGGCCAGCCCGTCTGGGACGAGCAGTATGATGTCAGGACGCTCTTGCGGGAACAGAACGCGACGGAATGGGTGATTGTTTCAACCGGTATGTTTACCAGCTTTCTCTTCGAACCGGCATTTAATGTGGTGAATTTATCCGAAAAAACCATTAATGCGCTCGGAGGATGGGACACGCAGGTCACGGTCACGTCTCCCGCGGATATTGGTCGGCTGACCACCGAAATTTATTTGCATCATCCGCGGATCGTAAATGAAGTGATATTTGTCGCAGGTGAAACCACTTCTTATGGAAAACTGGCCGAAACGGTTGAACGCACGACAAGACAAGCCTTTGCCAAAAACGTATTAACGCTCCCGGATCTGCTGGATGCACTGCATTTAAATCCGGATGACCAGATGCTCCGCTATCGCGCGGCCTTCGCCCGAGGAGACGGCATGTGGTGGCCGATGAGTAACACCTGGAATGTACAGAATAATATACCGACTCAAGATATTGAATCATGGCTTAAAACCGTTATGTAGCCATGCGTTTATCCCGCCCCGGTGGCGCGCCAAACATACGGGCATATTCACGGGTAAACTGCGAAACACTGGCATAACCGACCGTATACGCCGCCTGTGCGATCCCTGCGCCATCGACAAGCATCAGGCGGCGGGCATGGATAAGGCGTAGCTGTTTCTGAAATTGCAGGGGCGAAATCGTGGTTATCGCGCGAAAATGCTGATGGAATACGGACACGCTCATGCCCGCCACGTCAGCAAGCTCCTCAACGCTTATCGTACGTGTAAACTCCTTACGCAACATTGCGACCACACGGCTAATTCGTCCGGAATGGCTATCCGCCGCGCCCAGGGCGCGAATAGCAGGACCATGGACACTGCGAAGCAACCAGTAATGCAGCTCTCGCCGTAGCCCATCCCCAAGAACCGCCATCGCCTCCGGTTGTTCAAATAACCTGGCCAGCCGGTAAGCCGCATCCGTCACGTCAGCATTCATTGGCTCAACCCCAACGCAAGGCGCGTCCCTCTGCTCTGCTTGCACAGCATCCTGCAACTCGCGCAGTATGGCGATATCCAGTTCCAGCACCAGGGAATAGTAGGGATGGCGAAGGCTGGCCTGGGTAATCTGACTGAGGGTCGGCACATCGGCGGCAATCACCATCGCCTCGCCGGGGCCATATTCAAAACTTTCCGTCCCCGTAGCGACGCGTTTGCGACCCTGCAACAGCATCGCCATCAGCGGTCTGTTGATCGCCGCCTGCAGGTCGCCCGGATGCAAAGCCCGGATAATCGTCAACCCTGGAACCGGCGTTACGGCAACCCCGCTACGGTCGACGTGAGCATCGGCATACCGGCGGCAGAGATCGAACAGGAGATCGCGCATAGACACTCTTTCAGGCAAGTTTTTAAGCCATAGTATGCGGTCATTCTCAACAGAACAAACCATGAAAAGAGAAACAGGCAAAAGATAACCAGAATCAGGCAAAGTGGATGAGTGGCCTTCTCCTACTGTAAAAGCTCCACCAAACAGAGGATACACCATGAGTAAAATTGCACTTATCACCGGCGCCAATCGTGGTCTTGGCCGTAACACCGCCCTCTCTGTCGCGCGTCAGGGGGGCGATATTATCGTCGCTTACAGAGGAAATACCCCTCAGGCTGAAGCGGTTGTCACGGAAATCCGCACCCTTGGTCGTAAGGCGATTGCGATTCAACTGGATGTGGCGCAGACGACGACTTTCCCGGCATTTGCCGAAACTCTGCGTCAACAACTCGCCGAGGTCTGGCAGCGCGACACCTTCGACCACCTGATAAATAACGCAGGTCATGGCGAGTTTGCCGGGGTGGGCGAGACCACCGAAGCGCAGTTCGACGGGCTGTTCAGTGTCCATGTCAAAGGGGTATTTTTCCTGATCCAGACCCTTTTACCCCTGCTGGCGGACAGCGGGCGCATCATCAACTTCTCGTCCGGCCTGACCCGGGTATCGTACCCTGGGTTCTCCGCTTACGCGGCGGCAAAAGCGGCGGTGGAAATGCTCAGCGTTTATCTGGCACGCGAGCTGGGCACGCGCGGCATCACCGTCAATACCATCGCGCCAGGCGCCATTGAAACCGATTTTGGCGGCGGCCTGGTTCGCGACAACGCAGATGTCAACGCGCAGTTTGCCGCCATGACCGCGCTCGGGCGGGTCGGCGTTTCCGACGATATCGGGCCGATGGTCGCCAGCCTGCTGCGTGATGATAACCGTTGGGTAACCGCACAGCGCATTGAAGTGTCGGGCGGGCAAACCATCTGAACAGGCCAAAAATACCGTCCGAAAAGTGATGCTTTCAGCTGTGACGGGTGATGGTCAGAAGGAGGAACTGGCGCCGCAAGCCGCGCCAGTACTTGATTAGTGCTTTTCAATATACATCGTCCGGCTATACGCCACGTCTTCCGGGTTGTTGATGGGGTAACCCTTCACCCAGGGCTTAATCAGGCGGCCGTTGGTATACTGGTAAATTGGCGCGATGGGCGCCTTCTCCATAAGAATTTTCTCCGCCATGTTGTAGTCGGCATTACGCGCTTTCGCCGTGGTTTCCAGCGTCGCCTGGTGGATAATCTTATCGTAGGCCGGGTCACTGAAACGGGAGATATTGCCGCTGTGGGTTGAGGTCAGCAGCGACAAAAAGGTTGATGGCTCGTTGTAATCGCCTACCCATGAGGCGCGGATCACGTCAAAGTTGCCGGTATTACGGCTGTCGATGTACGTTTTCCACTCCTGGTTTTGCAGCTTGACATCCACACCGAGATTTTTCTTCCACATGGAGGCCACCGCAATGGCGATTTTCTGGTGGTTTTCCGAGGTGTTGTACAGCAGGTTCAGCTTCAGGGGGCGCTGAGGACCGTAGCCTGCGGCCTGCAGCAAGGTTTTGGCCTGGGCGTTCAGCTCCTGTTGCGACATCTGCTCAAACGGCGAGGCGTCCGGGGTAAACCCTGCCGTCACGTCAGGCGTAAAGTGCCAGGCGGGTTTCTCTCCCGTGCCTAACACCTTTTCCGCCATAATGCGACGGTCGATAGTCATGCTCAGCGCAAGACGGACGCGGGCATCGGCCGTTGGGCCCTTTTGCGTGTTAAACGCATAGTAATACGTGCCCAACTGAGGCGGCGTATACACCTGCCCCGGAATATCCTTCAGCAGCTTCTGATACATGTTTTTCGGGAACGATTCGGTAATATCAATATCCCCTGCCAGGTAGCGTTTGGTGGCCGACGATTCCTGATTAATCGGCACGAAGGTGACCTTTTGCAGTACCGTTTTGGCATTGTCCCAGTAGTGCGTATTGGGCACCACAACCAGCTTTTCATTCACCACGCGGTCCTTCAGAACGTAAGCACCGTTCCCTACCAGCGCGCCCGGCCGCGTCCACTCTTTACCGCTTTCTACGTTAGCTTTTTGTACTGGATAGAAGGCAAAGTTCGCCGTCAGGTTGCTGAACCACGGCAGCGGTTTGTCCAGCTGGACGCGTAACGTCCTGGCATCCACCGCCGTCACCCCCAGCGTATCGGGCGCAGCTTTACCGTCAATAATGGCCTGCGCGTTATTGATTCCCGCCAGCGCGGCAAACCAGGCAAACGGAGAGGTGGTTTTCGGATCAACCAGACGCTGCCAGCTGTAGACAAAATCCTGGGCGGTGACAGGGGAACCGTCGGACCATTTCGCGTCATCGCGTAAGGTAAACGTCCAGATGCGGTTATCATTACTCTGCCAGCGCGTCGCCACGCCCGGCATCAGCTCCCCTTTCTCATTCTGATTAACCAGACCTTCGAAGAGATCGCGAATCACCTGAATCTCTGGCAACCCCACGGCTTTCGCCGGATCCAGCGAAGCCGGTTCGTCTTTAATATGCCTGACCAGCTCCTGCTTTTGCGCCAGCGCAGTGCCCTGCGGCACATCAGCAGCAAAAGTAAGTGAAGAGAGTCCGCACAGGCACAGTGCGGCAAAAAGACGCGAAACAGGATGCTTCATAAGATCCCCTTTAATAAATTCAGGTAATAAGCAGATGCGTAATTATTTGTTTCGACAAAGTGAAATGCAAATAACTTACTCCTGAATAGTGATTTAAGGCAATTCTCAGCCGTTACGGAAACTATTTGATTAACAGCGTGTTTTGCACAACACTGCCAGTAGTGCTTTCTTTATCAGGATTTCGTATGGCAACCACCCGACCGAGAGCGGAACGCGGCGCCTTTCCGCCGGGCGCTGAGCAATATGGCCGCTCGTTTTTAGGCGCATCGCTGATCTGGTTCCCCGCCCCTGACGCAGACCGCGACAGCGGCTTGATTCTTGCCGGCACACACGGGGACGAGAACTCCTCCATCGTGACGCTTTCCTGCGCGCTGCGGACGCTGACGCCTTCATTGCGACGTCATCATGTGATTCTGGCGGTAAATCCGGACGGCTGTCAGCTGGGGCTTCGCGCCAATGCGCGAGGCGTTGACTTAAACCGTAATTTTCCGGCAGCAAACTGGCGCGCCGGGGAAACGGTGTATCGCTGGAACAGCTCCGCCGAGGAGCGTGATGTGGTTCTGCTGACGGGAGATAAGCCAGGCTCAGAGCCGGAAACCCAGGCGCTGTGCCAGCTAATCCATAAGATCCACCCCGCGTGGGTGGTCTCCTTCCACGATCCGCTGGCCTGCATTGAAGATCCGCGCCACTCTGAGCTCGGCGCGTGGCTGGCAGACGCGTTCGCCCTGCCGCTCGTGACCAGCGTGGGCTATGAAACGCCAGGCTCATTCGGTAGCTGGTGCGCCGATTTGAGCCTGCCCTGTATTACCGCTGAATTCCCGGCAATCTCGTCCGATGAAGCCAGCGAAAAATACTTAAAAGCCATGGTGGAGCTTTTGCGCTGGCAGCCTCAGAGATGAAGCACGCCGCTGGTAAAATGGAGCGCGGGTGATACGTCAACCGCCAGCCACGTCGGGCCGTCCAGATCGGCGAAACGGACCTGATTGACCAGCGGTAGCGCCGCGCCGATCGCCCGGGACGTACAGAGCATACAGCCCAGCATCAGCGAAAAACCCTGCGCCCGGGCTTCTTCCGCCAGGGCCAGTGCCTCTGTCAGCCCGCCGGTCTTGTCGAGCTTAATATTGACCATCTCGTAGCGGCCCTGCAGCTCGCTCAAACTCGCGCGGGTGTGGCAGCTTTCATCCGCACAAACGGGCAACGGATGGATAAAATTCTTCAGCGCCGCATCCTCTTTTGCTGGCAGAGGCTGCTCCAGCATGGCCACCCCCAGGTCGGCCAGCAGCTGACAGCGGGCAGCCAGCCCTTCCGGATGCCATGATTCATTGGCATCAACAATTAGCGTGGCTGCGGGTACCGCCGCGCGAATGGCGACCATTCGCTCGCTAATCAGACGATCGTCGAGCTTCACCTTCAGCAGCCGGGCCCCGGCGTCATAAAGCGCTTTTGCGCTGGCGGCCATCTGTTCCGGCTCGCCAATCACCACCGTTTGCGCGGTAGCCACCGATTCCGGCAGCGCCACGCCCAGCAATGCTGTCAGCGGTTGCTGCTGCTTCGCCGCCTCCAGGCTCCAGAGCGCGCTATCAATAGCGTTGCGTGCGGCACCGGCGGGCAAACGCTGCTGTAATGCCTCGCGCGTGAGCCCGGTTTGCAGGTCCGGCACCAGCGTCATGATATGCGCCATCACCGACGCGAGGCTTTCTCCATAGCGTGGGTAAGGCGTGCACTCCCCTACGCCTTTAAAACCGTCCTCTTCGATTTCAACGACCACCACGCTGGCTTCGCTACGGCTGCCGCGAGAGATCACAAACGGGGTGTGCAATGGCCAGGCTTCTTCATAGACCTTAACGCTTCTCATCACTGACTCCTTGCGGCCCGAAAAGGCGAAAAATTTGGTTTGCCGTGTTATCCGCGGATGGCATACACTAGCCCCGACGTTAACTATATGTAAACAGGAAGATATCTATGTCACAACTCGTTCATTTCCAGGGCAACCCGGTTGCTGTTGCAGGTTCCATTCCGCAGGCTGGCAGCAAAGCGCAGGCTTTTACTCTGGTGGCTAAAGATCTGTCTGACGTCACACTGGCTCAGTTTGCGGGTAAACGCAAAGTGCTGAACATTTTCCCGAGCATAGATACCGGGGTTTGCGCCGCCTCCGTGCGTAAGTTCAACCAGCTGGCAACTGAAATGGACAACACCGTTGTGCTGTGCATTTCTGCTGACCTGCCGTTCGCCCAGTCTCGCTTCTGCGGCGCTGAAGGCCTGAGCAACGTTATCACTCTCTCCACCCTGCGCAGCCCGGATTTCCTCGAAAATTACGGCGTCAGCATCGCCGAAGGCCCTCTGAAAGGTCTGGCAGCACGCGCGGTACTGGTTCTTGATGAAAACGACACTGTCGTCTTCAGCGAACTGGTTAATGAAATCACTACCGAGCCGGATTACACCGCCGCGCTGGACAAGCTGAAAGCATAATCATTACTTAGCATTTTATACCGCTTTTTCAAAACCTCGCTATGGCGGGGTTTTTTATTAATCGCCCGCTGAATCGTTAAAGCAACAATCAATTTGGATCACAATATTTATGCAAAATAGCGTTGAAAATTCAGCGATAAAGCGATCACACCCGCAAATCAATCGTTAAATATCCCTGTATTTACTCTCAGTGAGGCACATCACATTTCCCTCATCGCCAAAACATTAGATTTGCTTACGATGTTAAATAATCGTTTCAGCAAAAAGGGATAAATATGAAAATAAAACTGGCTTTAACGCTCCTTTCGGTACTGCTTTCGGGCCATGCCGCAGCTAAAACCTGGGTGCTGACAAGCTCTGAAAGCAGCGTGGAAAAAGGAAACTGGAAGATTTCCAGCGATGAGCTGAAAATTAACGATCGAACGTTCAGCATTGAGCAAAAAGTGTTGCACGGCGGCAGGCAGGAAGGCAGTAAAGTTATCGTCATCAGCAGTAAAAATGGCCTGACCATCACCTTAAGCCCGACGCGCGGGATGAACCTTCTGCATGTGGAAGGATTTGGCACCAGACTGGGCTGGAACTCGCCCGTTAAGGAGGTCGTTAACCCGGCGTATATTAATCTGGAAAGCCGAAACGGGCTTGGCTGGCTGGAAGGTTTCAACGAAATGATGGTCCGCTGTGGCTACGAATGGACTGGACACCCGGTCACCGCTGACGGCCAGATTTACACCCTGCACGGTAAGGCAGGCAACACCCCGGCCTCTCAGGTGGAGGTAGAAATTGCGGATGCTGCCCCGCATGAAATTCGTATTCGCGGTCTCATCAAAGAAAGCACGTTTAAAAAAGCGGATCTGCAAACTATGACCGAACTGCGTTACGTTCCGGGAACCAACCAGTTCAGCCTGCATGACGTTCTGACAAACCATGCCGATTACCCTCATGATTACCAAATCATCTATCACAGCAACTTCGGGGCGCCAGTCCTCGAAGAAGGCGCGCGCTTCCTTGCCCCCGCGGCAAGCGTAAGCCCGTTCAATGATTACGCGAAAGCGGGCGTTAACGACTGGCAAACCTACGCCGGGCCGACAAAAGGTTTTGATGAGATGGTCTTTAACATCAAACCGCTCGCCGACAGCAACCACGAAACCCTCGCTGCGGTGGTGAATAAAGCCGGTGACAAAGGCGCGTCGATTCAGTTTGATACCCGCCAGCTGCCGGTGCTGACCCTGTGGAAAAATACCGATACGCCAAAACAGGGCTATGTCACGGGGATTGAGCCGGGCACCAGCTACGCCTACCCCGTCACCATTGAACGCGAGCAGAAGCGGGTTAAGCAGCTGTCGCCAGGGGCCAGCGCTCAGTTTGATCTGACCTATACCCTGCTACACAGCGCGCAGCAGGTGAAGGATGTCGAAAGCAGGATTGCGTCGATTCAGGGAGAGACAAAAACAGAAATCGTAACCACCCCGCTGGCAAAGGAATAATCATCAAAAAAGCCTCTTTACAGAGGCTTTTTGTTATTCGTCACCTTTCTTATGATTCAACCCATACTCACGTAGCTTATTTGCAATCGCGGTATGCGAGACGCCAAGACGTTTTGCCAGCTTTCGGGTGCTGGGATAGCTGCGGTACAGCTGCGTAAGCACGGAGCGCTCAAAGCGGCTGGTGATATCATCCAGCGAGCCTTCCATCGCCTCTTCGCCTACCGACACCGTCCCGGCGTCGTAATCCGGCAACAGGATATCCTGGGGGCGCAGTTCATAGCCTTCCAGCTGGGTCAGCGCACGATAAACGGCGTTTTTAAGCTGACGGATGTTGCCCGGCCAGCCGTAGCGCATGAGCACCGTGCCGAGATCGGCAGACAGCTTCGGACGCGGTACCCCCTGCTCGTCGGCAAAGCGGGCCACAAACAGCTCCGTTAGCGGCATGATGTCCTGCGGACAGTCACGCAACGGCGGAATGTTCAGCGTCAGGACGTTAAGGCGGTAATAGAGATCCTCACGGAAGATCCCCTTTTGCACCAGCTCCACCAGGTTTTTCTGGGTGGCGCAGATAACGCGCACGTCCACATGAACTTCGTGATCCTCTCCGACGCGGCGGAAGGTCCCGTCGTTCAGGAAGCGCAGCAGTTTGGCCTGCATACGCGGCGACATTTCGCCGATTTCATCCAGCAGCACGGAGCCGCCGTTGGCCTGCTCGAAGAACCCTTTCTTGCCTTCCGGCGCGTGACCAAACAGCTCGCTTTCAACAGCATCTTCCGGAATCGAGGCACAGTTAAGTGCCAGATACGGTTTTGCCGCACGCGGGCTTGCCAGGTGCACGGCGTGCGCCAGCAAATCTTTCCCGGTACCGGTATCGCCGGTAATCAGCAGCGGCGCGGTCAGGCTGGCAAGCTTGCGCGCCTGGTCAACCACATGGCGCATTTTCGGGCTGACGGCAATAATCTGGCTGAACGCGCCGACATCCTGGCTGGAGAGGTTTTGCAGCTGGCGACCCATGCGCAGCGTCGAGCGCAGCATGATCACCGAACCGGTCAATACGCGGGTGTCTCCTTCCCCTTTCAGATAGACCGGGGTGATCTCCATCAGGAAATTCTGCCCGTTTATCACCACGTGCTCGCTATGCGTATTCTGCGGATTGCTGTCCAGCCAGCGCTGGAAGTTAAAACCGGGGATCAGCTGCGCGGCGTGGTGGTTGCTGAGCTTCTCCTGGCTCTGCGCGAAAAGCTGGCAGCTCGCGTGGTTAACGCGCTCGACTTTACTTTTCAGATCCAGAGAGAGGAACGGCTCAGGCATCGCTTCAAGCAGCGCGCTCAGGGCGAGGTGCTCACGTTCGGAGGGCATCCAGGGGATGGTGCGTACATCCGTAACGCCAGCGATACGGCGGATTTCCGCCATCAGGCTGCTGAAGGTGTTAAATTCAATTTCGGCAAAATTGAGGTAAATTCGCCCGACAGGATCGATCTCAATGCCACGTAAATCAATGCTACGTAAAACAAGAAGATCGAGTAACTCGCGGGTCAGACCGAGACGGTCTTCACAGAAGACTTCAAGACGCATGGGAAATTCACCGTTTTAAGCCAATAACCTTAAAATGATATGTCAGAACACGGTGAACCGGAAGATGGCTGTCAACAAATATTGACAGCCAGCACGATTAATGAACAACGCCTCACGGAGCCGGCTTTTTATTGAGCGTATCTTTCAGCTGACCGATCAGCTCTCGCCTGAAATCCCCCAGCCGCGGCTTATCGCCATCAATCCACGGCAGCGGTCGGCACACCTCCATCGCTTTGATACCCAAACGCGCCGTCAGTAAGCCCGCGCCAATGCCCTGAGCGGCACGGGCGGAGAGACGCGCCGCCAGATCCTGCGACATCCAGTCCATTCCCACTTCGCGCACCAGCTCGCTCGCGCCCGCAAAGGCGATATTGAGCAGGACCAGTTTGAACAGCCTGAGCCGACTGTAGTAACCCAGCTCTATGCCGTAAAGGTTCGCGATACGGTTGATGAGGCGCAGGTTACGCCAGGCGATAAAGGCCATATCCACCAGCGCCAGCGGGCTGACGGCAATCATCAGCGTAGACTCCGCCGCCGAGCGGCTAATCTCGCGTCGCGCCTGCGCATCCAGTACCGGCTGAACCATATGGGAATAGAGCGTGACCACCTCCCGGTCATTCTGGGTTTCATGGATGGCGGCATACCAGCGCTGAAGCGCCGGATGTGACTGATCGATACCGGCCTGGCTGGCCAGTTTTTCGCAGAAGGCGCGGCCTTTGCCGGTGCCGTGGCTGTGGAGAAGATCCCGCGCTTCATCACGCTCGTGCGCGCGCTGTCGCAAACGCCAGAGGCGGCGCCACTCGGTGGCAACCGACCCGATACCTGCCCCCACGATGAGCGCGCCCGCGGCACAACCGCCCAGCGCGACCCAATCCTGGGTTTGCCAGGCGTTCATCGCCCACTGCATGCCCTGCCCGACCACGCTGACGCCAAACAGCGCCAGACCGGCGGTGACCATCTTGCGCCACAGGCTGCGTTTTGGACGCAGAGCGGCTTCCACGACCGCCTCCGCCGGACCTTCCTCAACGGCGGGATCGTCCGGCAGCGCCGGGGCAAAGTTCTCCGCCTGCACGCCGCTGAACGTCTGCGCCGTTTTAAAGGCGTCCTGACGCTCAGGTTCAAGCGTTCCGGTAAAGTCTATGCGCGGTTTTAACGGTTCCGTCATCGCAATTTATCTCCAATCAAAAACTCCAGCGCCGCATCCAGACGGATGTGCGGTAACGGCCGATCGACGCTCATGGTCTGAGGGCGGAAGGCTTCAAACTGGAAGCCCTGGCTCTGCCAGAAGGCCTGGCCCGGCAGCCGCGCGGGGACTTCGCCGGGATAGACGGTGAGCGGCTCGCCGTCACTGAGCCGATTCCCGCGTAATGCCGGTATTTTCTCGCCGTTAAGGTCAATCAGGCCGCTTTGCGTCGCCTGCACCGATGCGAGCCCGAGGCAATCCATACTGATGCCTTCAAACGCGGCGTTTTGCCAGGCGTCCTGCACCAGCTGCTGCAGCAGAGAAACCATGTTGGCGTGCTGATCGACCGTAACGTGATCGGCTTTTGTGGCTGCAAACAGCAGCTTGTCGATCACCGGTGAGAACAGACGACGGAACAGCGTCCGCTGCCCGTAGTGGAAACTCTGCATCAGCTGCGTCAGCGCGAGGCGCATATCGTTAAATGCCTGCGGCCCGCTGTTGAGCGGCTGCAGGCAATCCACCAGCACAATCTGGCGGTCGAAACGTAAAAAGTGGTTTTTATAAAAACCTTTGACCACCTTTTCACAGTAGTAATTGTAACGCTCGCGCAGCATTCCGGCGTTCGTGTGTTTGTCTGCCTGCGCCAGCTTCGACTCGCCTGCGCCGTCCACGTCCGGCCACGGGAAGAACTGCAGCGCGGGCGCGCCTGCTAAATCACCCGGCAAGACAAAACGGCCCGGCTGGATAAAGTGCAGCCCTTCCTGTTTGCACTGGTGCAGATAGGCCGTCCAGGCTTCAGCAATGGTCGCCAGACGGTTTTCATCCGCAGGCGCCAGCGGATCCAGGCCTTCGCACAGCTGTCGCCACTTCGTCGACCACTCTGCGCGTTGCCCCTGCAACAAGCCTGTCATCTGACGAGACCAGCTGAGGTAGTCCTGCCCCAGCATCGGCAGGTCGAGCAGCCATTCGCCAGGATAATCGACGATTTCCAGATACAGGGTGGAGGTATCCTTAAAGTGACGTAGCAGCGATTCATTAGAGCGAAAGCGCAGCGCAAGGCGAATTTCACTGACGCCTCGCGTCGGCGTCGGCCACGCGGGCGGATCGCCGTAAAGCTGCGCCAGCCCTTCGTCGTAGGTAAAACGCGGTATGCCAAAATCACGCTGAGGGACGCGCTTAACGCCCAGCAGACGCTCTTCCCGCACGGCGCTGAGCAACGGCAGGCGCGCGCCGGCGTGCAGGTTCAGCAACTGGTTTACCATCGCGGTGATGAACGCCGTCTTACCGCTGCGGCTCAGGCCGGTGACAGCCAGACGCAGATGTCGATCAACGCCGCGGTTCACCAGTGAGTTGAATTCGTTCTTAAATCGCTTCATCGCCATCCTTCATTGCCCGGAAGCCTGGAATGTATGGCTTCAGAATACAATAAATGGGGGCAGATCGTTGATTATCAATTCTTATTTATTGCTATTGCCGTTTTCTCTCCAGTAAGATGAACCACATTGCTGTCAGTCCGGAGTGAGTAAGGTGTATGTCACCCACCATCTATGATATCGCACGGGTTGCGGGCGTATCGAAATCAACCGTTTCCCGAGTTCTGAATAAACAAACGAATATTTCCCCTGAAGCGCGAGACAAAGTGCTGAAGGCGATAGACGAATTAAATTATCAGCCCAACAAACTGGCCCGCGCCCTGACCTCTTCTGGCTTCGATGCCATTATGGTTATTTCGACCCGCTCGACCAAAACCACAGCCGGTAACCCTTTTTTCTCCGACGTTCTTCATGCCATTACGGCAAAAGCGGAAGAAGAAGGGTTTGACGTTATTTTACAAACCTCGAAAAGCAGTGAGGACGATCTGCAGAAGTGCGTAGGGAAAATAAAGCAGAAGATGATCAAAGGGATCATCATGCTGAGTTCACCGGCAAACGAATCTTTTTTCACCACGCTGGACGAATACGGTGTGCCCGTAGTGGTTATTGGGAAAGTAGAAGGTAAGTTCCAGAATATTTATTCTGTTGATACGGACAATTTCCACGACAGCGCTATTTTGGTCGATTCGTTTATTGAACATGGACGAACAAAAATTGCCTGTCTGCATGCCCCGCTCGATTATCACGTTTCTATCGATCGCCTTGCTGGCTATAAATCCAGCCTTGAGAAGCAGGGTATCGCCATTAACCCGGATTGGGTCATTGATGGCGGATATACCCATGAAAGCGCGCTTCAGGCAGCCTGCAAATTACTCTCGTCCGATAACCCGCCCAATGCCGTTTTTGCCACAGACAGCATGAAATTGCTGGGTCTTTATCGGGCAGCGGATGAGTTAAATCTGATGGTTCCCGAGCAGGTTGCCATGGCAGGATACAGCGATCCGATGCTGTCTCTCGTATTAACTCCTGCTCCCGGTGGGTTTGATATCCCGACGAGAAAGCTCGGCGAAGAGAGCTGCAACGTGTTATTTAAGCGTATTGCGGGTAAACCTGCGCCGCATAAGGTATTGGTTGAAACGCATTTTTCGGATGCAGCGTCCTTGCGCTAAAAACCAGGGGCAATCGCCCCTGGTAATAGGTTATCAGAACGCGTAGTTCACGCCGACACCCGCATAGTGGAAGCGATCGCTCTCACCTTCATCGTGGTTTTCCCATTCGTAGGCATATTCCAGCGTCATGGATAAGCCGTTGTTAAAATCATAGGCGTACAGCATACCCAGACGGTTGAAATCATGTCCTTCACGCGTTGGATCGTCCTGCCAGTCCCAGTTTGACCAGCGATCGAGACCCAGTCGGGTATAAGGCGTTAACGTCGTCTGGCCTAACGAGAGCGGCAGATAGGCACGAATTTCCTGGGTAGAAAACTCGCCGTTATTGCGCGAGCTGTCCATATTGAAGCCGCGCTCTAAATAGTAATTCACCTTGGCGGAGACGGTTTCATTAATAGTCCAGGTAAAGCCCGTTTCGGTCTCGACGCGGCTGTCAGAATAACCGGTTTTTTCCAGATCGTTGGCAAACTGGTACATGGCAAACCAGCCGCCAAAGCGCCAGTCTTCGGTTAATTTAATATCCCAGTCAGGCTGAACTTTGTAGCGCTGCATATTAGCGCTGCCGTCTTTGGCACCGTGCTCATCTTTAAAGTGATAACCATAATTGCGGAAGCCACCGGTCAGACCGAAAGTAAAATCATCGGTGCCGATAAAGCGATAGCGTAATTCAAATTCCGGGCGATCGAAATAGGTACCACGCGTCATGCTGCTATAATCAACCGGTCCTTCCTGATACATTGCCAGAGAGATCGTCCAGGCATCCCATGTTGCATTAAACCACACGGAAGGTTCATATAATCCATCTTTATCGTCGCCCTGACCTTCGACGTTTTCAATTTCATACATGGCACCGATATTAAACGCCCACTGCTTTGCGGATTCTGTTGCTTGCGCGCAGCTAACCCCTGCGCACAGAACGAGCGCAGCACTTCTTAGTAGAGTACTCATTAAATATTCCCTTTATAATTAACAAACAAAAAAACCGGAAATTTGCATTTCCGGCAAACACCTTTCTTATCTAATAGCCGCTTCGGTATCGGCGTCGAAGAAATGGCACTTATTCATATCGAATTGAATGCCGATAGTATCTCCGGCTACGTAGTCATTGGCCGCGCCCGCACGGACAACCAGTTCATGGCCGCCCACGGTGGCATAAAGCATAAATTCGGCTCCGGTAAGCTCGGCGACGCTGACTTTCGCCGTGATATCTTCTCCGCTGCTCTGCAGGGTGAGAATATCTTCCGGACGGATCCCGAAGACGACGGCTTTACGCTGGTAACCTTGCGCATTCAGCTCGGCCAGCTTGTCCTCAGGGATCTCCAGACGCAGCGTTTCCGTTACGAAATAGCGATCGTCGATAGCGCCACGAATGAAGTTCATCGCCGGAGAGCCAATGAACCCTGCGACAAACATATTTGCCGGCTCGTTGTATACCTGCTTCGGCGCACCCACCTGCTGAATGATGCCGTCTTTTAGGATCACGATGCGGGTCGCCATCGTCATGGCTTCCGTCTGGTCGTGCGTTACATAGATCATGGTGGTGTTAAGCTTCTGGTGCAGCTTGCTGATTTCGGCACGCATCTGCACACGAAGCTTGGCATCGAGGTTGGATAACGGCTCATCCATCAGGAAGACGCCCGCTTCACGCACGATCGCCCTGCCCAGCGCCACGCGCTGGCGCTGACCACCCGATAAAGCGCCAGGTTTACGCTTCAGATATTCACGTAACCCCAAAATCTGCGCCGCCCAGTTAACGCGCTCTTCAATCACCGCGGGCGCTATTTTTTGCATTTTCAGGCCAAACGCCATGTTGTCGTAGACCGTCATATGCGGATAAAGCGCGTAGTTCTGGAATACCATCGCAATATCGCGAGACTTGGCGGGCACGTCATTCATGCAAACGCCGTCGATAATCAGTTCACCCGCGCTGATCTCCTCAAGACCGGCAATCATTCGCAGTGTGGTGGATTTACCGCATCCCGACGGACCGACGAAAACAATAAACTCTTTGTCTTCAATTTCGAGGTTGAAATCTTTAACCACGTGTACCTGGTTATCATAGATTTTCTGAATATGTTTCAGAGACAGTTGAGCCATAATTTATTCCTTATCAATACGCCCGGGACGCCCAGAAATCTGTCAGGCATTTCCAGGTCAGTTCCCGCGTTGAATGAAGTTGTAATCCCGCATGGTTAAGGCCAGGCCCAATCCCGACCGACAGCATTCCTGCGGCGTTGATTGCTTCAATACCCGCAGCGGCATCTTCAATGCCGATGGCCTCTTCAGGGCGCACATTCAGCCCCGCACAGGCTGCAAGAAAGATCTCCGGGTCCGGCTTTGAGCGGCGAATGCGGGAAGCATCAGCGCAAAAATCGAAGGCCCCATCGATGCCCAGCGCGTGCAAAATCCCTGGGGCATTGAGCGATACGGATGCCAGCCCAATTTTGACCTTCGCGGCACGGATCTCCGCCAGCACGTCGCGGATCCCCGGCAGCAGAGAATCCTGCGTTAGTGATGCCAGCGACTGGACGTAAAGCGCGTTTTTTTTCGTCGCAAGCGCCAGGCACTGCTCCTCGCTAAACATCCCCGTTTTATCGCCATGCTTGAGAATGCGCTGGAGGGAATCCATGCGGCTTATCCCCTTCAGCTGTTCGTTAAAGACTTCATCAAAGGTGATGCCAATGTCTTCCGCCACGGCGCGCCACGCCAGAAAGTGGAGATGTGCGGTATCGGTGATCACACCGTCCAGATCGAATACGACAGCCTTAAGCGTCATGGTGCCCCTCCGTGGTAGCGGTCCCAACAGCGGATGCAGAAAAGTCCTTACAGACGCAAACTTTTCGCTCCGATACGTGCAGCGTTTTGCCCCACAGCGTCAGCGTGGCAGGTGCCGTGGTTTCAATGGTTAACACCTCGTTTTCATAGGTGAAGTGCATGGTTGCGTTCCGCCACCGCAGAGGGAAGGCAAGTTTCTGCCAGTGAGCAGGCAGTTTCGGCGCGAGATGCAGTTCCCCTTCAATGATTTGCAGGCCAGCAAACCCCTGAATTGCGCCAGACCAGATCGCACCGGTGGCCGCGGCATGAATGCCCTCATCGCTGCTGTGCGGATCGTCGCCCAAATCAATGGCGATGCCGTCGCGCCAGAAGGCATAGGCCCCCTGAGTGTCACCGCAGCGCGCGAGGACAATCCCGTGAATGGCCTTGCTCAGGGATGAGTCATGGATCGTGCGTGGCTCATAAAACGCCAGATTGGTGGCGCATTGCTGTGGCGTAAACCGCTCCGGCAACAGGTAGTTAAGCATCACCACATCGGCCTGCTTAAGGATCTGCATCTCGTTCACTTCCGCGCGGGAATAATCGAGCAGAATCGTCTGTTTACCCGCTTTGGCTTTGTAGCGGCTCAGATCGATGGCAGGTTTAGACATGAAGGTATCATCCTGCGGGATCACACCGTCTGCATCGGCCTCTGGCAGCCATAAGCGCGCCAGGAACTGCGTGGCATTCTCCGTGAAACGCACATCCTCACGCTCAAACATCGCCATAAACTGGCGCGCGCAGGCCACGTTGTGCCAGGCCAGATAGTTGGTGTAGGCGTTGTTGTTCACGTGCTCGGTGTATTCGTCCGGTCCGATCACGTCATGGATTTCCAGACGACCATTGATTTCAGTGGCGCGTCCCATCCAGAACAAGGCCGTTTCCATCAGCAGCGTCAGGCCTTCGTTACGCATAAAGGCATCATCGTGCGTCGCCTGCCAGTAAGCGACTACTGCCCAGGCGATATCTGCCACGATGTGATGTTCAGCGAGTGCGGAAGCCACCTTCTGGCGTACCCCGGTGCGGATGTTAATCGCCGCGAACTCTGGCGTCTCTTCCTCTCCGCTTGCGGCGCTTTCCCATGGGAACAGCGCGCCAGGCCAGCCGTTACGACGGGCTTTTTCCCGGGCGCCTGAGAGATTAAGCCAACGATAGCGCAGGAGGCTACGGGCAATCTGCGGGCGGGTAAACAGATGGAAAGGCAGCAGGAAAATTTCGGTATCCCAGAAAACGTGGCCTTTATAACCCTCTCCCGTCAGCCCTTTTGCAGCAATACTGCTTCGCTCGTCATGGGCAGGCGTCATCGTGGTCAGATGCCAGACAGCATAATCCAGCGCCATCTGATCCTGATGTTCAGCAGAAGCCACCTCCACCCGAGCGTCACGCCAGACGTCTTTCCAGGCATACGCTGAGCTTTCAAGCAACGCGTCGTAACCTCTTGCCGCAGAGACTTTGAGATCGGCCAGTGCGTTGCGCGCGAAAGACTCCTGCGACAGCGCTTTATCACTGCGATGCGTCAGCCAGACGATTTTCTCAAGCGTGACAGTGTCACCCTGAGCAATCGTCAGCGAATGGTGAACGCTGAGACGTCGATTTTTGGCGGTGAAGCAGCTGTCGCTCTTCGCTGAGAGCTGACAAAACGCCGAAACAACAACCTCTGACGCCCGATCCTGCGTTTCATACACGCCCTGCATGTAGTGCTGGTCAAAAACCCTGACCGAGACTTCATCCAGATGCTGTCTGCCGCTGTTCGTTTGCGTTGCGTCGATGCCGGTTTTCAGCACCGCCTGCGTGGCGTCATCAAGAGGCGTGATCGAGAGCTGCATAGCCACTAAAGGCAACTGGTCCAGCGACACAAAACGACGGCTCTCCAGCCTATAGCGCTTCCCGTTGGGTGAACGCCAGACCACGTTACGATGCAGCTCGCCGTTCGCAAAGGTCAGCTCGCGCTGCCACTCAAAGATTTCCCCTGAAAGGAGGGTGAAATTGATGCCATCCAGCTCAACATCAATCCCGGTGATATCCGGCAGATTGACCAGCTCAGTGGTCTCATTGCGCCCCGCACGGTGATACAGCCCCGCGAGATACATGCCTCTGGTCTGCTGGGTGTAATCTTCTTCGTGCACAGCGCGAATGCCCATGTAGCCATTGCCGGTGGCCATGACAGAGGCATATTTATTCAGGCTGTGAGGACAAAAGCCCGGATCGGTTAATACAGACACGTTCAGCATAATGTCACGCTTTCCCCTGTTTCTGCTGATTCATACAGCGCGGCGACAAGCTGCTGAATAACCAGTCCCTGTTCTGCATCGGCAATCATGACGGGCTCTCCCTGCACATGGCGCACAAAGGCATCCATGCTGCGCAGATGGCGCTGATCGTCCGCCTCTTCGCGCTGGGTAACGGTTTCTAAAACACCGGCTTCGTCGTTGTAGATGTGCGCCGGGAACAGCGTTGCACCCGCCTTTTCTCCGCAGAAAGAGACGTTCATGATGGACTGATCGCGAATGTTAAGCGCAAAGGAAGTGTCCAGACGCAGAATGCCGCCGTTGCAGAATTCAATCGTGCCAAACAGGGCATCTTCCACGGTAAATTGCGCAGGATCCCACTCGCCAAACTGACCGGCGCTTTTACGGTTTCCCAGCCTCTGGAAGCTGTGCGCGGTCACCCGTTTTACCGCCGGGAAACCCAGAACATACATTGCGGCGTCAAGCATATGAATGCCGATATCAATCAGCGGTCCGCCACCCTGTAACGATTTGTTGGTAAAAACGCCCCATCCCGGTACGCCGCAGCGGCGCAGTGCCTGCGCCGAGGTGAAGTAAACTTCACCGAGCGTCCCGTTCATTACCGCATCACGCAGCAGTTGGGTATCCAGGGCAAAGCGATGGTGAAAATCGTACGCCAGGACTTTTCCTGCCTTGCGCGCCGCGATGCGCATCTGGTCGGCCTGTTCCGGCGTCATCGCCGGGGGCTTTTCACACATAACGTGGCAACCCGCTGCAAGGGCCGCCATCACGTGTTCAAAATGGAACCGGTTGGGCGAACAGACGCTCACCACATCCGGTTTTACTGCCTGCAACATCTCGTGAGCGTCCTGCCATGCCGATGGAATAGCATAACGTTCCGCGAACGCCTGTGCCTGCTCAAGGCGGCTGTCCATGACAGCCACCATTTGAACATCACTGCGCGTGGCGTAATACGAGGCATGCACTTTGTCCGCGACCTGCCCGGCGCCAATAATGGCGACGCGCAGAGGCGAAGGTGTAGAAGCACTCATCACGCTCGTCATCCTTAGCATTCACGCAAATAAGTGAGAGAGTCCTGATAAGCCTTAGCCGGATCCTCGGCGCGAACACGGCATTCATATACCACGTATCCCTGATAGTTATCGGCACGCAGCTGGTCGAACAGGCTGGCAAAATCAAGGCTGCCGCTGCCCGGCTGATAGCGATGATTATCTGCAATGTGCACATGACCCAGCAGATCGCGGTTCTGATGCAGCGCGTCCGTCAGCGAGTCTTCTTCAATATTCATATGATAGAAGTCGCCGATGATCTGCACGTGCTTCAGGCCGTTCTCTTCGATGTAACGACGCGCGTCTGCCAGGGTGTTGATCATATGATCCTGATAGCGGTTCAGCGGTTCCAGATAGACTGTAGTACCGGTGCGCGCCGCCACCTCATCCAGCCAGCGCAGCGAGGCGCTAACCGCTTTGCGGTCACCGTCGAGGCTGCGTGGGGAGGTCATTGGCGGCAGACGGAAGGTAAACATCCCCCAGGCAGCAGGCACGATAATGCCCTTTCCGCCGACTTCCGCCAGCGCTTCCAGAATGCGTTCGATCTGCTGTAACCCGTTCAGACGGCGTTCTTCGATGAAATCACCGATCCAGCCATCGTATCCGCCACATGCTGTCGTCACCGGCAGGCCAGTGGCTTTGATAGCGGCTTTCACTTCGTCGAGGTTTTCAACCAGCAGGCGGCCGTCAATTTCGTAGCCATCAAAACCCATTGCTTTGATGTACTCGAATTTTTCCATAATGCTGGACGGGAAAAAGGCCTGGTTTTGTGTTGCGATCTTCATGATTTGCTGTCCTTAGCTTAAAAAGTGACGCCCATTTTGATACTGAGTTCCGGGTGCTGATCGACATACTTCATATAGCTTTCCGGGCTGGTGGCGAAGGTCACGACCGGGTCGATCAGATCTTCACAATTCAGATAACCGTTCATCAGCAATTCCCAGCAGGTCTCTTCGATACGCTTGCGGCTCCAGCGCGGATAGTCCGGGTTGGGTTCACTGCAGGCGCGGGAGAAGACAATCTTCGCGTTGTTGAAATGCGCTTCGCGGCCGAGGTTGAAACCCGCGGCAAACGGCTTGGCGAACGCCACGTAGGAGATGGTTCCGCCATAGGCGAGTCCGCGCAGCGCAGACTGCAGTGCATCCGCAAACCCGCTGGTTTCGATGATCACGTCTGCGCCCTGCTTGCCGGTCAGCTTTTTGATTTCCAGACCCACATCGGTACCGATTGGATTCAGGCAGTGGTCCGCACCGTGACGACGAGCGATCTCACAGCGGTGTTCAATCGGATCAACGCCGATAACCACTGACGCACCGGCTTTTTTCGCCAGCTGAATTGCAATCTGCCCGATGGCTCCCAGACCGACCACGACAACAAAGTCGCCCACGCGGACGTTGGCATCACGCACGCCGCTCATGGCGAACTGCGCCGGATCGTAGCAAACGGCATTCTTCCAGGACGCGCCCTGCGGCATTTTACGCAGCTTATAGTTGTTCACCGCGTTAACGATGACCGTTTCCTGCAGCGGGCCGTAGCAGCAGACGCTGTCGCCGACCTGGTATTCCGTCACGTCTGCACCGCATTCAATAATGTCGCCAACGATCATGTTACCCAGCTGGAACTTACCGAATTCGATACCGCGCGCAGCGCCCTCTTCACGCGGCGTGAACATCTGCCACTCTGCGTTGAACTCTTCATCAATAAACGGGCTTGCCGCGCGGAAATCCACGACTTCCGTTCCGTGCTTCGGGGCGCCAAAGCGGGCGCGAATTTTCACTTCATGTGCTTCCACAGCACGGTCTTCATATTCCACCAGCGCCGCCACGCGTGGCGCTGTCGCAACTAACTTCTTCATAACTTGCTCCTGATAAAAAAATTGGCCGCCTTAGCCCTTGACGCCACCGGCGGTCAAACCACTTTTAATAAAACGTTCAGAGAGTGCGTACATGATGACCACCGGAAGCGCCGTCACCAGCGATGCCGCCATCATGCGACCCCAGATATAATCTGGCGTACTAAAGAGCGTGTTCAGCCCGACCGGCAGGGTAAAGTTGCTGGCACTGGACAGGAAAATGGAGGCAAACAGGTAGTCGTTCCATGCCACCATGAAGCAGTAAACAAACACCGACACGAGACCGGAAATGGCCAGCGGCACGGTAATGCGGAAGATGATTTGCAGTCGGTTCAGACCATCCATCATCGCGGCCTCTTCTATTTCGTCCGGAATGGTGTCGAAATAGCTGCGCAGCATGAATACCGCCGTAGGCAATGTCTGGGTCACCATGGTGATGATCAGCGCCAGTTCAGTGTCATAAATGCCGAGCGCGGTAATGATTTTGAACAGCGGCACCACCAGCAATATCCCGGAGAACATATAGACGGTGTAGAAGCTCGCATTGATCGTCGTGCGTCCTTTAAAACGCAGCTTGGACAAGGCGTAAGCGCCCAGCGTGCCGAGAAACACCGCAATTATCGACGACGTCAGCGACACCACCATGCTGTTACGGAAATAATCCACAAACGGGAAGATCAGCGGGTTAAAGATGTCGACATAATGCTGAAGCGTCCACGCCTGCGGCAGAATAGTCGGATTCAGCGATATGGCCTCTTTCGCGCTCTTGAATGACGTCATCAGCATCACGAAGAACGGGAACAGCGTGATAATCAGAAATACCGCCAGCCCCAGATAGAAACCAATACGGCCCAGTATGCGTTTATTTGTTGCCATTGAGGTTTACCCTTTTTCTGGTCAGCAGAATGACGGCGAAGATGATCACAAACAGCACAACGGAAATGGCGGCTGCTTTACCCAGATCGTTGAATGCAAAGGCGGTTTTATAGAGATACACGCCCAGAATATCGACCTTCGTGGTCAGCAGATAAACATCCGCAAACATGTAGAACATCCAGATAGTTCGCAGCGTGACCACCGTTGCCAGCACAGGCATGATGGCAGGCAACGTGACGATACGGAAACGCTGCCAGGCGTTTGCCCCATCCATCTCTGCCGCTTCGTACAACGATTTATCAATGGTCTGCAAAATTGCCAGGAATGAGATAAAGGCATACGGGAAGTAACGCCAGATGGCGAACAGCACCACCAGCACAAAGCTGCTGCCAGGGTTGTCGAACCAGAGCGGTGCCTGGTCATACAGATGCAGCAGATCGACGCCCAAATAGTTCACGATTCCGTAGCCGTTGTTGAACATGTATTTCCAGGCAAACACCAGGGAAATAGACGGCGTCACGTAGGATAAAATCACCAGCGAACGCGCCGTCTTACGCAGACGAAACTCACGGTTAAAGAAGATGGCGACGGCAAGCCCCAGCCCGGTGCTGCCGAGCACGACCAGCGCCGTATACCAGAACGTCATCCACAGTGAATGCCAGAACGCAGCATCCCCCAAAATGCGGATGTAGTTATCCAGGCCGACGAACACCGCATCAATACGCGGGTTAAGCGGCAGACGTAAAAAACTGATTTCAATATTGGAAATCATTGGCCAGGCCACCAGGCCCCCCAGCAAAATCAGGCTGGGGGCCAACAGCAGCATGGCGAAAGGCATATCTGAACGACCAGAAAACAACGTCTTCATAATTTCCTTCCGCAGAGCGCTCCTATCGTTGTGAAATCAGGTCAGTCAGTCGCTTTTGGCTCTTGCTAAGCGTTGCGCTGAGATCTTGTTTACCCACAGTGACGTTATGCACCATGGAGCTGATAATGCCGGAGCCTGTCACATCGCCCATGCGCGTGAAGTTTTTGTCGCCGACAGCGCCAAATACCTGCACGTTCGGGAACTGGGCGATCAGCTCATAAGGCAGTTGCCCAAACGCTTTAATCACGTCGTTGTTTTTCCAGGTGTCCGTGCCTACCACCAGCGTGTTCACCGGCAGCGCCGCGCCCGGCGACATCATGACCCAGTCGGTTGCGTTTTGAGCCTGCTCCATCCACGTCACAAACTTTTCAGCCGCTTGCGTTTCTTCTTCGGTTTGGCCGGTGGTGATCGTCAGCGACGTGACCATGCCGTAAACGGCAGAGGACTTTTCTGTAGGCACGACGAAGCCAAGGTTGGCAGGGTTACCATCCTGGAATACTGCCGGCAGGATGTAGGTGGAATAGACGGCCATCGGTGCAGAACCGTTCATGAAGGCATCTTTGATCTCCATAACGTCATTCGAGCCCGGCATGGTGGTCGCGGCCAGCGCTTTATAGAACGCCAATGCTTTCGCCATTTCAGGGGTATCAATTTCAACGTTTCCGTTGGCATCAAAAACGTTCGCGCCGCCGGACAGCGCAAACTGAGAGAACGCCTGCTCGGTCATGACGCTTTCCGCGGTGGGCAGTGCAATGCCGTAATGTTTCCTGGCCGGGTCGTTAAGTTTCTGGCTGGCGTTCAGCAGCTGTTCCCAGTTATGCGGCTCCTGGATACCCGCGGCAGCAAGCACATCTTTGTGATACCAGACGCCGGACAGCCAGGCGCTCATCGGCACGCCCGTCCAGGCTGTACCGTCTTCGGTACGTACAACGCGCAGGATCCCGTCATAGAAGGTCGTTTCGCCTACCGCTTTAATGACGTCGCCGACAGCCTTGCGATCCAGCAGCTGTTCCTTATCCATAACTTTCGCGTAATCATGGCTGACTTCAATCACTTCAGGCAGCGCGCCCGTTCTGGCGAGCGTAATCACCTTGGTGTTGTAGGCGTCTTCTTCCACCGGTACCTGCTTCACCGTAATGCCAGGGTTTTCTTTCTCGAATTTTTCGATCAGTTTCGTAATAACCGCCTGACGCTCCTGCTCTACTGACGAGTGCATGAACTCAATGGTCACAGCAGACGCTTTATCATCCTTACAGCCTGATAACAGGGCGCACGAAACCAGCGCTGATAACAGCACAATTTTGGGCATTTTCATTTTAGGGTCCTTTTTAGTTTTCTTTAATCCACATAACCTGCCATGGATTGAGGGTCAGTTCTTTACCGCTAACAGCTTGTCCTGATAGTAATTCCATACCAGTAAGCGAGTCCCCATAAACGGTATGAACGTTATTACTAAAATTAAACAGCGCTGTAATTCTCTCACCATTTTCAGCCACGCGAACAATTTTAAGAATTTGTTCATTCAGTGATTCAAAAATTGCCTGTGCATCAGGGTGAAACGCACTTTCCCCACGTCGGATCGCAATATATTCGCTTAAACGGGAATAAATCTTATGACGAATGCTATTTTTATTATTAAGTTCAAAATCAACCTGACCCGCGGTATATTTCTTGCGGTTTATCGCGCGGTTATAGCCGAGGCGCTCGACCCCTTCATAATCGTTACGGGAGCCAAGAATGCTTTGAATATACACGGCAGGTACGCCTGGGAAACTTAACAGCACCGCATGCGCCAGAATAAAGCGCGCAATGCGTTCATCATCGGAACTGTTTTGCGCACTTAACGCGTCAAGATAGGTCACATTGATTTCGTAAGGACTGCGCGTTCCGTCAGGATTATTTTTCCAGTTGACCAGTGCCCCTTCCTGCTGAAGTTTCTCAACCAGTGCGAGGATTTCTGATTCCGGCAAAATGCCACGCAGCGGGTTCAGACCGATACCGTCATGAGACGCCAGGAAGTTGAACCAGGTTGTTTTTGTTGAAGGCAGAGCCAGCAATCCCGCCCACTGACAGAGGGCTTTAACATCCTGACGGTGCACTGCATGCAGCACCAGCGGTGGCAAGGAGAACTGATAGACCATCTGGGCTTCATTTTCACCGTCGCCGAAGTAAGAGATATTGTCCTTATGAGGAACGTTAGTCTCAGTAATGATCACCGTTCCTGGCGCCACGGCCTCGGTAATGGCACGGAAAAGCTGGATAAGACAGTGGGTCTGTTCCAGGTGGATGCAGCTTGTTCCAGGGATTTTCCACATAAACCCGACAGCATCCAGACGGATATAACGCGCCCCTTCCGCCAGGTAATGGAGCAGCACGTCAACCATCGCAATCAGCACCTGAGGCGAGGCGAAGTTGAGATCGATCTGGTCATCACTGAAGGTGGTCCAAAGATGACGCACGCTGCCATCATGCAGCGTAAATGGCGTCAGCAACGGTAATGCGCGAGGACGCGTTACTGCAGATAAATCGGTTTCAGGATCGACAGCAATAAAGAAATCTTCGTAGCCAGGTTTCTGCGCAAGATAATTAGCAAACCATTCACTTTTTGCTGACATATGGTTGCACACGAAATCAAACATTAAGCTGGCGGACTGTTTTAAATCAGCAACGTCTTGCCAGGTTCCGGTTTCAGGCGCAACGTTGTGGTAATCAATAACGGAAAACCCGTCATCAGAGGACCACGGATAAAAAGGTAAAAGGTGGACATGGGAAAACGTGCGAGCAAGCCACTCATTATAAAAGCGGGTAAATACCGGCAACGCTTTCTCCCCTTTCGCGGAGAACTGATCGGCGTAGGTAATCAGAACAACGTCTTTTTCATCCCAGCCTGATTTACGCTTTTCTGTAATATCAACAGCAGCTTGTTCAAGCTTTGTTAATAACATTTTAAAATGTGCTTCAGAAAATGATTCACCGTAAATATGATTGATAAGATTTTTAATTTTTGCGTTCACATTATTTTCCATGGTAGCGGTCCCACGAAGGGCAATCTACTCCCCTGAAAAATATCTGTCAACGAACCGGGAGGCTGAAAAACGCAATTACAAAGCAGCTCTGTGCAGTAATGTGAGCTGCCGCAAAGAAAGTGAGGGAAAAGGATGAAATGTCGTTGCCCTTCCAGAGAAAGAAAGGGCTAACGCGAGCGTGAATTATCGGGATAGGTAGCGGCGTGACAGGCGCTTTGCCGCTTTTTGCAACAGGGGTTCAAGGGCTAAGGCCAGCAACATTCTGACCGGCTTGCGGGCAACAGATTTGATCGCCCAGCCCGCCACACCTGCCGGGCCGTAACGCAACGCCGTCATCAGAACCAGTTTACCTGCGATTTTCAGGCCGGGTTTTACCTTCTGACCGGCCTGTTGCCAGTTTTTCTTCATGTATGTTCTCTCTTAAAGCTGACGAAAACGACTTCTCAGCGTAAAGGTATCGGATGTGACATAACGCTCCATCTCACGCAACCGCTTCTCACCGGCTGCCAATTGATCGTCAACCGCATTGAGAAGATCGTTACTGGTAGGCGCGCCTTCGGCAGCCAGCTCTCCTTCCGGCATCGGGTCAAGTACAAACGACAGCACGATGTATGCCACGAAAGTGATAAACGCCAGGCCAAAAAATATCGACAGCACCGTGACCACGCGAACCAGTTTGACCGGAACGTCAAGATAATGGGCCAGCCCGGCGCAAACGCCGCGCACCATGCCCTGCTGTGGAATTCGCCACAATTTTTTATTCAGATTTAGTCCTGACATTAACGGTCCCTCCAGTTAGGATGTTCTGCATCCAGGATAGCTTCCAGCGCCTGAATGCGATCGCGCATCTTATTCGCCTGCTCGGTAAGCTGCGCCAGACGTTGTTGTTCACTCTGGGATAAATCGTCCCGCGATGACCGGTTGCTGTAGTGCAGCCATAACCAAATCGGCAAAACAAACAGCACGAAAATCGTCAGGGGAATGGCCAGGAAAAGCGCGCTCATGTGTACTCCTTGTCGTAGGATGCTTAGCGGCACGCTCAGGTGCCGCAACATTATTATTGGTTATCTTGCTTCATTTTGGCTTTCAATGCCGCCAGCTGCTCGCTGATTTCATCGTCTGCTTTCAGGTCGGCAAACTGTTGATCCAGCGACTTTTGCTTACCCATGCTGTGGCTCTCTGCTTCCGCTTCCATCTGGTCGATACGACGCTCAAATGACTCAAAACGCGCCATAGCCTCATCCAGCTTGCCGCTGTCCAGCTGACGACGCACGTCGCGAGAAGAGCTTGCCGCCTGATGACGCAGGGTCAGCGCCTGCTGACGCGCCCGGGTTTCGCTCAGTTTATTTTCGAGCTCACCAATCTCTTTCTTCATGCGGGTGAGCGTGTCGTCCACAAGCGTTACTTCATGCTCAAGCGTAGCGATCATCTCCGCCAGCTTCTGCTTTTCAATTAACGCCGCGCGTGCCAGATCTTCTTTATCTTTGCGCAGGGCGAGTTCCGCTTTTTCCTGCCATTCATTAAGCTGAGCGGTGGCCTGCTCAATACGGCGAGTTAACTGTTTTTTCTCAGCCAGCGCACGGGCGGAGGTAGAACGCACTTCAACCAGCGTGTCTTCCATCTCCTGAATCATCAGGCGCACCAGCTTCTGCGGATCTTCCGCTTTCTCCAGCAGCGAGTTGATGTTGGCGTTCACGATGTCGGCAAAACGAGAAAAAATACCCATAATCAAATCCTCATAGTTCTGTTATCGGGCTATGCCCTGCTGTACTGATAATACAATTCCCGTGCCAATTTTTTATCTTATTGATTTATCAGAGAGTGATTGATTTTTATTCATTGCAGAACTATGCTGACCTGGTGAATATCGCTAAGGAGTGGTTAATTTCATCATGGCTCAATATAAAGATAACTTACTCGGCGAAGCCAACAGTTTTCTTGAGGTGCTGGAACAGGTTTCTCGCCTTGCGCCGCTCAACAAACCGGTACTGATTATCGGCGAGCGCGGCACGGGTAAGGAACTGATTGCCAACCGTCTGCACTACTTATCCGGACGCTGGGACGGCCCCTTCATTTCTCTTAACTGTGCGGCGCTGAATGAAAACCTGCTCGACACCGAGCTGTTCGGCCACGAGGCGGGGGCATTTACCGGCGCTCAGAAGCGTCATCCGGGGCGTTTTGAGCGCGCCGACGGCGGCACCCTGTTCCTTGATGAACTCGCCACCGCGCCGATGCTGGTGCAGGAAAAACTGCTGCGCGTCATTGAGTATGGCGAACTGGAGCGCGTCGGCGGCAGCCAGCCGCTGCAGGTTAACGTGCGCCTGGTCTGCGCCACCAACGCCAATTTGCCGGAGATGGTTGCGGAGGAGAAATTCCGTGCCGATCTGCTTGACCGTCTGGCCTTTGACGTCGTTCAGCTTCCGCCCCTGCGCGATCGGAGAAGCGACATCATGCTGCTGGCTGAACAATTTGCGATCCAGATGTGCCGCGAGCTCGGCCTCCCCCTGTTCCCCGGCTTCAGCGATTATGCGCGGGAGACGCTACTGGCCTACCGCTGGCCGGGAAATATCCGCGAGCTGAAGAACGTTGTGGAGCGTTCTGTATACCGCCACGGCAGCAGCGAGACGGAGCTGGACAATATCATTATCGATCCTTTTCAGCGCAATGCGCCATCGCTACCCATGCCATCGTCTTCAGGCGACGCCCCAACTCTCCCGCTGGATTTACGCCAGTTCCAGCACGACCAGGAGCAACAGCTACTGGAGCAAAGCCTGAAGGCGGCGAAATATAACCAGAAACGGGCGGCTGAACTTCTGGGCCTGACCTACCATCAGTTACGGGCATTGCTCAAAAAGCATCAAATGCGCTGACAATATCGGCACTTGCCCGCAGACATTTTTACGAATCAGGCGTAAGTGCGATACACTTTGCAGATCGAACCTAAAAACCTTAAAAATTATGCGTCTGGTTTTATCGTCCTTTTTTGCACTCGGTCTGTTCAGCGGCCTGGCGTTTGCTGCGCCCGGGCAAACTACGCAGCCTGACATCCGTGACAGCGGCTTCGTTTATTGCGTGAGCGGCCAGGTAGATACCTTTAACCCGCAAAAAGCGGGCAGCGGCCTGATTGTGGATACGCTCGCCGCGCAGCTGTATGACCGCCTGCTTGATGTCGACCCGTACACCTACCGCCTGGTGCCTGAACTTGCGGAAAGCTGGGAAGTCCTGGACAACGGTGCAACCTACCGTTTTCGCCTGCGCGACGATGTCGCGTTTCAGCGCACGCCGTGGTTTACCCCCACGCGCAAGCTGAACGCGGATGACGTTGTCTTCACCTTCCAGCGCATCTTTAATCGTAACCACCCGTGGCATAACGTTAACGGGGATAATTTCCCCTATTTCGACAGTCTGCAGTTTGCAGACACCGTTAAAAGCGTGCGCAAGCTGGACAGCCGGACGGTTGAATTTACGCTGGCGCGCCCGGATGCCTCCTTCCTCTGGCACCTGGCGACCCACTATGCATCCGTCATGTCCGCCGAATACGCGGCGAAGCTGACGAAAAAAGATCGCCAGGAGCTGCTCGACCGCCAGCCAGTCGGTACCGGGCCGTTCCAGCTGGCCGAATACCGCGCGGGGCAATATATTCGCCTGCAGCGTCACGAACATTTCTGGCGCGGCACGCCGCTGATGCCGCAGGTGGTGGTCGATCTCGGTTCTGGCGGAACGGGACGGCTCTCGAAACTACTCACCGGGGAGTGTGACGTGCTCGCCTGGCCTGCCGCCAGCCAGCTCACGATTTTACGCGACGATCCGCGTCTGCGTCTGACGTTACGCCCGGGTATGAACATCGCTTATCTGGCCTTTAACACCGATAAGCCGCCGTTGAACAACCCTGCCGTTCGCCACGCGCTGGCGCTGGCGATTAACAATCAACGCCTGATGCAGTCGATCTACTACGGTACGGCAGAAACCGCAGCATCAATTTTACCGCGCGCCTCGTGGGCCTACGACGGTGAGGCTAAAATTACGGAATACAATCCGGCAAAAGCGCGTGAACAGCTGAAGGCGCTGGGCGCAGAAAACCTGACGCTGCAGCTTTGGGTGCCAACCAGTTCCCAGGCGTGGAACCCGAGCCCGCTGAAAACCGCCGAGTTGCTGCAGGCTGATATGGCGCAGGTGGGCGTCAAAGTGATCATTGTACCGGTTGAGGGCCGTTTCCAGGAGGCGCGCCTGATGGACATGAATCACGATCTCACCCTGACAGGCTGGGCCACCGACAGTAACGACCCGGACAGCTTCTTCCGGCCGCTGCTGAGCTGTGCGGCAATAAATTCGCAGACTAACTACGCTCACTGGTGTAACCGGGAGTTTGACGCCGTGCTGCAAAAAGCGCTCTCTTCCCAGCAACTGGCCTCGCGCATTGACGCCTATGATGAAGCGCAGAAGATCCTCGCTCAGGAACTGCCCGTGCTACCGCTGGCCTCTTCCCTGCGTCTTCAGGCCTATCGCTACGATATTAAAGGTCTGGTGCTGAGTCCGTTCGGCAACGCCTCGTTCGCCGGCGTATCGCGCGAAAAAGAACAAGAGGTGAAAAAACCATGATTATTTTTACCTTACGTCGACTCCTGCTGCTGCTGGTGACGCTCTTTCTGCTGACCTTTGTCGGCTTCAGCCTGAGCTATTTTACGCCGCACGCCCCGCTTCAGGGCTCATCGCTGTGGGATGCCTGGCTGTTCTGGTTTAACGGTCTGCTGCACTGGGATTTCGGCGTGTCGAGCATCAACGGGCAGCTTATCTCCGAGCAGCTGAAAGAGGTGTTCCCGGCCACGATGGAGCTGTGCATTCTGGCCTTCGGCTTTGCCCTGATGGTGGGTATCCCCGTGGGCATGCTGGCCGGGATCTACCGCAACAAATGGCAGGATAAGTTTATCAGCGCCCTCGCCCTGCTCGGCTTCTCTATCCCGGTATTCTGGCTGGCGCTGCTGCTGACGCTATTCTTCTCGCTGACGATGGGCTGGCTGCCGGTCTCTGGCCGTTTTGACCTGCTCTATACAGTTAAAACAGTGACGGGTTTTGCCATCATTGACGCGTGGCTTTCCGATTCGGTGTGGCGCCATGAGATGATCGTCAGCGCCCTGCGCCATATGGTATTGCCGGTGCTGACGCTGGCGGTTGCGCCGACGACCGAGGTGATCCGCCTGATGCGCCTGAGCACCATCGAGGTGTTTGAGCAGAACTATGTCAAAGCTGCCGCCACGCGCGGATTATCGCGCCTGACCATACTGCGCCGCAACGTCCTGCACAACGCTTTGCCGCCGGTGATTCCGCGTCTTGGGCTGCAGTTCTCCACCATGCTTACGCTGGCCATGATCACCGAGATGGTCTTTAGCTGGCCAGGGCTGGGACGCTGGCTGATTAACGCCATCCGCCAGCAGGATTACGCCG
The DNA here is from genome assembly GCF_034106185.1 of Enterobacter sp. 296B2. NCBI lineage: Bacteria > Pseudomonadati > Pseudomonadota > Gammaproteobacteria > Enterobacterales > Enterobacteriaceae > Enterobacter > Enterobacter sp. 296B2. Next base: position 58,536 of record NZ_JAWNCA010000015.1, on the reverse strand, counting down.
CTATCTCAGCGGGTGTGATGGTGATTGGTTCGCTGGTCATTATTGTTAACGTGTTGTCCGATATTTTGGGTGCGATGGCTAACCCATTGAAGCATAAGGAATGGTATGCCTTACGATAACGTATACAGTGAAAAGCGCACACCCGGTGCGCTGCGTACCGTGTGGCGTAAGTTCTATGGTGACACCACGGCAATGATTGGTCTTTATGGCTGTGCCGGTCTGGTATTGCTTTGCCTCTTTGGCTCGTGGTTTGCGCCTTATGGCATCGATCAGCAGTTCCTTGGCTATCAGCTGTTGCCGCCTTCCTGGTCTCGCTACGGCGAAGTCTCTTTCTTCCTCGGCACTGACGACCTCGGACGCGACGTGTTAAGCCGTCTGTTAAGCGGGGCCGCCCCGACGGTGGGCGGCGCGTTTGTCGTGACGCTCGCGGCGACGATCTGTGGACTCGCGCTCGGTATTTTCGCGGGCTCCACGCATGGCCTTCGCTCGGCGGTGCTGAACCACATTCTGGACACACTGCTGTCGATTCCTTCTCTGCTGCTGGCAATCATCGTGGTTGCCTTTGCCGGCCCGCATCTGTCACATGCCATGTTCGCCGTCTGGCTGGCTATCCTGCCCCGCATCGTGCGCTCGGTTTACAGCATGGTGCATGACGAGCTGGAAAAAGAGTATGTCGTTGCGGCCCGTCTGGACGGTGCGACGACCTTCAACATTCTGTGGTTTGCCGTTCTGCCAAACATCGCTGCCGGGCTGGTCACCGAAATCACCCGGGCGCTGTCGATGGCGATCCTGGACATCGCTGCGCTCGGCTTCCTCGACCTCGGCGCGCAGCTGCCGTCCCCTGAATGGGGCGCGATGCTCGGTGACGCGCTGGAATTGATCTACGTGGCACCGTGGACGGTTATGCTGCCGGGGGCGGCGATTATGGTAAGCGTGTTGCTGATCAACCTGCTGGGCGACGGTATTCGCCGTGCAATTAACGCGGGGGTGCAATAATGCCGCTTCTTGATATTCGCAACCTCACTATTGAATTCAAAACCGGTGAAGGCTGGGTAAAAGCCGTCGATCGCATCAGCATCACCCTCGCCGAGGGCGAGATTCGCGGGCTGGTGGGGGAATCCGGCTCGGGCAAAAGCCTGATCGCCAAAGCTATCTGCGGCGTGGCGAAAGATAACTGGCGCGTGACCGCCGACCGTATGCGATTTGACGATATCGACCTGCTGCGCCTCTCCCCGCGCGAGCGGCGTAAGCTGGTCGGCCATAACGTCTCGATGATTTTCCAGGAGCCACAGTCCTGCCTCGATCCGTCCGAGCGCGTAGGCAAACAGCTGATGCAGAACATTCCCGGCTGGACCTATAAAGGCCGCTGGTGGCAGCGTTTCGGCTGGCGCAAACGCCGCGCCATTGAGCTGTTGCACCGCGTCGGGATCAAAGATCATAAAGACGCGATGCGCAGCTTCCCGTATGAGCTGACCGACGGCGAGTGCCAGAAAGTGATGATTGCCATCGCGCTGGCTAATCAGCCGCGTTTGCTGATTGCGGATGAGCCGACTAACGCAATGGAGCCAACCACGCAGGCGCAAATTTTCCGCCTGCTGTCGCGCCTGAACCAGAACAACAACACCACCATATTGCTGATCAGCCATGACCTGCAAATGCTCAGCAAGTGGGCGGATAAAATTGACGTGATGTACTGCGGACAAACGGTCGAAACTGCCCCCAGTGAAGACCTGATCACCGCGCCGCACCATCCGTACACGCAGGCGCTTATCCGCGCCATTCCGGATTTTGGCAGCGCCATGCCGCACAAGAGCCGTCTGAATACCCTGCCCGGGGCGATTCCGCTGCTGGAATCATTGCCAATAGGCTGTCGTCTGGGGCCGCGTTGTCCGTATGCTCAGCGTAAATGTATCGAAACACCGCGCCTGACCGGCGCCAAAAATCATCTTTACGCCTGTCATTTCCCGCTGAACATGGAGAGAGAGTGAAATGGTCGAAACCTTGCTGGAAGTCCGCAATCTGAGTAAGACCTTTCGCTACCGCACGGGGCTGTTTCATCGTCAGACTGTCGAAGCGGTGAAGCCGCTGAGTTTTACCCTGCGTGAAAAACAGACGCTGGCGATCATTGGCGAAAACGGCTCCGGCAAATCCACGCTGGCGAAGATGCTTGCCGGCATGGTCGAGCCCACCGCTGGAGAAGTGTTGATTGACGATCATCCTCTGCAGTTTGGCGATTACTCTTTCCGCAGCCAGCGCATCCGCATGATCTTCCAGGATCCGTCAACCTCGCTTAATCCACGCCAGCGCATTTCGCAGATCCTTGATTTCCCTCTGCGTCTGAATACCGAACTGGAGCCAGAGGCGCGCCGCAAGCGTATCTTCGAAACCCTGCGTATGGTTGGGCTGTTACCGGATCATGAAAGCTACTACCCGCATATGCTGGCCCCGGGTCAGAAACAGCGTCTGGGCCTGGCGCGCGCGTTGATTCTGCGCCCGAAAGTGATCGTTGCTGACGAAGCGCTTGCCTCGCTGGATATGTCGATGCGTTCGCAGCTGATTAACCTGATGCTGGAATTGCAGGAAAAACAGGGGATCTCATATATCTACGTCACCCAGCATCTGGGAATGATGAAGCACATCAGCGACCAGGTGATGGTTATGCACCAGGGGGAAGTCGTCGAGCGCGGCAGCACGGCGGATGTGATGGCCTCCCCGCTTCATGAGCTGACGAAAAGGCTGATTGCCGGTCATTTCGGTGAAGCATTGACCGCCGATGCGTGGAGAAAGGACCGTTAAGTGCCGCGGTAAACACAGATTGCTCCGCTTAAATAAGGATTAAATAGTCTGCACGCGCTATTTAATCCTTTAATTTTTTGTCTCCATCCCTGCTCCATAGTTTAAGCACTATCCATCAACAGTTCTTCTCCAGAATATCCGGATATTACGGAGGAGAAGAAATGAACACCGCCACTTATGTTCTGAAATACGCAGAGTATCTCATCAGAAAATGCCGTTCATATTTAATGACGGACCTTAATTTTCATACTGCAAGGCTCGAAAAGACATCAGGGAAAACCCCTGACATTAAATCACCCACTACGTTGAGTGAAAAAATCTGCCATCGACTGGTCTATGACCATAATAATCTCTACACAATGCTTGCCGATAAACTCGCAGTCCGTGAATACGTTGCGTCCAGAACAACGCGAGTAAAAGCGGTGCCACTGATTGGAGTATACCGCAGGTTTTCGCATATTGATTTTTCAACACTGCCCGATCAATTCGTCCTTAAGTGCAATCATGATAGTGGTAGCACAATAATCTGTACAAACAAAGACCAGTTCAATTACCGGCAGGCCCGAAAAAAGCTCAATCTCGCATTAAAGAAGAATTTGTATTACACCACGCGCGAGTGGCAGTACAAAAATATTATACCCGTTATACTGTGTGAGCCTTATGTCGATCTTTTCAATAATGCGGACAGGAACAGCACGCCGGAAATGCTGCGAATTCACTGTTTTCACGGCATCGCCCACTATGTTGAGGCCGATTTTACGGATGACCGCGGCAGAGAGTTTATCAACGTTTACGACAGATACTGGAATTTACAGCCTTTCCGGATGGAATACCCTAATACGCCGGTAGCGCCCGGCGAGCCAGGGTTGTTCCGTGAGGCTTTGCTGGCCGCTCAGGAGCTGGCGAATGGCCTTGACTACTGCCGCGTTGACCTCATGCTAAAAAGCAATGAAATTTACTTCAGTGAAATAACCTTAAGCCCAAAACGAGGCAAACTGCGTATTACCCCGCTGGAGTGGGATACAAAATTAGGCGCTATATGGCAGTTGCCGCTATCGGCGGACAGGCCAGGCTGACCTCCCGCCAGGGCTCAGGCATCGGGCCAGGTCAGCTTGAACAGGGAGTGGTTTTGCTTCGATAAGGTATACGTTACGTCGCCACCATGAGCCAGCATGATGGCTTTTACCACCGATAAGCCTAAACCACATCCTTCAGGATTCAACTCTCTGGCACCATTATCCCGCTGGAAGGGTTGAAATAAGAAATCATGAAATTCTCTGGGGATGCCCGGCCCGCCATCCTGAATAAGAATAAAATTGCCTTTATCAGAGACGCCATTTTTTACGATGAGTTTCCGCGAAGTTGAATAATGTAATGCGTTGTCAAACAGAACGGCCAGACACTGATTGATGCGCAAGGGGTCGAACACGCATCGCTGTTCTCTCAGCTCAGTCTTAAGCGTAAATTGGTTGCGTTTGAACTCGGGCATGAAAGTATCAAGCGCATCCTGGATTGTGCCTTTGAGGTCTGTTCTGGATTTATACAACGTATAACCCGCCCCGCCGTCCGAGCTGATCACCCGGAGATCTTCAATCAAACGGGTCAACCCCTCAGTCTGCCTGAGAAGGTTATTAAAGAGCTGCGGATCCGGCTCAAAGACGCCGTCAACCAGCCCCTGAAGCCGACCGCGTAAAATCGTGACCGGGGTTCGCAGCTCATGGGCAATGGCGGCATTCCAGGATTTCCTCTGAATATCCAGCGTCTGGAGTTTTTCCGCCATTTCATTGAAATCCGTGACCAGATGATTGACCTCTCCGAGCCGGGAGCTGGCACAATAAGCCCGGGCGTCCAGTTGACCCTGAGAAATTTTTCTCAGGCTGGACGCTACCGCGTTTAACGGGGTGAGTATTCGCGAAGAAAGTTTGATCGTTAAAAATATCGCGGTTATCAGACTGATTGTTGTGGCGGTCCCGATCCACACCCAGTCCCACATCGTCATCTGCTCATCATCACCCGCAACGGCGCCGCCGGGGAGGTGATCGAGAATAAAAGAGTAAAAAAACCAGGAGCCCAGTACCGCAATGGCAATTATCGTAAACGTCAGCAGCAGCATATACGTTAAGATCTGCCGACTCAGGACAGAATCTCTGCTCATTTTTTCTCCCCAAGCCGATAGCCCATCCCCCTGATACTTTCAGGAATGCCATAAAGGCCCGCAAGCTCCAGCTTTTTACGCAGCTTGCTCATATGGCTGTCTACCGTCCTGTCGAGCGTATCGCCCTCCGGCAGACACGCGTTGAGTAACTCTTCCCTGGAACAGACCTTACGCGGGTATCTCACCAGATAAGTAAGAAGTTTAAATTCCGTCGTCGTTAATACCGGCGAGACCACCTCTTCGCCCGCGGTGACCTCAACGTAGAAATCGTCCGGATAGACCGTAATAAAAGGCGTCCTGAGAGGCACGGCCCCCGCCTGCTGGAGAGCCGGTTTGGTTCTGCGCAGCACCGCTTCAACCCGCGCGACCACTTCGGATGGGTTGAAAGGTTTGATGACGTAATCATCCGCGCCAAGCCGCAGCCCCATCAGCTTATCCACGTCCTGATCGAGAGCGGACACCATAATAACAGGCACGGTACTTTCCTGGCGGAGCGTCGTGAGTACGCTCCAGCCATCGCACAGGGGCAAATGGATGTCCAGCAAGATAAGATCCGGTTTATGGAGTCGATTGAGCGCTATCGCCTGTTCGCCCTGCCGGGCTCTCAGCGTTTTCATCCCTGAACGCTCTAAGTAACTCATCAGTATATCGGCAATTTCGTCTTCATCTTCAACAACAAGGATTAGAGTATTTTTGTTCATTTTATCTCCGCGGGTGAAATCCCTTTGAGCACGCTATCAGATATCTTTAGCACAATAAGACACAGGCTCCGGGAAAAAGTGCCGTGGCCGCGAAAATTTCCTGGGTTAATTTAAGTGTCCGGCAATTTCTCCATACAGCCTACACATTCAGTCAATAAAGGCTCGACAATGACAGTCCAGAATAGTTATTCGGAGTTAAACCATCTTCCGTTTAACGTAGTAAATACCCCTGTCGCTTAAAGGCTTTCTGAATTTGGTTGAGATAATGAACATGGAACTTTCGAAATACCTCTCTCCTAAAAAAATCGGCATATTCTCCCTGTTCCTGCTGCTAACGTGGGGATTACTTTATACGTGGCTGATACTGATGCATAAAATGGATGAAAAAGTCGCCACAACGCTGCCCTCTTCCCCCATTATCTATGGCTGCATTGCCTTGTCGGTTGTCTCTCTGATAATACAAAACAAAGCAGGTGCGTTCACAGAATTACTTCTCATCGCCTTCTGGCTGATGGTGATTTTTGTTTATCTCATTATTACGTTCACTGTTCTGCTGAACGCTACGCCAGATTTTAACGATCTGGTGTTTTACTACGAGTGTTATTTAATTCTGTTTTTTGGCGGTGCACCGCTTTACCTCATCATGAGAATGATTTAAACAACCGCGCTGTTTCGCTCCACACTCTCTCCATAAACCGCCCATGTCCGCTAAACAGGCGAGCTGTAGAGTTTCCATCACACCATTTGAACAAAAATAACTCACTGAAATAGCCATATACCTGTTACCCATAATGATAAACCTCACTAATAACCGTCGTTCTCCTCAGGGATACCGGCTAGCGCGTGTCAACCGACGACGAAATTCACGTATCTGGAAGTTAAATTAATGCCTCATTTTTTTATTGAACGTCCAATTTTCGCCTGGGTAGTGGCGCTTTTTATCGTCCTGGCAGGTGTTTTGTCTATCCCCCGGCTGCCGGTTGCGCAGTATCCGGCGGTGGCACCGCCTGGGATCATTATTTCTGTCACCTACCCGGGTGCCAGCCCCGATATTATGAATACTTCAGTGGTGTCGTTAATTGAGCGCGAAATATCTGGCGTCGATAATTTGCTCTACTTCGAATCATCCAGTGACACAACCGGTTCTGCGTCTATTACCGTGACGTTTAAGCCCGGCACGGACATCAAGCTGGCGCAGATGGACCTTCAGAACCAGATCAAAATTGTGGAGCCGCGTTTGCCACAGGCGGTCAGGCAAAATGGTATCAACGTCGAGGCGGCCAATTCCGGATTTTTAATGATGGTGGGATTGAAATCTCCAACCGGTAAATTTGAGGAGGCCGATTTAAGCGATTATTTCGCCCGGCATGTCAGCGACGAACTTCGCCGCGTACCTGGAGTAGGGAAAATTCAGCTTTTTGGTGGCGAAAAAGCGCTACGCATCTGGCTGGACCCAATGAAGCTTCATAGCTACGGACTTTCTGTGAGCGATGTGCTTAACGCTGTTGGCCAGCAAAATGCCCTGGTTTCGCCCGGCAAGACGGGAGATGAACCGGCATCTGAAGGGCAAGGCGTAACGTATCCGATCGCCGTCAAGGGGCAGCTCGCTTCCGTAGAGGCTTTCAGGAATATTACACTGAAATCAGAGGCGTCCGGCGCAAGGCTGAAGCTGTCCGACGTCGCACGCATTGAGTCCGGCCTGCAAAGCTACGCTTTCGGCATCCGCGAAAATGGGGTCCCCGCAACGGCTGCGGCAGTCCAGTTATCGCCCGGCGCCAATGCGATGAGCACGGCTGCAGGCGTACGCGCGCGCATCGACGAACTTTCTCAGGTGTTGCCGGAAGGAATGATGTTTACGGTTCCCTTCGATACCGCGCCTTTTGTGAAGCTTTCCATCATGAAGGTGGTGCAGACATTTGTGGAAGCGATGGTCCTGGTCTTCCTCGTGATGCTGCTGTTTCTGCACAAGATACGCTGTACGCTTATCCCGGCGATTGTTGCCCCCGTCGCACTTCTTGGCACCTTCACGGTGATGCTACTGAGTGGATACTCCATCAATATTCTGACCATGTTCGGCATGGTTCTGGCGATAGGGATTATCGTAGATGACGCTATTGTGGTCGTGGAGAACGTTGAGCGTCTGATGGAAGAAAAAAAACGCTCTCCGCGCGACGCGACCCGGGAGGCCATGAATGAAATCACGCCGGCAATTATCGGGATCACGCTGGTACTTACCGCCGTCTTTATTCCCATGGGGTTCGCCGAAGGATCCGTCGGGATTATTTATCGGCAATTTTGTATCTCCATGGCGGTATCGATACTGTTGTCGGCATTTCTTGCCCTCACGTTGACTCCCGCGCTTTGCGCGACGCTACTTAAGCCTCACAGCGCAGAGAAGCACGGTGGTGGCAGGTTCGCGGCAGGGTTTAACGCCCGCTTTCGTACGCTCACGACGTGGTACGAATCCGGGCTGGGCGTGGTGCTGAGACGAACCGGGCGTATGCTGCTGCTGTACGTTGCGCTTTGCGCTGCGCTGTTTTTGGGGCTTTCTTCGCTGCCCTCGTCCTTTCTGCCGGATGAAGATCAGGGCTATTTTATGTCCTCAATTCAGCTGCCTTCCGATGCCACCATGCAGCGCACCCTGAACGTGGTTAAAAAATTTGAAGAGGAAATTGCGGCCCGGCCGGATATTGAAAGCAACATTATGATCCTGGGGTTTGGTTTTTCAGGATCGGGCCCGAATTCGGCCATGGGCTTCACCACGCTGAAAGACTGGAAAGATCGGCAGGGTTCGACTGCACAAAATGAAGCCGACCATATACAGGCCAGCATGGCGAGCGTCTCTGATGCCGTCACGATGAGCCTGCTCCCGCCGGCCATTTCGGATATGGGCACCTCCTCGGGCTTCACCTGGTACGTGCAGGACAGGGCGGGACTGGGCTACGAGGCGTTAAAGAGTGCGGCCGATGCGCTGGTTGTGAAGGCTAATCAGCGTCCTGAACTGAGTGACGTGTATATAGACGGTCTGCCGGAAGGAACAAGTCTGGCCCTTCACATTGACCGGGAAAAAGCAGAAGCACTGGGCGTTTCATTTGATGAAATCAACCAGACGCTCTCGGTCACCATGGGGTCGTACTACGTTAATGACTACACGAACAATGGCCGCGTTCAGCAGGTCATTATTCAGGCCGATGCCCCTTACCGCATGCAGCCTGAGCAGATCCTGAAATTATCGGTAAAAAACCGTATGGGGCAAATGGTGCCAGTATCTACGTTTGCGACGCTTTCCTGGAACGTTGCGCCGCAGCAGTTGACGCGTTATCAGGGATATTCTGCTATCCGCATTACCGGCAGTGCGGCCCCGGGCACATCCAGCGGTACCGCAATGAAGGCCATGGAGACGTTGTCACGAGATTTACCGCAGGGGATGGCCGGCGAGTGGGCCGGGAGTTCATTGCAGGAGAGAAAATCCGAATCTCAACTCCCGGGTCTGATCGTTCTGTCGATACTGGTCGTGTTCATGGTGCTCGCCGCCCTGTATGAGAGCTGGTCAATTCCCTTTGCGGTGATGCTGGTCGTTCCCCTGGGGCTTATCGGTGCGGTGGCTGCCGTTTCCGTTGCAGGCATGACGAATGATGTTTTCTTTAAGGTCGGTCTTATTACCCTGATAGGCCTCTCCGCCAAGAACGCCATTCTGATTGTCGAGTTTGCAAAGCAGCTCCACCGGGAAGGACAATCCCTGCTGGCGGCAACGATACAGGCCGCAAGCCAGCGCCTGCGCCCTATTCTGATGACATCGTTAGCCTTTACGTTAGGGGTGGTGCCACTGATGCTGGCGCGTGGCGCGAGTGACAGCACGCAGCACGCTATCGGCACCGGGGTGTTTGGCGGCATGATTAGCGGTACGCTTCTCGCGATCTTCTTCGTCCCGGTATTCTTTATTGTCGTTGCGCGTTTCGTTGAAGACGCCAGGGACGGATAGCGGATCCTCGCTGGTTGGATGAGGCGAAGCTGCTGCCGGGTGATATACTGGACGAATGCTGAAATTTTGAGCCCCCGCCAGCCCGCGCCTCACCTTTTAGGGCATTCGTCTTCAGAGATCGGCGAGAAATATCGTGACACAAGGGGCCGTGAGTGGGCTATAATTTCGAGCTAATTTCGAATGATTTTGAAATACTGCCTGTAACGCTATGAATTACAAGGCAAAATAAGCAATGAATATAAGGATTAAAGCTATGGGTTTTCTTTCCGGTAAGCGCATTCTGGTGACTGGCGTTGCCAGCAAACTGTCCATCGCATACGGCATCGCACAGGCAATGCATCGCGAAGGCGCTGAGCTGGCGTTCACCTACCAGAACGACAAGCTGAAAGGCCGTGTTGAAGAGTTTGCCGCGCAGCTGGGTTCCAGCATTGTTCTGGAATGTGACGTTGCACAAGACGAAAGCATCGACGGCATGTTTGCTGAACTGGCAAAAGCATGGCCGAAATTCGACGGTTTCGTTCACTCCATTGGCTTCGCTCCTGGCGACCAACTGGACGGCGACTACGTGAACGCGGTTACCCGTGATGGCTTCAAAATCGCTCACGACATCAGCTCCTACAGCTTCGTAGCGATGGCAAAATCCTGCCGCGCGATGCTGAACCCGGGCGCAGCCCTGCTGACCCTGTCCTACCTGGGCGCTGAACGTGCTATCCCTAACTACAACGTTATGGGTCTGGCGAAAGCGTCTCTGGAAGCCAACGTACGCTACATGGCAAACGCAATGGGTCCAGAAGGCGTGCGTGTTAACGCCATCTCTGCGGGTCCTATCCGTACCCTGGCGGCGTCCGGCATCAAAGATTTCCGTAAAATGCTGGCACACTGCGAAGCGGTTACCCCGATTCGTCGTACCGTTACCATTGAAGATGTGGGTAACTCTGCTGCATTCCTGTGCTCTGATCTTTCCGCAGGTATCTCCGGCGAAGTGGTTCACGTTGACGGCGGCTTCAACATCGCTGCAATGAACGAGCTGGAAATTAAATAAGCTGTGGCTCTCTTCCCGCACGGGAAGAGAGCTTTCCCCCTCCGCACTCCCCCCTTCGTTATTCCGTTCTGCTATTTGTTATCACCTAACAATATTTTTCCCTTTATCTGCCTTACGCCAGGATATTGATCGCCATTTTGAGATCAAGGAACGCACATGGAACAACGCCGTTTTTCCGGCAAAGGCCACTGGTATCACGAAACCCAGTCAAACCACGCGCAGCCGGATGTGCTGCCTCTGGTGCCCGAAGCCGCTAACGTCGACGATCGTTTTTTGCTCGATTTAGCCCTGCCAGATGAGATTGTCGCCGCCTGTACCGGCTGGCTTGCTCCAGCCAGATCCTTATGCCACCAGCTGTTCCCACTCTCACTTCCCGTAAACCGCCTGCGAACGCTCAGCGCCTACGATCGGTTAAGTACCGCGTTGACGGTGGCGCAGGCCTGCGGCGTTCAGCGGCTGTGCAACCACTACGCCGCCCTCCTCGCCCCGCTGCCGGGTCCCGACTCCTCCCGCGAAAGTAACCGACGGCTGGCGCAAATCACCCAGTACGCCCGCCAGCTCGCCAGCTCGCCTGACGTCATTGATGATAAGGCGCGAAACGAGCTTGATGAGGTAGGTCTGTCTACCTATGACATAGTGGTGATTAACCAGATAATCGGCTTTATCGGTTTTCAGGCGCGCGTGGTCGCCGTCTTTCACGCGCTGCTTGGCCATCCCGTTCGCTGGTTGCCGGGCCATCATATTCAGCCACACAGCCTGCCGGCGTGCTCCGACGCGTGGATAGTGCTTCTGCCCGTTGTCGAGCTTCGCTATGCCAGTGCGCATCAACTTGAGTCCCTCTCCCGCTGGCAGGCAGAGCCCGCGCTTGAGGCGCTGACGCCGGTACTGTGTCATGAACCGACCTTGCTCGACCTGACGGGTGAGATCCTGATAAACAGCCGGGAAACGATTTCGCATCCTCCTCCGGCGCTTACGGCAGCAGCCGAATTGCTGACACGCTCACCGGACCGCTTCAGTGCCGCACAATTTACCCCGCTAACGGAAGAAGGACTTACTGCCGTTCAGGCGATCAACCTGCTGAGCCAATGCGCGCTGGAGGGCTGGCTCAATCGGCTAAAAGTCGCTTCCGGCAAAGCGGAATAACCACACTCTTTCCCCAAAGAGCGCTTGCTGTAGCAGTGAGAATCGCGTAAAACTGTCAGCCGCTCAATGGCTACGAAAATAGAACATTATGTTTCAGGACAACCCGCTGCTAGCGCAGCTTAAACAGCAACTGCATTCCCAGACGCCGCGTGCAGAAGGGGTCGTGAAAGCCACGGAAAAGGGCTTTGGCTTCCTTGAAGTTGACGCGCAGAAAAGCTACTTCATTCCGCCACCGCAGATGAAGAAAGTGATGCATGGCGATCGCGTCATGGCCGTCATCCATACCGAGAAAGAACGTGAATCCGCCGAGCCGGAAGAACTGATCGAGCCGTTCCTGACCCGCTTTGTGGGCAAAGTGCAGAGAAAGGACGATCGTCTTTCTGTCGTGCCGGATCACCCCCTGCTGAAAGATGCCATTCCGTGCCGCGCCGCCCGCGGCGTTGAGCATGATTTTAAAGAAGGTGACTGGGCCGTAGCAGAAATGCGCCGTCATCCTCTGAAAGGCGACCGCGGTTTCTATGCTGAACTGACCCAGTTCATCACCTTTGGCGATGACCATTTCGTCCCGTGGTGGGTCACGCTGGCGCGCCATAATCTTGAAAAAGAAGCGCCGAACGGCGTGGCAACCGAGATGCAGGATGAAGGTCTGACGCGCCGCGATCTCACCGCGCTGGAGTTTGTCACCATCGACAGCGCCAGCACCGAAGATATGGACGATGCGCTCTACGCTGAAGAGAGCGCCGATGGCAAACTGCATTTGACCGTCGCCATTGCCGATCCCACCGCCTGGATCGTAGAAGGCAGCAAGCTGGACGAAACGGCGAAAATCCGCGCGTTCACGAACTACCTGCCAGGCTTTAACATCCCGATGCTGCCGCGCGAACTGTCTGACGACCTCTGCTCGCTGCGCCCAAATGAGGTGCGTCCGGTTCTTGCCTGCCGCATGACCATTGCCGCCGATGGCGCGATTGAAGACGATATCGAGTTCTTTGCCGCCACCATCGAATCCAAAGCCAAGCTGGCCTACGATAACGTCTCCGACTGGCTGGAAAATACCGGCAGCTGGAAACCAGAATCAGACGCCATAGCCGCGCAGCTCCGTCTGCTGCACCGCATCTGTCTGAACCGCGGCGAGTGGCGTAAAACCCACGCGCTGGTGTTCAAAGACCGACCGGATTATCGCTTTGTTCTGGGCGAGAAAGGTGAAGTGCTGGACATCGTGGCCGAACCGCGACGCATTGCGAACCGCATCGTTGAAGAGGCAATGATTTCCGCCAACATCTGTGCCGCACGCGTGCTGCGCGACAGGCTGGGCTTTGGTATTTACAACGTTCACACCGGATTCGATCCGGCCAATACCGAAGCGCTGGCGGCTCTGCTGAAGAATCACGATGTGCATGTTGATCCGGAAGAAGTGCTGACGCTGCCAGGCTTCTGCAAGCTTCGCCGCGAGCTGGACGCTCAGCCATCCGGTTTCCTGGATAGCCGTATTCGCCGCTTCCAGTCCTTCGCGGAAATCAGCACCGAGCCAGGCCCGCACTTCGGCCTCGGTCTTGAGGCCTACGCCACCTGGACATCCCCAATCCGCAAGTATGGCGATATGGTTAACCACCGCCTGCTGAAAGCGATTATCAAGGGCGAAACCATTGCCCGTCCTCAGGACGACACGACCCTACAGATGGCTGAGCGTCGCCGTCTGAACCGCATGGCGGAACGTGACGTAGGAGACTGGCTTTATGCGCGCTTCCTGCAGGATAAAGCCGGTACCGATACCCGTTTCGCGGCGGAGATCGTTGATATCAGCCGCGGCGGAATGCGCGTACGCCTGGTGGATAACGGTGCGGTAGCCTTTATCCCTGCTCCGTTCCTGCACGCCGTTCGTGACGAACTGATCTGCAGTCAGGAAAGCGGCACCGTGCAAATTAAAGGCGAGACGGTTTACAAAGTCACTGACGTGATTGACGTGACTATCGCTGAAGTTCGCATGGAAACCCGCAGTATTATTGCGCGCCCTGTCGCCTGATAACCTCTGCTAAATTGTCGGTCATTTCCGTTCGGAAAGGCCGACAATTTTTTCTCCCGTCTTTCCCCCCGCAAAAGCATCATTTTTCTTACTTTTTTCAGTCCCGGCTCGCCCAAAATGGCCATAATTATCTACAGTAAAAGAGTGCTGTCCTACTCGGTCACGTGAATTTTATACGCTCAGCTTTCTTTTCTGCCTGACGCGTTATGTTGTAAGAAAACAGGGAAAAAATGTGTTTACTGCGGCTTTGCCGCAATTTTCAACGGAAAAGTCGACGGCAAATGAATAATTTGTGCGCTAATACGTCGCGGCGGGAGAAATCATGATCGACGAACTTGTGCAGAATTTGCTGTTTCGTTACACGGGTACTCACAGCCCGTGGTGGCGATTGTCGGCTGATAGCAACGTTCTGCACCTTGCTGCCAGCGAAAATGCAGACGTCACTCAGGTGGTCACGCTGACCGACGATCAGGCCGCACTGATCCGCCAGCTAACGGTGATTACCTCCAGCATTTCTATGAACCTTTCTCTTTATGGCGAAGAAGTTCCCGTCCATCTTGTCGGACGAAAAATAACCCGCAACGAGTGGGCCGGCACGGCCTCCGCCTGGAACGATACACCCTCCGTGGCACGCGATCTGGCTCAGGGGCTCTCCTTTGCAGAACAGGTTGTTTCTGAAGCGAATTCCGTCATTGTTATTCTCGATCAAAACGGCAATATCCAGCGTTTTAACCGCCTGAGTGAAGAGTACACCGGTCTGAAAGAACACGAAGTCATTGGCCAGAACGTGTTTGAACTGTTCATGAGCCGCAGCGAAGCGGCAGCCTCAAAGCGCAACATTGCGGGTATCTTTCGCAACAGCAGCTCCTACGAAGTCGAACGCTGGATCAAAACGCGTAAAGGGCAACGCTTGTTTCTGTTCAGAAATAAATTCGTTCACAGCGGCAGCGGTAAAAATGAAATTTTTCTTATCTGTTCAGGGACCGACATTACCGAAGAACGGCGGGCGCAGGAGCGCCTGCGCGTGTTGGCCAATACTGATACCATCACCGGCCTGCCAAACCGCAACGCGATCCACGAGCTGATTTCAGGCGCCATAGCCAACCGCGGCGATACGCAGGTTGGCGTGGTGTACCTCGACCTGGATAACTTCAAAAAGGTCAACGATGCCTACGGACATATGTTCGGCGATCAGCTGCTGCAGGCGGTTGCTCTTGCCCTTCTGAGTTGCCTGGATGAGGGGCAAGTTTTAGCGCGGCTCGGTGGCGATGAGTTTATCTTTATGGCCACCCATACCTCTCAGGGCTCTCTGGAAGCGATGGCGTCGCGCATTTTGACCCGCCTGCGTCAGCCGTTCAGAATCGGTCTGATTGAGGTTTACACCGGTTGCTCCCTGGGAATCGCCCTCGCGCCGCAACACGGGAACGATCGGGAAAGCGTGATTCGCAATGCCGACACCGCTATGTACACCGCCAAGGAAAACGGCCGTGGCAAGTTCTGCGTCTTCTCCCCCGAGATGAACCAGCGCGTGTTTGAGTATCTGTGGCTGGACACCAACCTGCGTAAAGCACTGGATAACGATCAGCTCCTGATCCACTACCAGCCAAAAATCACCTGGCGCGGCGAGGTCAGAAGCCTTGAAGCGCTGGTCCGCTGGCAGTCGCCCGAGCGCGGGCTGATCCCTCCTCTGGAATTTATCTCTTATGCCGAGGAGTCCGGTTTGATTGTCCCGCTGGGTCGCTGGGTGATGCTTGATGTGGTACGGCAGGTGGCAAAATGGCGAGACAAGGGAATTAACCTGCGCGTGGCGGTGAACGTCTCAGCACGTCAGCTCGCCGACCAGACAATTTTCAGTGAGTTAAAGCAGGCGCTTAAGGATCTGCATTTTGAGTACTGCCCTATCGATGTCGAGTTGACCGAAAGCTGTCTTATCGAAAACGAAGAGCTGGCGCTCTCTGTGATCCAGCAATTCAGCCGGCTCGGGGCACAAATTCATCTGGACGATTTCGGTACCGGCTACTCTTCTCTCTCCCAACTGGCGCGTTTTCCTATTGACGCTATTAAGCTCGATCAGGCTTTTGTCAGAGATATTCATAAGCAGTCTGTCTCCCAGTCTCTGGTGCGCGCCATTGTCGCAGTGGCGCAGGCGCTAAACCTGCAGGTGATTGCCGAAGGGGTGGAGAACGCAAAAGAGGACGCCTTTCTGACCAAGAACGGCGTCAACGAACGGCAGGGCTTTCTTTTCGCTAAGCCGATGCCCGCTGCCGCATTCGAGCGCTGGCTAAAACGATATCAAGCGCGACAACAGCGTTAAGGCCATAAAGAGGTTCACTTTCGTTTATGTAATTTCGTTATGGCGTTTTTTCCCTTCTCTTTTGACCCTATTTTCTGCATCATTGAAATTATTAACTTTTCGTTCCTGGGGAGAGATTATGTCAACTATTGATCCACAAGCTGTAGCACAACGTATTGATACCGTGCTGGATATCCTGGTGGCGGGTGATTATCACTCTGCGATCCGTAATCTCGAGATCCTGAAGTCTGAACTCCTCGCTCAGGATGGCGCTGACAATGCCCCCGGAAACCGACAGCCTAAAGCGCCGTGGGAAGTCTAATCCCACTGTCCCAGACCTCGTTTCGCTTTATTAATTGGATGCTATGAATTCCCGACAACAACTCATTTTGCAGATGGTCATCGATCAGGGGCGCGTAAGCGTAGTCGAACTCGCGAAAACCACCGGCGTTTCCGAAGTCACCATCCGTCAGGATCTTAATCTGCTGGAAAAACAGAGCTACCTGCGCCGTGCGCATGGCTATGCCGTGCCGCTGGACAGCGACGATGTTGAGACGCGCATGATGAATAACTACGCGCTTAAACGAGAACTGGCAGAATTTGCCGCATCGCTGGTAAACCCAGGCGAGACGGTGTTTATTGAAAACGGCAGCAGCAACGCCCTGCTGGCACGTACGCTCGCCGAACAAAAAGACGTTACCATCATCACCGTCAGCAGCTATATCGCCCATTTGCTCAAAGAGACGCGCTGCGAGGTGATTTTACTGGGCGGCATTTACCAGAAAAAGAGTGAAAGCATGGTAGGCCCGCTGACCCGGCAGTATGTCCAGCAGGTTCATTTCAGTAAGGCGTTTATCGGGATTGACGGCTGGCAGCCGGAGACAGGCTTCACCGGCCGGGATATGATGCGATCTGACGTGGTTAATGCCGTCCTGGAAAAAGAATGTGAAGCCATTGTGTTGACCGACAGTTCCAAATTTGGTGTCGTTCATCCTTACACCATGGGTCCAGCCGCGCGCTTCAGCCGCGTAATTACCGACGAAAGGTTAAGCGATGAACATCGTATTAAACTGGAAGAAGACGGTCTCATTGTCGATATTATTAAAACCTCCGCCTGACTCCTTTTTGCGCCCGTATGCCGGGCGCATATGTCCCCTTCGTCTGAGAGGATTCCTAACCTTCCTTTAAGAGTTTTTACCTGTTTAACCTGCCGTAAAGTCGTAAAATTAATGTTAGCGATATAACAGGAAGTGACTATCACTTGCGTGATTACGTAACGCCTGCGCGACCAGCTTTCACGGGAAAAAGAATTAAGTATTCATTTTGACTATACTTAACGTGTACATCTTTCCGTGAATCGATAATTCAGGAGAAAGTATTATGACCTTAACCAGCAAAAAATTAGCCGCCGCTGTTCTGGCAATCACTGTAGCAATGTCCCTGAGCGCGTGCTCTAACTGGTCTAAACGTGACCGTAACACCGCTATTGGCGCCGGCGCTGGTGCGCTCGGTGGTGCAGTATTAACGGATGGTAGTACGCTGGGTACATTAGGCGGCGCTGCTGTCGGTGGTATTATCGGTCACCAGGTCGGCAAATAATTATTCTATAAGCCTTCCCGTTATGGCGATTTAGCATCGCATTTCAGGTCTGACTAACGCACGTATATAACACGAGCCACGGCATTTGCCGTGGCTTATTTATTTTAACCACCTGCCAGTTTAACTTTCATGCCTTTGGCTTCAAGCAGCGATTTAATTAAATCGCGTTTATCGCCCTGGATTTCGATAATGCCGTCCTTAACGGCACCGCCGCAGCCACATTTCTTTTTCAGTTCGGCTGCCAGCTTGTTCAGTTCCGCATCATCCAGATCAATCCCGGAGATCAGGCAGACCCCCTTTCCTTTTCGTCCGCTGGTCTGACGCTGGATACGGACAATACCGTCACCTTTCGGACGCTCCGCTTTCGTTTTCGGTTCGTCTATGCGCCCGCTCTCCGTTGAGTAGACCAGACGACTGTTGGAATCGGTCATTACGCCCCCTTTTTCAGTGATGCGTTGATAGCCTTAAGCGTCTCTGCCGGGTGGGCAGACTGCGTCACCGGACGCCCGATAACCATGTAATCAACGCCTGCGGCCAACGCCTGCTCAGGCGTCATAATACGGCGCTGATCGCCCACGTCGCTGCCTGCCGGACGAATGCCCGGCGTAACCAGCTTAAACGCGTTGCCTAGCTCTGACTTGAAGCGCACCGCTTCCTGAGCAGAGCAGACGACGCCATCAAGGCCGCAGTTCTGCGTCAGACGCGCCAGGCGTTCAGCGTGCTCGGCTGGTGACAACGTCACGCCAAGGTCGCGCAAATCGCTTTCGTCCATGCTGGTCAGCACGGTGACCGCAATCAGTAATGGCGCATCGTTGCCGAACGGCAGGAGCGCTTCGCGAGCGGCTGTCATCATTCTCGCCCCGCCCGACGCGTGCACGTTGACCATCCACACACCCAGTTCCGCAGCGGCGGCAACGGCGTGCGCCGTGGTGTTCGGGATATCATGGAATTTAAGATCGAGGAAGACATCGAAACCGCGCTGCTGCAGATCGCGGACGATTTGCGGTCCAAACAGCGTGAACATCTCTTTACCAACTTTCAGACGACAATCGCGGGGATCGATACCGTCGACAAAGGCCAGTGCAGCATCGCGCTTATTGTAATCAAGCGCGACAACAACAGGAGAATCCGTAATAACGCGGGAAGTGGAAGAAGTAACAGACGTCATGACCAGCCCTTTTCGTCTATGGGCGCGCAGCGGCGCGGAACAGATAAACGGCCAGCATTCTACCTGCCGCCGCCCTAAATTGACAGAATCCATTTACGTGCCTGCCAGACCGGCAAACCGCACGGTGCTGAGAGAGAGGTAAAACTTTAGTATGTTGTAACTAAAATGAGGGGTTTTAAAAAATTACTGCCCGTCAAGGCCACGAATAGGCTTGATGGTAGACCAGGCACGGCAGGAAGGACAGTGCCAGTAGAGCGTATACGCGGTAAAACCACACTTCTGACAACGGTAACGCGGTTTGCTGCGCACCTGCTCGCCAACCATGTCGCGCAGCACCATCAGGCTCTCTTTGGCGCGCCCTTCTTCCGCATCGTTAAGATGGTAATCCATCAGCTTATGGAATACGCGCATCGTGGGATGACGCTGCAGCTGACGGGTAATATAAACCTGTGCGGTGTCGCTCCCCTCATATTGCTCAACCACGTCTGAGAGCATCAGCTCAGCGGTCGCGCCGGTATTCTCTTCCACGCAACGGCGCAGGAATGCCACCCACTCTTCCTGCTTGTCCAACTGCTGATAGCAGGTTTGCAGCATTTCAAGCGTTTCGCTGACCAGCTCTTTGTCCTGGTCAATAACCCGCAGCAGGCTTTCAACGGCTTTAGCGTAGTCGCCGCTGGCCATAAAAACACGCCCCATCATGATAGAGATACGCGCGCTATTGCGGTCCGCGGCGGCGCCTTTCTTCAGTAACGCCATGGCTTTATCCATGTCGTCGTTGCCCATCTGCTGTAGGGCAAGCTCGCAGTAGAAATGCGCAATTTCAACGCGCTGCTTGTCTTTACCCAGCTTCACCAGACGCTCGGCCGTATCAATGGCTTTCTGCCAGTCGCTGGTGGCCTGGTAAATCTGTAGCAACTGCTGCAGCGCGCCAATGCGGAAATCCGTTTCATCTACCAGCTGAGTGAACATATCTTCAGCGCGATCGTACAGCCCCGCGGCCATATAGTCTCGGCCCAGCTGTTGTACCGCCAGGAGACGCTGTTCGTAAGTCAGGGACGCGCTTTCCATCAGGGTCTGGTGGATACGGATGGCGCGGTCAACCTCGCCGCGAGAGCGGAACAGGTTACCGAGAGTGAGATGGGCTTCTACGGTCCCCGTATCCTCTTTCAGCATATCGAGGAACAGGTCTACCGCTTTGTCCTGCTGATTGCTCAGGAGGAAGTTCACCCCCGCAACGTAGTCGCGGGAGAGTCGGTTAGCCTCATCCTGTTTTGTTTGTTGCGCACTTCTGCGGCCCATATACCAGCCATAGGCTGCGGCTACAGGCAAAAGCAGAAACAACAACTCCAGCATAGTCGATTATTCCTTCACGACCGGCACACCTGAGCTTTCCGGAATGTCGGACGCAGGCGCAATATTATGCTCAAGTCGTTTAATTTTACGTTCAGCGCGCGCAAGAGAAACACGAACCTTCAACCAAAACAGGCCGCAAACCAGCCAGCCTATGGCAAAGCCTGCAGCAAACAGGACCGCCAGCAGACTTGATACGCGATACTCGCCCTGCGCAAGCAGATAGTTAAACGTCACCTGCTGATCGTTTTGTGCACCCAATGTGACTGAAATGACAAAAATCGCCAATACCAGTAAGAAAATGAGTAAATATTTCACATTACTTCCCGTTATGTGGTTCAAGCGAATAAAGTGTGTTCAACCCACCGCAATCAGCCTTATAAACTACCATTTTAGCGACGGGCGCGAAACGGAAAAAGTAACGCGCACGTCATGGATTTATGGGCGAAATGCACAATATCAACCGTCAGGCGTCGCTTTGTTCCCTTTCGGCGATCTCTTCTTTCTCTTCAGGCGGTGGCGTGAGCGGGCCGCAGAACCGTTCTGCAAGCCAGGTTGCCAGCGTTACCAGCATCCAGGAGATCAGCGTAGCAACCACCAGATCCCGCGGCCAGTGCATCCCCAGCAGCAAGCGGCTGCCCATAACCCCTGTCGCCCAAACCAGTAAAATCGCGATGGTCATCGTGCGACGTCGAGGCCAAAGCAGCCCAACGCCCAGCAACGCCCAGCTGGCCGCAAACATCGTATGGCCGGAAGGAAACGCGAAACCCGTCTCTTTTTGCCAGTGCTTACGCAGGAATTTGGGAATATCTTCCTGTTCCGCAAGCTGTTCTTTCACCAGCGCACCGCGATCTTTACGCTTTAAATTGTAGAACTCATCCACCGGAACATGGTGTGCTTTTTCCAGCCAGACGACAAAAGGTCTTGGCTCCTGAACATGATCCTTTACCCAGGACTTCACACCCTGTCCAATAACGATCGCGCCGCCGAGGATAGCAAAGAGCATTAGCGCCGCGCGCAATCGAAAGCGCAAGCACCACAAGAACCAGCCGCAAAGGATGACGTGGGTAATAATTCCCCACGGTTGCGTGACCGTTTCCGTTACCCAGTATAACGTTTTCAGCCACGTGGCATTCTGCCCCGGCTGCCACATCCAGCCGGAGACCCACACGGCCAAAGGCATAATCAGTAAAATGGCCGCGCCTGCTGCCGTACGTCTGGCGATTGAAAGCATGTCTTCTCCTTTTTCGCTAAGCCTCACAATCATAACTGAAATTCATTCGATGGGTGGATATGTCGGATCGTGCGTTTAACGTTCATATAGCATGGTGCCCATTAGGCGAACGTGCTGAGCTTGTGGCAAAATGAACAAATACAGAAAGCAAAACAGGCGTAAGGCACGAAACGTGTCAGCCTACTCTGGAGAATCACATGCAGCTTAAACGTGTGGCAGAAGCCAAACTGCCAACCCCATGGGGCGATTTCCTGATGGTGGGGTTTGAAGAACTGGCAACCGGACAGGATCATGTCGCGCTGGTCTACGGCGACATTTCAGGGCAGACGCCGGTACTGTCCCGCGTCCATTCGGAGTGTCTGACCGGCGACGCGTTGTTCAGCCTGCGCTGTGATTGCGGTTTCCAGCTCGAAGCAGCCCTTACCCATATCGCCGAAGAAGGCCGCGGCGTGCTGCTCTATCACCGTCAGGAAGGTCGTAACATTGGTCTGCTGAATAAAATCCGCGCTTATGCACTGCAGGACCAGGGTTACGATACGGTGGAAGCCAACCACCAGCTCGGTTTTGCCGCCGATGAACGCGACTTCACGCTGTGCGCCGATATGTTCAAGCTGCTGGGCGTGGACGAGGTTCGCCTGCTAACCAATAACCCGAAAAAAGTTGAGATCCTCACCGAAGCGGGGATCAACATCGTCGAGCGCGTGCCGCTGATTGTCGGCCGCAACCCGAAAAACGCCCACTATCTCGATACCAAAGCGGCCAAAATGGGCCATCTGCTGAAAGAGTGAGAGTAAAAAGCCCGGCACAAATGCCGGGCTTTTTTTATCAATCCAGCATCTTACGGATCACATAATGTAAAATGCCGTCGTTCTGGTAGTAGGTCAGTTCGGTTGCGGTATCAATACGACAGCGGCATTCCAGTACCTCTGTTTTCCCGTCTGCCCGCGTTAATTTCACCGGCACCGTTTTGCCCGGCTGCAGGTTTTGCAGGCCGCTAATATCAATCTGCTCTTCCCCGGTCAGGCCCAGCGTTTTGCGCGTGACGCCCTGCGGGAACTCAAGCGGCAGGATCCCCATGCCAATTAGATTCGAGCGGTGAATACGTTCAAATGACTCGGCAATGACCACGCGAACGCCAAGCAGACGTGGACCTTTCGCCGCCCAGTCACGGCTGGAGCCGGAACCATACTCTTTCCCGGCGATAACCGCCAGCGGCGTACCTTCCTGCTGATATTTGACGGCTGCGTCATAAATCGACACGACTTCAGTCCCCGGCAGATGGCGCGTCATCCCCCCTTCCACGCCCGGAACCATTTCGTTACGAATGCGGATGTTGGCAAACGTTCCGCGCATCATCACTTCATGGTTACCGCGGCGCGAGCCGTAAGAGTTAAAATCGCGGCGCTCCACTCCCCGGCTTTGCAGATAACGGCCTGCCGGGCTGTCGGCTTTGATACTCCCCGCCGGAGAGATGTGGTCAGTGGTGACGGAGTCCCCCAGCATCGCCAGTATGCGCGCGCCATGGATATCCTTAAGCGGTGCAGGCTCGGCCAGCATCTCATCAAAGAACGGCGACAGACGAATATAGGTAGAGTCGTCCTGCCAGTCATAGGTGTCCGAGCCCACAACGTTGATGGCTTTCCATTCCGGCGTACCTTCAAACACTTCCGCATACTCTTTGCGGAACATCTCGGTAGAAACCTTTTCAACGGCCATCGCAATTTCACGCGATGACGGCCAGATATCTTTCAGGTAGACAGGCTCATTCTTGCGGTCGTGACCAATGGGATCGGTCGCCAGGTTAATATTCATGTTCCCGGCCAGCGCGTAGGCCACCACCAGCGGCGGCGAAGCGAGCCAGTTGGTTTTCACCAGCGGGTGAATACGCCCTTCAAAGTTACGGTTACCGGAAAGGACTGCGCCAACCGTCAGATCGCCCTGCCTGATTGCCGTTTCAATAGGTTCAGGAAGCGGGCCGGAGTTACCAATACAGGTGGTACAACCGTAGCCCACGAGGTTAAAGCCCAGCTCGTCAAGATACGGCGTTAGCCTGGCCTGTGCCAGGTAATCCGAAACCACTTTCGAGCCCGGTGCCAGCGAGGCCTTGACCCACGGCTGGGGTTTCAGCCCCAGCTCAACCGCTTTTTTAGCCAGCAGACCGGCCGCCATCAACACGCTGGGGTTCGAGGTGTTGGTACAGGAGGTAATAGCGGCAATGACAACCGCGCCGTCCGGGAGCTGATACTGATGTCCGTTCAGAACATAGTCGATTGGGCGATGGTCCTTCTTCGCCACGTTGACTTCCAGCTCATTGCTGGCGGCAAACGCTTTTGGCACGTCGCTTAACGCCACGCGATCCTGTGGACGCTTCGGACCGGCGAGGCTCGCCTCAACGCTTCCCATGTCGAGCGCGAGCGTGCTGGTAAATACCGGCTCATCGCCCGGATTACGCCACATGCCCTGCGCTTTGGTATACGCCTCCACCAGCGCCACCTGCTCTTCGCTGCGACCGCTCAGGCGCATGTACTCCAGCGTGACGTCATCAATGGGGAAAAAGCCGCAGGTTGCGCCATATTCTGGCGCCATATTGGCAATGGTCGCACGGTCAGCCAGCGGCAGCGAATCCAGCCCGTCACCGTAAAATTCAACAAATTTGCCCACTACGCCATGCTTACGCAGCATCTGGGTAACGGTGAGCACCAGATCGGTGGCGGTAATGCCCTCAGACAGCTTCCCGGTGAGCTTAAAGCCCACAACATCAGGGATAAGCATGGAGACCGGCTGACCAAGCATGGCGGCTTCCGCTTCGATACCGCCGACACCCCAGCCCAGCACACCGAGGCCGTTAATCATAGTGGTATGGGAATCTGTGCCCACCAGCGTGTCCGGATAAGCCACCCACTCTTTGTCCTGCAATTCACTCCAGACGGCTTTACCGAGATATTCAAGGTTAACCTGGTGACAGATACCGGTGCCGGGTGGAACTACGCTAAAGCGGCTGAACGCCTGCTGGCCCCACTTCAGGAAGACATAACGCTCGTGGTTACGCTCCATCTCAAGACGCACATTCTCGCCAAAGGCATCGTCATCACCGAAGTGGTCAACGGTTACGGAGTGGTCAATCACGAGGTCGACGGGGGAAAGCGGGTTCACTTTAGCCGTGTCGCCACCGAGGCGTTTAACCGCCTCACGCATGGCGGCGAGATCCACCACGGCAGGCACGCCGGTGAAGTCCTGCATCAGGACCCTTGCCGGGCGGTAGGCAATTTCTCTGTCGGCATGGGCATTCTTAAGCCACCCCGCCAGCGCCTGAATATCGTCGAGAGTGACGGAATCACCGTCCTGCCAGCGCAATAGGTTTTCCAGCAAAACTTTCAATGACTTGGGTAAACGCGAAATGTCCCCAAGCGTTCTGGCAGCCAGCGGCAGGCTATAGTAGTGCCAGGTTTTATTTTCTGCCTGTAATGTGTCCTTACTGGCTTCGCGTAGGGTTAACGACATAAGCTCCTCCTTAATTACAGAGATGTCCTGACAATCATCAGGGCCGTAATTAAAGATAACACAAAGATGTCGTAACGTTTTGATAACAACCCGAATTGATAAATTTAGGAATGGTCCAGAGGAGGGCAAAACAAAAAACCCCGCCGCAGCGAGGTTTTATCATTTAGTGGATGGCCAGCCAGATGAGCTGACTCCAGAACAGAATCGACAGGGTAAAAACGCCGATCCATGACCAGTATTTTTGAGACATCATGTTATTCATCATAGGGACACCAGGCATTATTTATTAAACATTCCGAGGCAGGTCCTCGTGCTATATTGCTGATGTGTATTTATTAAAGAGTACAAAGGTGCACAATCATTATTCAGACTAGCTGCATCATTACGCAATAAACTAAATTATTGTTTTTTGGGTTCGTCTTCCGCGAACACATCAATAAAAGCCTGCTGCTGCGGCGTCAGTTTCCAGGACGCTGGCACAGCTGTCGCAGGGGCTTTGCGTCCTTTGTGAACAGTGTCATGATGCTGACACATCCGTTTTGCCGTTTCTGTACGTACCGTCACTGCCATATTCAACCCCAATATTTCCAGGCCAGGAGAGCAACCATCACCCAGAACAGGGCGGAAACGAGAAAGACCGCCAGCCAGGCTTTACGCTTGAGCGCAGGATCCCTTTGCGGTTCTTCACTTCCTGAAGGCATTGCTAACCTCATACAATCGATATCGCTTATCATTTAGGACCAAACAATTGGTACAATTAATCATCTGTTGAGATAAATCCTAAAGAAACTTTAGCCGAAAAGCCAGTGAATTTACGCATCAGGAGGCATGAAATATTCAATCTTTTGACCAGAAATAAATATTTGAAAAGAAAAATTTGCGTAGCCGTTAATTAGTTTCTATTTTTGTCGCCAATTCACGACATTAAAACCACACAAATTAAAAGGATAATGGCAATATATGGCAGGGAAAGTGCAGATGATGATAATTCTAATTTAGCTTTAAGCCGATATTTCGGTATCTTTCCCTCAGGGAAAGATACCGGGTGTGATTATTTTTCGGGGAGTTTGATATCTTTAAACATCTCTTCAATATCTTCATTTGAGCGTAATGCCACGGCGGTATCCACCACGTCACGCGTTAAATGCGGGGCAAAGCGCTGAATAAAATCATACATATAGCTTCGCAGGAAGGTACTACGACGGAAGCCAATTTTTGTCGTGCTATGGCTGAAAATATCATGCGCATCAAGACGCACCAGGTCGGGGTCTGATACCGGGTCGACCGCCATGCTGGCGATTACCCCTACCCCCAGGCCAAGCCGTACATAAGTCTTAATGACGTCGGCATCGGTTGCGGTAAAGACAATCCGCGGCGTTAACCCGGCCCGGTTGAAGGCGGTATCAAGCTCAGAACGTCCGGTGAAGCCAAACGTGTAGGTGACTAAAGGATATTGCGCCAGCTCTTCGATTGTCACCGACCCTTTGCCCGCCAGCGGGTGATCGGGAGTCACCACAATGGAGCGGTTCCAGTGATAGCACGGAAGCATGACCAGATCGTCATACAAATGAAGTGCTTCCGTCGCGATGGCAAAATCTGCATTGCCCTTCGACACCGCCTCAGCAATTTGCGTCGGCGAACCCTGGTGCATATGCAGAGAGACGCGCGGATAGCGCTCGATAAAGCCCTTAATAACACCCGGTAACGCATAGCGCGCCTGGGTGTGCGTCGTGGCAATATACAGCGAGCCTTTATCCGGCCAGGTGTGTTCCCCCGCCACAGACTTAATCGCATCGACTTTGGAGAGGACTTCCCGCGCAATACGGATGATTTCCTGCCCTGCTGGCGTCACCTGGGTAAGGTGCTTACCGCTGCGGGCGAAAATCTGAATACCTAATTCGTCCTCCAGCATGCGAACCTGCTTGCTGATGCCCGGTTGCGAGGTATAGAGCCCCTCGGCGGTAGAAGAGACATTAAGGTTGTGATTCACCACCTCAACGATATAACGAAGCTGCTGTAATTTCATGCCAGACCATCCGATTTAGCGCACGCGGTCAATCGCTTAAGACGATTTGATAATAAGAAAAGGGTTAACTATAACCACTATATCATTTATAGCCCGACTGTATAGTACGGAACAAAAAATAATAATAAGGTAATAAAAAAGGGCCGGATGTCCGGCCCTTTTACAGGTAAGTTACGGTTAAGGAAGATTATTTCTTGCCTTCAACCCATTTACCATCGACATAGAAGGCGGACCATCCGGTCGCTTTGCCCTCTTTCTCTGCCGCCACGTACTGCTGCTTCGTTTTACGGCTAAAACGGACCACCGTCTTATTGCCTTCAGGATCCTGCTGTGGCGCATCGGCCAGATAACGCAGTTTTTCAGGCAGGCGATCGCGGAAGCGATACAGCTCTTCTACCAACGGCGCACGCGTTTCACGCGATTTCGGGAAGGTGTTCGCGGCCAGGAAGACTCCTGCAGCGCCATC
Organism: Enterobacter sp. 296B2; assembly: GCF_034106185.1. Lineage (NCBI taxonomy): Bacteria > Pseudomonadati > Pseudomonadota > Gammaproteobacteria > Enterobacterales > Enterobacteriaceae > Enterobacter > Enterobacter sp. 296B2. The sequence goes on along the minus strand of NZ_JAWNCA010000015.1, from coordinate 31,057 downwards.
ACGCAGCACGAAGTACGCGTCGGATTTCTCACACGGCAGTTCTGGCAGCGGAACCGGATCTTCCTTCGGCGGAGCCACTTCACCGTTACGCAGAATTTTGCGCGTGTTTTTACATTCGTCGTTGGTGCAGGCCATGTACTTACCGAAACGCCCCATTTTCAGGTGCATTTCAGAGCCACACTTCTCGCACTCCACGATCGGGCCGTCATAGCCTTTAATGCGGAACTCGCCCTCTTCGATCTCATACCCATCACAGGTTGGGTTATTACCGCAAACGTGCAGTTTGCGTTTAGGATCGATCAGGTAGCTGTCCATCGCCGTGCCGCATTTTTTGCAGCGGCGCTTGGCGCGCAGGGCGTTAGTCTCCGCATCATCACCCTCCAGCACGTTGAGAACTTCGTTCTCCGGCACCAGGTTGATGGTGGTTTTGCAGCGCTCTTTTGGCGGCAGCGCGTAGCCTGAACAGCCCAGGAAGACGCCTGTTGTCGCGGTACGAATACCCATCTTACGGCCACAGGTCGGGCAGTCGATGCTGGTAAGAACCATCTGGTTAGGCAGCATGCCGCCCTCTTCAGGATCTTTCTCCGCTTTCTCAAGCTGGTTGGTAAAGTCGCTGAAGAAACTGTCGAGAACCTTCTTCCACTCAGCCTTGTGGCTGGCCACCTCGTCGAGGCTGTCTTCCATCTGCGCGGTGAAGTCATAGTTCATCAACTCGCGGAAGTTAGCTTCCAGACGGTCAGTGACAATCTCCCCCATTTTTTCGGCATAGAAACGGCGGTTTTCTACGCGAACGTAACCGCGGTCCTGGATGGTTGAGATGATTGACGCGTAGGTTGACGGACGGCCAATTCCGCGTTTTTCCAGCTCTTTAACCAACGACGCTTCACTAAAGCGCGCAGGCGGCTTGGTGAAGTGCTGGGCCGGAACCAGATCGACAAGCGACAACTCGTCGCCTTTGTTTACCGCAGGCAGCGTACGGTCTTCATCACCTTTACGCAGCGCAGGCATCACTTTCGTCCAGCCGTCGAAGCGCAGGATACGGCCGCGCGCTTTCAGACGGAAATCGCCCGCGCCAACGGTCAGCGTAGTGGAGTCGTACTTCGCCGGCGTCATCTGACACGCGACGAACTGACGCCAGATCAGCTGATACAGCTTCTGGGCGTCGGCTTCCATATCTTTCAGCGACTCGGCAAGCACAGAGACATCAGAAGGACGAATCGCTTCGTGCGCTTCCTGAGAATTCTCTTTGCTGGCGAACTGGTTGGCGCTCTCCGGCAGGTATTTTTTACCAAAGTTGTCGCTGATATAGCCGCGCACCATGTTCACCGCGTCCTGGCTCAGGTTCGTTGAGTCAGTACGCATGTAGGTAATGTAACCCGCTTCATACAAACGCTGGGCCATCATCATGGTTTTCTTCACGCCGTAACCCAGACGGGTGCTCGCCGCCTGTTGCAGTGTTGACGTGATAAACGGCGCGCCAGGCTTGCTGCTGGTCGGCTTATCTTCGCGTTCCAGCACCTGATATCGCGCTTTTTCCAGCAGCGCCACGGCGGCCATGGTCTGGTCGCGGTTTTCAGGGCGGAAAGGCTTATCGTTGTGATGGCTGACCTGCAGCGGCAGCGCGTCACCGCCCGGGGTGGTGACGTTGGCGTCAACTTCCCAGAACTCTTCCGGCACGAAGGCTTTAATTTCGCGTTCACGCTCAACGACAAGACGCACGGCTACCGACTGCACGCGTCCCGCAGACAGGCCGCGGGCAATCTTTTTCCACAACAGTGGAGAAACCATGTAACCCACAACGCGGTCCATAAAGCGACGCGCCTGCTGGGCGTTTACACGGTCGATATTCAGCTCGCCCGGCTTCTCAAACGCCTGACGAATCGCATTCTTTGTAATTTCGTTAAACACTACACGGCTGTAGCGTTTGTCATCTCCCCCGATCACTTCCCGCAGGTGCCACGCAATGGCTTCCCCTTCGCGGTCAAGGTCGGTTGCGAGATAGATGTGGTCTGCTTTTTCAGCAAGCTGCTTCAGCTCGTTAACGACTTTTTCTTTCCCGGGCAGCACTTCATATTGTGCATCCCAGTTGTGCCATGGGTTAACACCCATGCGGTTGACAAGCGCGCTACGTTCATCCTTTTTAGGCTTTTTAGCCCCTTTGGTGGAGGTAGAGTCTGCGCTCTTTTTGCTGGCTGAGCCACTGGTCGGCAAATCGCGGATGTGACCAACGCTGGACTTAACCACGTAGTCATTACCCAGATACTTATTGATCGTTTTGGCTTTTGCCGGGGACTCAACGATGACGAGAGCTTTACCCATATTCACCTTTACCTAATTTAATTCTTCCAGGAATACGCCGCACGTTGATTTCCCTTCCGCTGACGACGAGCCAATGATATTGCGACTGCGTCAGGGGATATCAACCCCTATGTCTTACCGAACGTCAGAATGGCGACATCCAGGTCATTGAGTTATCGGGTATTTTTCTCACATCTCGTATAATTCGTGACGAATTCCCGGTCGAATGTCAAGCAATTCTGTTGCCAGAATGACGAAAGCGCACACTCTACCTGATAAAATTCGTTACGCAACTTTATTAGCATGCAAAAGCAAATCCCGCCAACCTGCCCTCTGCATCTTATCCCCTCACATTACAGGGAAAATTTGCCCCCAAAGCGCCCCCGGCGTAGACTATTGTCACTGTTTAAGGAGTGGATTATGCAGAATACGACCCAACCTATTGACCGAGCCTCTCTGCTTATCGAAGCAAACAAGCTTATTCGTGACCATGAAGATACGCTCGCAGGCATTGAAGCCACCGGCGTTGAGCAGCGTAATGGCGTGCTGGTTTTCAGCGGCGAATACTTCCTTGACGAGCAGGGGTTACCGACCCCGAAAAGCACCGCCGTGTTTAATATGTTCAAATACCTGGCGCATACGCTTTCAGAGAAATATCACCTGGTCGATTAATGCAAAACGCGAGGCAGATGCCTCGCGTTTTTGTTTACAGCAGCGGTTTTTGTCCGCGCTGTAGCCAGCGAAGCAGCAGGCGGTCCGCGCTTTCCGCCGCACTGTTGGTAAAGCGGTCCATAAGTCGTTTGCGCTGGGTAAAGCGCACGCCTACCAGTTCACGGCCTTCCATCAGGTTGAGCAGCAGGTCATCGCTGGTACCCACTTCATCCACCAGCCCTTTTTCCTGCGCCTGAATGCCGTACCAGTGCTCACCGGTCGCCACCTGTTCAATATCCAGCGTTGGGCGCATGCGGTGTACGAAGTCTTTAAACAGATGGTGGGTTTCATTCAGATCTTCACGGAATTTTTGACGCCCCTCTTCCGTGTTTTCACCCAGCAGCGTCAGGGTGCGTTTGTACTGACCCGCCGTGTGGAGTTCGATATCAATCTCTTTATTTTTCAGGAAGCGGTTAAAGTTAGGGATCTGTGCGACCACGCCAATTGAACCAATGATGGAAAACGGCGCCGCAACAATTTTGTCCGCCACACAGGCCATCATATAGCCACCGCTCGCCGCGACTTTATCCACCGCCACGGTAAGCGGGATCTGCTTCTCTCGCAGGCGCTGCAGCTGTGAGGCGGCCAGCCCGTAACCGTGAACCACCCCGCCCGGGCTCTCAAGACGCACCACGACCTGATCCTGAGGCGTTGCCACAGCCAGCACGGCAGTCACCTCTTCGCGCAGCGAGGCGACTTCATGCGCATCCATGCTGCCTTTAAAATCGAGCACATAGACGCGAGGTTTTGCGTCAGACTGTGGCGTCGCGAGCTTCGCTTTCGCCTTCGCGGCTTTGGCTTCCTGCTTATGCTTTTTCTTCTGGGCTTTCAGCCACAGCTTTTGTTGATGACTATCAAGCAGCGAGAGGGACATCTCTTCCTGCATCTCTTTATACTGTTCGCTCAGGCGGGTAATGCGTAACTCCCCACGCTGACGCTTGCGCTGCGTCAGGTTAACAATCAGAACGGCAACCACCGCAATGGCAATTACCACCGTCGCGATTTTGGCCAAAAACAACCCATATTGAGAAAGTAATTCCACGCGTTCCACCTTGATTTAACCACGAATCTTTCACGGCAGTGTACAACAGCCCTGCCTCTGCGTCTCGCCCGTGACATTACCTCTGCGAGCCGTCTTCAGGAATCCCCGCTCCGCGGTTTAAATATTTGCAAATTGTTAATTTTACAGTAATACGTCCTGTAGACTGATTGAATTCTCACGCTAATTCGGGCATAAAGCCGAAAAGTCATTATGAAGGCGTGATTGAGATACCGTGCGCCTGAGGAGTCACCGTGCATTATCAACCGCAAAAAAACCTGCTGCAGAACCGAATCATTCTTGTCACCGGCGCCAGCGATGGTATTGGTCGCGAAGCGGCCCTGACGTATGCCGAGTATGGCGCGAGCGTCATTCTGATTGGGCGCAACGAAGAAAAGCTCAAAGGGGTAGCAAAGGAAATTGAAGCCGCAGGCGGCACGCCGGCCCCCTGGTACACGCTCGATTTGCTGACATGCACGCCAGCGGAGTGCCAGGAACTTGCCCGCCGTATCAGTACCCACTACCCACGTCTGGACGGCGTGCTGCATAATGCCGGTTTGTTAGGCGAAGTGCGTCCGATGGATGAACAGGATCCGGATATCTGGCAGCAGGTCATGCAGGTTAACGTCAACGGCACCTTTTTCCTCACGCAGGCCTTGCTTCCTTTATTACTCAAATCCGAGTCCGGGTCTCTGGTCTTCACCTCTTCCAGCGTAGGCAGAGAGGGACGCGCAAACTGGGGGGCTTATGCTGTCTCAAAATTCGCGACCGAGGGCATGATGCAGGTGCTGGCGGAGGAGTATCAGAACCGCCATCTGCGCGTAAACTGCATTAACCCGGGCGGTACGCGCACCAGCATGCGTGCCTGCGCGTTCCCGACAGAAGATCCGCTGAAGCTGAAAACCCCGGCAGACATAATGCCGCTCTATCTCTGGCTGATGGGTGACGACAGCCGCCGCAAAACCGGAATGACCTTTGATGCACAGCCGGGCCGCAAACCGGGGATTTCGCAATGAGCGAAGAGCGTCATCAGCAGCGCCAGCAGCGCCTGAAGGAACAGGTTGACGCCCGCGTCGCGGCAGCCCAGGACGAGCGTGGGATCGTCATCGTTTTTACCGGGAACGGCAAAGGCAAAACCACTGCCGCGTTTGGCACCGCTACCCGCGCCGTCGGCCACGGGCAAAAAGTGGGGGTCATCCAGTTTATCAAAGGGGAATGGCCCAACGGTGAGCGTAATTTGCTTGAACCTCACGGCGTTGAGTTTCAGGTGATGGCGACCGGGTTTACGTGGGATACGCAGAACCGGGAAACCGATACCGCAGCCTGCCTTGCCGTCTGGGAGCACGCCAAAAGAATGCTGGCTGACCCGGCGTTAAATATGGTGCTGCTGGATGAGATCACCTATATGATCGCCTACGACTACCTGCCGCTGGAGGACGTATTGGATGCACTGAAGAACCGACCTGCGCATCAGACGGTTATCGTGACAGGTCGCGGGTGTCATCGGGAGATTCTGGAGCTAGCAGATACCGTGAGCGAACTGCGTCCGGTCAAGCATGCGTTTGATGCAGGCATCAAAGCACAAATTGGCATTGATTACTAAAGAAAAAAGCCCGGTACGTTCACCGGGCTTTTTTTAAATTATCCGTTGTTATTCCGGCTGCCAGAGCGACGATTGCTGTTCACCTGGCTGTGTCGTTTCACCGCACGACGGATCTGATTCGCCTTCATGCGACGACGATCTTTCTCCACCGCCACTTTAGAAGTGGTTTCCGGAGTCAGGCCAACCAGCTCGCGCAGGTAGTTAGTCTGAGTAAGATCCAGCTCGGTATACCCCCCGCGCGGCAGGCCTTTCGGCAGCAGAATGTCGCCGTAGCGAACGCGGATCAGGCGGCTCACCTGCACGCCAACCGCTTCCCACAGACGACGCACCTCGCGGTTACGTCCCTCGGTCAGGGTGACGTTGTACCACTGGTTAATCCCTTCACCACCGGTAAATTTGATGGTTTTGAACGCCGCAGGGCCATCTTCCAGCTGCACGCCGCGCGACAGATCGCGCAGTTTATTCTCATCGACCTGGCCAAACACGCGCACCGCGTATTCACGTTCCACTTCGCGGCTTGGGTGCATCAAACGGTTTGCCAGTTCACCATCGGTGGTAAACAGCAGCAGACCGCAAGTGTTCACGTCCAGACGACCTACGGCAATCCAGCGAGCGCCGCGCAGTTTTGGCAGACGGTCAAACACCGTCGGACGACCTTCCGGATCGTTGCGGGTACACAGCTCGCCTTCCGGCTTGTAGTACGCCAGCACGCGGCAGATTTGTTCTGCGGACTCTTTTACGGAGATAAGATGGCCGTCGATGCGGATCTTCAGCCCCGGTACGATTTCAACGCGGTCACCCAGCGTGGCGATTTTACCGTCCACACTCACGCGGCCCGCTTCAATAATGGCTTCGATTTCACGGCGTGAACCGTGGCCGGCGCGCGCCAGCACTTTCTGTAACTTCTCGCTCATTGAGCTTCCTCAGGTGTCGCCTTCACAGGCGTCGAATCAGGTCAAAACAGGGCCGAGCCCTGCTTTGATGGCCGCGTAGTATATCTGCTTACACCTCTACAAGAAAGGCTTAACATCACCCACGCCTTCACGAATCACTTCCGGCGCATCTTCAGTGAGATCCACAACGGTGGTCGGCTGCTGGCCGAGATAACCGCCGTGAATAATCAGCTCCACCACTTTCTCCAGGCGATCTTTGATCTCTTCCGGATCGGACTCGGTAAACTCGCTTCCCGGAAGCATCAGCGAGGTAGAGAGCATCGGTTCGCCGAGGGTCTCCAGCAGCGCCTGGGCAATCGGGTTCGACGGCACGCGCATCCCGATGGTTTTACGCTTCTCCTGCAACAGACGGCGCGGCACCTCTTTCGTCCCTTTCAGGATGAAGGTGTAGTTCCCCGGCGTGTTGTTCTTAATCAGGCGAAACGCCACGTTATCCACATAAGCATAGGTCGACAGCTCAGAGAGATCGCGGCACATCAGAGTAAAGTTATGGCCGTCTGGTAGCTGACGGATGCGACAGATACGCTCCATCGCCCCTTTATCTTCAATTTTGCAGCCCAGCGCGTAGCCAGAATCGGTTGGGTAGACTATCACGCCCCCTTTGCGGACGATCTCCACGGCCTGGTTAATCAGACGTGGCTGCGGGTTATCCGGATGGATATAGAAAAACTGACTCATACTTCCCTCTCTTCAATTTGCTGCGGCTGCTCCCAGAGCTGCCAGACCGGCTCAACGCCAGCGGGTAGCCAGAGCTTGCGCCCGAGTTCGATCCACGCGCAGGGCTGATGGAAATCAGAGCCCTGTGACCCAAGCAGGCCAAACTGGCGGGCGTAAGTCGCGAGCTGCGCGCGCTCGTTGGGCGCCTGCTGACACTGGGCGACTTCCATCGCCTCGCCACCGCATTCGGCAAAGTGCGCCAGCAGTCTTTTCAGCCATTTAGCAGAAAGATTATACCGTCCCGGATGGGCCAGCACGGCCTTACCGCCAGAATGATGAATCACATCAATAGCTTGTTTTATTGTACACCACTGTGGCGGAACGTATCCGGTTTTCCCGCGCGCCAGATACTTTTTAAAGACCTCCGCCATGGTCGTCGCTTTACCCACTTGAACCAGAAAACGGGCGAAATGTCCGCGGGTGACCGCCCCGCCGTTCGCCAGCTTTCGCGCTCCTTCCAGCGCCCCCGGAATATGCGCCTTTTCCAGGCGCTCGCCGATCATCTCCGCGCGCTGGTTGCGACGCGTTTTTTGTTCTTGCAAAAAGGCAAGAAGTGCCGGATGTTCTATATCAATGTTCAGGCCAACGATATGAATCTCATGGTTTTCCCAGACGGTCGATATCTCGACGCCGGGGACCAGATTCAGCGCCAGCCCGCTGCGGGCAATCTCGGCGCGCGCTGCCGGAATGGCGTCGGTGGTGTCGTGATCGGTTATCGCCAGCGTGCCGACACGCATTTCAACCGCGCGATGAACCAGGGCTTCGGGTGTCAGCAGGCCATCAGAAGCCTGAGTATGGCTGTGTAAATCATAAATAATCGCGTAGGTGGTATCGCTCAAAGCACTTCCCATATCAGGTTGGAGACATCCGAAACAGCCATGATACCGACTTAACGTGAAATTCTGAAATCAAGGGTTGACAACACGCCACCGAACTAGTTAACTAGTACGCAAGTTCACACGATAAAGGTATCTGAAAATGACGGCACATTTCACTCTGCACGGTTGGTGGCGCACTACCTGATATTCGGGCAGTGTCACGCGTCTGCGAAATGCAAACAGATACCCGCCCGCTAACCAGCGGGCTTTTTTTTGAACAGAATAAATGAGAACAACAACATGCAAACAGCCAAACCCCATCTTGAACTGTTGACCTGCGAGGCGGCCTATCGCCACAACCCGACCGCGCTGTTTCATCAGGTGTGCGGCGCGCGTCCGGCGACGCTGCTGCTGGAGTCTGCGGATATCGACAGCAAGGACGATCTGAAAAGCCTGCTGCTGGTCGACAGCGCGCTGCGCATTACCGCATTAGGTGACACCGTCACCATTAAGGCGCTTTCTGACAATGGCGCATCGCTGCTGCCGCTGTTAGATGAGGCTCTGCCTGCGGGCATCGACAATGAACGTCACCCTGACCTGCGAATTTTGCATTTCCCGCCGGTAAGCCAGCTGCTGGACGAAGACGCGCGCCTCTGCTCGCTGTCCGTATTCGATGCCTTCCGACTGCTGCAAAATCTGGTGACCGTGCCGGAAGATGAGCGTGAAGCCATGTTCTTCGGCGGGCTGTTTGCTTACGACCTGGTTGCCGGTTTTGAAGATTTGCCAGAAACCGAGCAGGGCAACCGCTGCCCGGACTACTGTTTCTATCTGGCCGAAACCCTGCTGGTGATCGACCATCAGAAACAATACACCCGCATTCAGGCCAGCCTGTTCACGTCTTCTGGCGCTGAGAAAAATCGTCTGGAGCACCGCATTGCCCAACTGCAGCAGCAAATGACGGAAGCGCCGCCTGCGCTACCGGTGCAGCGCGTCGAGAAGATGACCTGTGAGGTTAACCAGACCGACGATCAATACGGTGCCGTGGTTCGCCAGATGCAAAAGGCGATTCGCGCCGGGGAGATATTCCAGGTGGTGCCTTCCCGCCGTTTCTCTCTGCCCTGCCCGTCGCCGCTTGCAGCTTACGACGTGCTGAAGAAGAGCAACCCGAGCCCGTACATGTTCTTTATGCAGGACAACGATTTCACGCTGTTCGGCGCCTCGCCGGAAAGCTCGCTGAAATATGACGCCACCAGCCGCCAGATTGAGATCTACCCGATTGCAGGTACCCGTCCGCGAGGCCGTCGTGCCGATGGCTCGCTGGACCGCGATCTGGACAGTCGCATCGAACTGGAAATGCGTACCGACCATAAGGAGCTCTCCGAGCACCTGATGCTGGTTGACCTGGCGCGTAACGACCTGGCGCGTATTTGCACGCCGGGCAGCCGCTACGTGGCGGACCTGACCAAAGTCGACCGCTACTCCTTCGTGATGCACCTGGTCTCCCGCGTGGTGGGTGAGCTGCGCAGCGACCTCGACGTGCTGCACGCCTACCGCGCCTGTATGAACATGGGCACCCTGAGCGGCGCGCCGAAGGTGCGTGCCATGCAGCTTATCGCCGAAGCGGAAGGACGTCGGCGCGGGAGCTACGGCGGCGCGGTGGGTTACTTCACCGCCCACGGCGACCTCGATACCTGCATCGTGATCCGTTCCGCCTACGTAGAGGACGGTATTGCTACCGTTCAGGCCGGCGCCGGGATTGTTCTCGACTCTGTTCCGCAGTCTGAAGCTGACGAAACCCGCAGTAAAGCGCGCGCGGTATTGCGCGCCATCGCTACCGCACACCACGCACAGGAGATTTTCTGATGGCTGACATTCTGCTGCTCGATAATATCGACTCCTTTACCTATAACCTGGCAGATCAGCTGCGTGCAAATGGCCACAACGTCGTTATCTACCGTAACCACGTTCCGGCTCAGACCCTGATTGACCGTCTGGCGACCATGCAAAACCCGGTGCTGATGCTCTCCCCGGGGCCGGGCGCGCCGAGCGAAGCGGGCTGTATGCCCGAGCTGCTGACCCGCATGCGCGGCAAGCTGCCAATTATCGGTATCTGCCTGGGTCACCAGGCGATCGTGGAAGCCTACGGCGGCTACGTCGGCCAGGCGGGAGAGATCCTGCACGGTAAAGCCTCCAGTATTGAACATGACGGCCAGGCAATGTTTGCCGGGCTGCCGAATCCGCTCCCGGTCGCGCGCTACCATTCGCTGGTCGGCAGCAACATTCCGGCCGGGCTGACCATCAACGCCTCGTTCGAAGGGATGGTGATGGCGGTACGCCACGATGCGGATCGCGTCTGCGGGATGCAGTTCCACCCGGAATCTATTTTGACCTCCAATGGCGCACGCCTGCTGGAGCAGACCCTTGACTGGGCATTACAGAAGCTGGAGCAGACCAACACCCTGCAGCCGATTCTGGAAAAACTATATCAGGCGCAGACCCTGAGCCAGCAAGAGAGCCACCAGCTCTTCTCCGCCGTGGTGCGCGGTGAGCTGAAGCCTGAACAACTGGCGGCAGCGCTGGTCAGCATGAAGGTGCGCGGCGAAAGCCCGCAGGAGATCGCCGGCGCGGCCACTGCCCTGCTGGAAAATGCCGCCCCGTTCCCGCGCCCTGACTATCAGTTTGCCGATATCGTCGGAACCGGTGGTGACGGCAGCAACAGTATTAACATCTCCACCGCCAGCGCGTTCGTGGCGGCGGCGTGTGGTTTGAAGGTAGCGAAACACGGTAACCGCAGCGTCTCCAGCCGTTCAGGCTCGTCCGATCTGCTGGCCGCTTTTGGCATCAACCTGGAGATGAATGCCGAGCGTTCACGCGAAGCGCTGGACGATCTGGGCGTTTGCTTCCTGTTTGCGCCGAAATATCACACCGGTTTCCGCCACGCCATGCCGGTTCGCCAGCAGCTTAAAACCCGCACGCTGTTTAACGTGCTCGGCCCGCTGATCAACCCGGCCCATCCGCCACTGGCATTAATTGGCGTTTACAGCCCTGAGCTGGTCCTGCCGATTGCCGAAACGCTGCGCGTGCTGGGTTACAAACGCGCCGCCGTGGTGCACAGCGGCGGAATGGATGAAGTTTCGCTGCATGCGCCGACGCTGGTGGCCGAGCTTAACGATGGCGAAGTGCTCAGCTATCAGCTTGAGGCGTCTGATTTCGGCTTAACGCCGTACCATCAGGAAGCGCTGGCAGGCGGTACGCCGGAAGAAAACCGTGACATTCTGACGCGCTTACTACAAGGTAAAGGTGAGGCCGCTCATGAGGCCGCCGTGGCTGCCAACGTCGCCATGCTGATGCGTTTGCACGGTGAGGAAGACCTGAAGGCCAATGCTCAAAAAGTTCTGGATGTACTGCGCTCCGGTGCAGCTTACGATCGCGTTACCGCACTTGCGGCAAGAGGGTAAAGAATGCAGACCGTTTTAGCGAAAATCGTTGCCGATAAGGCCATCTGGGTGGAAGCACGCAAAGCAGAGCAGCCGCTTGCCAGTTTCCAGAATGACGTCGTCCCAAGCAGCCGTCGTTTCTATGACGCCCTGCAGGGTGCACGCACCGCCTTTATTCTGGAGTGCAAAAAGGCGTCTCCCTCAAAAGGCGTTATTCGTGACGATTTTGACCCGGCGCGTATCGCCGGTATTTATAAGCATCATGCGTCGGCTATCTCCGTGCTGACGGATGAGAAATATTTCCAGGGCAGCTTCGATTTTCTGCCGATCGTCAGCGGCATCGCGCCGCAGCCGATCCTGTGCAAAGACTTTATTATCGATCCGTATCAGATCTGGCTGGCGCGTTTCTACCAGGCCGATGCCTGCCTGCTGATGCTCTCGGTACTGGACGACGAACAGTATCGCCAGCTTGCTGCCGTGGCGCACAGCCTGAAAATGGGCGTGCTGACCGAAGTGAGTAACGAAGAAGAGCTCGAGCGTGCCATTGCGCTGGAAGCCAAAGTGGTCGGCATCAACAACCGCGATCTTCGCGACCTGTCGATTGACCTGAACCGCACGCGCCAGCTGGCTCCGCGTCTGGGTTCTGGCGTCACGGTGATCAGCGAATCCGGCATTAACAGCTACGCCCAGGTGCGCGAGCTGAGCCACTTCGCCAACGGTTTCTTGATTGGCTCCGCCATGATGGAGCATGACGATCTCAACGCGGCGGTGCGTCGCGTGCTGCTGGGTGAAAACAAAGTCTGCGGCTTAACCCGTGAACAGGATGCACTGGCCGCGTATGAGGCTGGGGCAATCTATGGCGGTTTGATCTTCGTTGACGCCTCACCTCGCACAGTCAATGAGGAACAGGCCCGCAAGGTAATCGCAGCGGCCCCGCTGAGCTATGTTGGCGTATTCCGCAATGCGGATATCGCGGACGTTGTGGCAAAAGCCGCGACGTTATCCCTGAGTGCCGTTCAGCTCCATGGCGAAGAAGATCAGGCGTATATCAATGCCCTGCGCGATGCGCTGGCACCGCAGGTTCAGATCTGGAAAGCACAAAGCGTGGGCAGCACCCTGCCCGCACGTAATCTTAACCACGTTGACAAATACGTGCTCGATAACGGTCAGGGCGGCACCGGACAGCGTTTTGACTGGTCGCTGCTGAACGGCGAAAAGCTGGACAACGTCCTGCTGGCGGGCGGACTAAGTCCGGATAACTGTGTGGAAGCCGCGCAAACCGGCTGTGCAGGCCTCGATTTCAATTCAGGCGTAGAGTCGCAACCGGGTATAAAAGATGCCAGCAAGCTGGCCTCAGTGTTTAAAACTCTGCGTGCATATTAAGGAAGAGAAGATGACGACATTACTTAATCCGTATTTTGGTGAGTTCGGCGGGATGTACGTTCCGCAAATCCTGATGCCCGCGCTGCGCCAGCTGGAAGAAGCGTTCGTGAGCGCGCAGAAAGATCCTGCGTTTCAGGCGGAGTTTACCGACCTGCTGAAAAACTACGCCGGCCGTCCAACCGCGCTGACCAAATGCCGCAACCTGACCGAAGGCACCAAAACCACGCTGTATCTTAAGCGTGAAGACCTGCTGCACGGCGGCGCGCATAAAACTAACCAGGTGCTGGGCCAGGCGCTGCTCGCAAAGCGTATGGGTAAAACCGAAATCATCGCCGAAACCGGCGCGGGACAGCACGGCGTGGCTTCTGCGCTCGCCAGCGCCCTGCTCGGCCTGAAGTGCCGCATCTACATGGGCGCGAAAGACGTTGAGCGTCAGTCGCCGAACGTGTTCCGTATGCGCCTGATGGGTGCGGAAGTGATCCCGGTGCACAGCGGCTCCGCGACGCTGAAAGATGCCTGTAACGAAGCGCTGCGCGACTGGTCAGGCAGCTACGAAACCGCGCACTATATGCTCGGTACCGCGGCGGGCCCGCACCCGTTCCCGACCATCGTGCGCGAATTCCAGCGCATGATCGGTGAAGAGACCAAAGCGCAAATCCTTGAAAAAGAGGGGCGTCTGCCGGATGCGGTGATTGCCTGCGTTGGCGGCGGATCTAACGCCATCGGCATGTTTGCCGATTTTATCGACGAAACCCGCGTAGGGTTGATTGGCGTCGAGCCTGCCGGTCACGGGATTGAAACCGGCGAGCACGGCGCGCCGCTGAAGCATGGCCGCGTGGGGATTTACTTCGGCATGAAAGCCCCGATGATGCAGACCGATGAAGGGCAGATTGAAGAGTCTTACTCGATTTCTGCCGGACTGGATTTCCCGTCCGTTGGGCCGCAGCACGCGTTTCTGAACAGTACGGGGCGCGCGGATTATGTCTCCATTACCGATGATGAAGCGCTGGAAGCCTTCAAAACGCTGTGCCGCAGCGAAGGTATCATCCCGGCACTTGAGTCTTCACACGCGCTGGCGCACGCGCTGAAAATGATGAAAGAGAACCCGGAAAAAGAGCAGCTGCTGGTCGTTAACCTTTCCGGTCGCGGTGACAAAGATATCTTCACCGTTCACGATATTCTGAAAGCACGAGGGGAAATCTGATGGAACGCTACGATAATGCATTTGCTGAACTGAAATCCCGCCAGGAAGGCGCGTTCGTTCCCTTCGTTACCCTGGGCGACCCTGGCCCGGAGCAGTCTCTGAAGATTATCGACGCCCTGATCGAAGCCGGCGCCGACGCGCTGGAGCTGGGCATTCCGTTCTCCGATCCACTGGCGGATGGCCCGACCATCCAGAACGCCACCCTGCGCGCGTTTGCCGCAGGCGTAACCCCAACCCAGTGCTTTGAGATGCTGGCGGCGATCCGCCAGAAGCACCCGACCATTCCGATTGGCCTGCTGATGTACGCCAACCTGGTGTTTAACCGTGGTGTTGACGAGTTCTACGCCGAGTGCGCGCGCGTGGGTGTTGACTCGGTGCTGGTAGCAGACGTGCCCGTTGAAGAGTCTGCGCCGTTCCGCCAGGCGGCAATGCGCCATAATGTCGCCCCGATTTTCATCTGCCCACCAAACGCTGATGACGAACTGCTGCGCCAGATTGCCTCTTACGGACGCGGATATACCTACCTGCTCTCCCGCGCAGGCGTGACCGGTGCCGAGAATAAAGCAGCACTGCCGCTGCATCATCTGGTGGAGAAGCTGGCCGAATACCATGCCGCGCCTCCGCTGCAGGGCTTCGGGATTTCCTCTCCGGATCAGGTCACTGCGGCAATTGAGGCGAAGGCGGCTGGCGCCATCTCCGGCTCCGCGATAGTGAAGATCATCGAGAAGAACGTGGACAAGCCCGAGCAGATGCTGAACGAATTGAAAGCGTTCGTGACCGCAATGAAAGCGGCGACGCGGAAAGCATAATCCCTCCACCGTCTGGCATCTCTGCCAGACGGTTACGCCTCCTTCACCATCCACTACAAAGGATCACGTCAAAATTGATCCCTTCGATATTTTCGGTGTGAATAGCTTCCCATTCTTGCCTGCAGGCGTATGATCTGGACTCTTTTTTATCTTTAATCCTTCTGAGTTCAGAGGCTTATTCATGTCATGGCAATACTTCAAGCAGACTTACCTGGTTAAGTTCTGGTCACCAGTTCCGGCCGTCATCGCGGCAGGCATTCTCTCTACTTATTATTTCGGCATTACCGGCACCTTCTGGGCCGTCACCGGCGAGTTCACCCGCTGGGGTGGTCAGCTGCTGCAACTTGCAGGCGTGCATACCGAAGAGTGGGGCTACTTCAAACTGATTCACCTGGAAGGCACACCGCTTACCCGCATCGACGGGATAATGATTGTCGGCATGTTTGGCGGCTGCTTCGCCGCGGCGCTGTGGGCAAACAACGTTAAGCTGCGCATGCCCAAAAGCCGTATTCGCATTCTGCAGGCGGTAGCAGGGGGTATAATTGCCGGGTTTGGTGCCCGCCTGGCGATGGGCTGCAACCTGGCCGCTTTCTTTACGGGGATTCCGCAGTTCTCGCTTCATGCCTGGTTTTTTGCTGTCGCCACGGCAATCGGCTCTTACTTTGGGGCAAAATTCACCCTGCTGCCGCTGTTCCGCATCCCGGTGAAAATAACAAAAGTCAGCGCGGCGTCCCCGCTAACCCAGAAGCCGGACCAGGCAAAGCGTCGTTTCCGCCTGGGTATGCTGGTCTTTTTTGCCATGATCGCGTGGGCCATTTGCACGGCGATGAATCAGCCGAAGCTTGGCCTGGCGATGTTGTTCGGCGTCGGCTTTGGTCTGCTGATCGAACGCGCGCAGATCTGCTTTACCTCCGCGTTTCGCGATATGTGGATCACCGGACGGACGATGATGGCGAAGGCAATCATTGCCGGTATGGCGGTGAGCGCTATCGGCATCTTCAGCTACGTTCAGTTAGGCGTGGAACCGAAAATCATGTGGGCTGGCCCAAACGCGGTGATTGGCGGCCTGCTGTTTGGCTTCGGGATTGTGCTGGCGGGCGGGTGTGAAACCGGCTGGATGTATCGCGCGGTAGAGGGACAGGTGCACTACTGGTGGGTCGGGCTGGGTAACGTCATCGGCTCAACCATTCTGGCGTACTACTGGGACGACGTCTCTCCGGTACTTGCAACGAACTGGGACAAGGTCAACCTGCTGAGCACCTTCGGTCCCCTTGGCGGTCTGCTGGTCACCTATGCCCTGCTGCTGGTCGCTTTTTTACTGGTTGTTGCGCAGGAGAAACGTTTCTTCCGCCGCGCCACCGTTAAAACTGAAACGCAGGAGAACGCTGCATGAAAGAGATCGTCCCCGATTATCGACTGGATATGGTCGGTGAACCCTGCCCGTATCCGGCGGTTGCCACGCTTGAGGCGCTACCGCAGCTCAAAAAAGGTGAAATTCTGGAGGTGGTCAGCGATTGTCCGCAGTCCATCAACAACATTCCGCTGGATGCAAAAAACCACGGTTATACGGTGCTGGATATCCAGCAGGATGGGCCAACCATTCGCTATTTGATTCAGAAGTAATATACGAAATGCGCCCCCTCGGGGGCGCATCGAACAGCCTGAATTAGAAACGATAACCCGCAGAGAACATAAACACCCACGGATCCAGACGCGTATTGATGCTTTGCTGCTCACCGCCCGCCTTGAAGCGCACGTCCGTATCAATGTCCATGTACCAGACCGAGGCGTTGATCAGCCAGTCGCGGTTAATCAGATAGTCCAGACCAACCTGCCCCGCCATGCCCCACGAGTCTTTCAGGCTGAGATCGGAGAGACCTGCCTCTTTCCCGGTATCGTTGAATTTCTCATCGAAGAAGGTGGTGTAGTTGACACCTGCGCCAATATACGGACGCACCTTGCTGCTGGCATCGCCAAAGTACCATTGCGCCATCAGCGTTGGCGGCAAGTGGTGAACCGTGGCGATATCACCGGTTGCCCCAAGACCGACCCGGTGACGGAACGGCGTTGCCGCCAGAAGCTCAACGCCAACGTTATCCGTCGCCATATAGGTGAACGTTAACCCCAACTGGGTGTTGTTACTGACGTTAAAACCGCCCATCCCCAGCACGTTATCCGAACCTTCAGTTGGGCGAACCGTGGCCGAACCGGCACGAATAAAGAACTCGCCTGCTTCATGCGCGTACGCGCCGCCAGAGAGACTGCTTAATACAAGGGCTGCCACCGCTAATTTTTTCATATCCGCTCCATCGTTGTGGTTTTAATCGCGGATGAGAATATACTCACAAAAGAGTAATAAGTGATCTGCCACAGATCACATTAAAACCAGTAAGTTAACATTCATTGATCTGGGTTAATTTTTTGTGGCGCCCTGAAAAGCAATAAGTTGTTTCTATGTCAATTTTTAGCATTTCACAGTTACAAAATTTTCTCTTTTCTCCCTCTTGCTCTTCCTCTGGCGGCTGGATAATTTATCGTTCTCACAAGTTGATTTGATGCGTTCTTCTTTTGCAGGTGTGCCATGAGTGAAGTTAACCCGTGCATGACGTGCGGAGCCTGTTGTGCGTATTTTCGAGTCTCTTTCTACTGGGCCGAAGCCAGCGATGGCGGCGGTACCGTTCCGGTTCATCTCACTGAGCCAGTCACTCCTTTTCTGCGGTGTATGCGCGGCACAAACCAAAAGCAGAGCCGCTGCGCGGCCTTACAGGGGGAGCCGGGCATCTCTACCCGGTGCGCTATCTATGAAGATCGCCCCAGCCCGTGCCGGGAATTTGCCATGTCCGGCGAAGATGGGCAGGTCAATGAAGCCTGTAATCGTGCCCGGGCACGCTTTGGATTACCGCCGCTTTACAAAGATATGCTTTTCCATACAAGCCTTGATGCTGCCACAGCAGGTGCATCCGGTGTACAATTGCCGGCTAATTAACACCTGCAATACTCAAGGAGAGTGCATGTCTATCACGGCGAAGTCTGTCTACCGTGACACGGGAAATTTTTTCCGCAATCAGTTCATTACCTTTTTACTGATCGCGTTGCTTTGCGCCTTTATCACTGTGGTGCTGGGTCATGCGTTCTCACCGAGTGAAGAACAGATTGCCAGCCTGAGCCAGGGCGACCATCTGGCAGGAAGCGTGGGGCTGTTTGAACTGGTGCAAAACATGACGCCGGAGCAGCAACAGATTCTGCTGCGGGCTTCTGCCGCATCCACTTTCTCCGGGCTCATTGGTAATGCGATTCTGGCAGGTGGCGTTCTGCTGATGATTCAGCTGGTGTCGGCGGGCCACCGGGTCAGCGCCTTACGGGCGATTGGAGCCAGCGCGCCGGTCTTACCTAAGCTGTTTATCCTGATCTTTTTAACCACCATGCTGGTGCAGATGGGGATTATGCTGGTCGTGGTGCCGGGCGTGTTACTGGCTATCGTGCTTGCTTTTGCTCCCGTGATGGTTGTGCAGGATAAAATGGGGATTTTTACCGCGATGCGCAGCAGCATCAGGCTGGCATGGGCGAACATGCGTCTGGTAGCGCCCGCCGTGATCGGCTGGCTGCTGGCAAAAACGCTCCTGCTCCTGTTTGCACCCAATTTTGCGGTATTAACCCCGAATGTTGGCGCGGTGGTCGCGAATACGCTGAGCAACCTGATTTCAGCGGTACTGCTGGTCTATCTGTTCCGCCTGTATATGTTAATTCGTCAGTAATCCTGATGCCGGGAGGATGATCTTTCCCGGCTCAACAGAGAAGATGGAATCACAGAATGAAGCAGTTTCTTGATTTTTTACCGCTGGTTGTCTTTTTCGCATTTTATAAGCTGTATGACATTTATGCTGCGACCACGGCGCTGATTATTGCGACTGCGGTTGTGCTGATCTACAGCTGGGTGCGCTACCGTAAAGTTGAAAAAATGGCGCTGGTGACGTTCGTCCTGGTCGCCGTATTCGGTGGACTAACCCTTTTCTTCCACAATGATGAATTCATTAAGTGGAAAGTTACGGTGATCTATGCGCTGTTTGCGGGTGCCTTACTGATCAGCCAGTGGGTGATGAAAAAACCTCTGATTCAGCGCATGCTCGGCAAAGAGCTGACGCTGCCTCAGGAGGTCTGGTCTCGCCTGAATATCGCCTGGGCGGTGTTCTTTATCCTTTGCGGTCTTGCCAATATCTATATTGCCTTCTGGCTGCCGCAAAACATTTGGGTCAACTTTAAGGTCTTCGGCCTGACGGCCCTGACGCTGATTTTCACCCTGCTAAGCGGCGTTTATATTTATCGCCACATGCCGCAGGACGATAAGCACTGATTGCTGACTGACCAGAACGTGTTCGACAGGCGTTCTGGTCTATTCTCTCCGCTGTGAAATCATAGTAGCATCCCGCCTGAAGTCTTCCGTTATGAGTTAAAACAATGACAACAAATAACGCCCCTCAGGGCGAACTGGTTTTACGCACACTGGCAATGCCCGCTGACACTAATGCCAATGGCGATATTTTTGGCGGCTGGCTGATGTCGCAGATGGATATGGGCGGCGCAATTCTGGCAAAAGAGATTGCTCATGGGCGCGTGGTGACCGTGCGGGTGGATGGAATGACCTTCCTGCGCCCGGTTGCGGTAGGTGATGTGGTTTGCTGTTACGCCCGCTGCGTAAAACGCGGCAATACCTCCATCTCCATCAACATTGAAGTCTGGGTGAAGAAAGTTTCTTCTGAACCGATTGGGCAGCGCTATAAAGCAACTGAAGCGCTGTTTATTTATGTAGCTGTCGATAGCGAGGGTAAACCTCGTCAGCTTCCGCCAGCCTGAACGACAGGCAAAAAAAAGCCTCCTTCCGGAGGCTTTTCTTATTCCATCTGCGCCCCGCCATTAAGGCGGAAAACAATGTTCACGATCAGTCCACTACCCGGTTTACCGGGTTCGTAGCGCCATCTGCGCATTGCCGATTTCACTTCGCGCTCAAACATATTTGAAGGTTGAGCAGACAGGATTTCCACGTTATCAACGCGGCCATCCGCAGTGACGTCAAATTTCACCCGTACGCGGCCTTCAATGCGTAAGGCCTGAGCTCGCGCCGGGTACTGAGGCTGATTACGGCTCAACGCACGTGGGCCTGCCGGTGCGGCAACCGTCGGCTTCGCGGCCGGCGCGCTGTTATTCATAACCGGACGCGAAGGCGCCGTATTCTCGACCGGCTGGGTCGCGCGCGGTTCAATCGGGCGTTCTTCACGTTTTGGACGCTCTTCAACCTTCTTAACCGGCTTTGGCTTCGGCTTAGGTTTTGGCTTTGGTTCAGGTTTATGGATCACCACCGGTGCTTCCTTCGGTGGTTCCGGGACAGGCTCGGGTTCCGGCTCAGGCTCAGCAACAGGCTGTGGCGGGGGCGGCGCAACCTGCGGCGGTTCGAGATCCGCTGGCGAGACCATGGTCACCGAGATCGGCTGGGCGGGTGCGGGCATTTCAATAACCTGATGAACCGAAGTGTAGAGCAAACCCGCGACGACGGCACCGTGAATCACTACGGACAGCAGCGTCGGCCAGGGAAAGCGGCGAGGTAAATCAAGGGTCATCGAAATCATAATCATCAACGTTAAAAAACCGAACTTCGATTTTAAATGCAAATAGCAATCATATTCAATAAGACACTTTGTTCTGGCGCAATTTAAGCGCTGGAGTGGTCAAAAAAGGGGCACTCAGATCGGGGGATTAACGTTGCTTTTATCTTTACATTGCAGTTAATTGCCCTTTCACATAACGTAACTGACACTTTATTACGCTTAAGGAGCTTCACCGTGCTTTACGTGATCTACTCTGAAGATGTCGCTGATTCCCTCGAAAAACGTCTCTCGGTTCGCCCTGCCCATCTGGCTCGCCTGCAGTTGCTCCAGGACGAAGGCCGTTTGTTGACCGCAGGTCCAATGCCTGCTGTTGACAGCAATGACCCTGGCGCCGCCGGTTTCTCTGGCTCCACGGTCATTGCGGAGTTTGAGTCTCAGGAAGCGGCGCAGGCCTGGGCTGACGCAGACCCATACGTTGCGGCGGGTGTGTATGCGAAAGTGACGGTGCGGCCATATAAGAAAGTGTTCTGATGTAAAAAGGCTCCAGCAGGAGCCTCTTTTCACATCAATGCAGCGACGCTAACCGCGCCGCAAATCCAACAAACAGCAGCCCTATCAGCCCGTTCCCCAACTTTGCCAGCTTCTTTTTGGTTTTCAGATAACGCGTGACAAACGCCCCGGAGAAGATCAGGAAGCTCATGTACATAAAGCTAATCAGCTCAAGCGTGGTGGCGAGGATCAGGAAAGAGGTCCCGGTATTTTGCGCATTCACGTCGATAAACTGCACAAAGAACGAAACGTAGAACAGAATCGCTTTTGGATTGGTCAGGCTCAGGACGAGGGAGCGTTTCATGATCGTGCTGGCCGGCTCGGTTCCGCTCTCTTGAGCGTTATTCTGACGGGTAATTACCGACCAGAGCATTTTGCCCCCCAGCCACAGCAGATAGAAGGCCCCAAGATAGCGCACGATATTAAAGAGTACGGGGGTCGTCTGGATCAATGCCGCAACACCCGCCCAGGCCAGAAACATCAATACCGCATCACCGATAAACACACCGGTCGCGGCAAGATACCCTTTTTTCACTCCGTGACCAATCCCGGTTTTCAGCACAAACAGGGTGTTTGGCCCGGGAACCAGCACGATAAAAAATGCGCCAACAACATACGTCCAGAAATTCAGTACACCAAACTCCGCAAACACCTCTCTCTCCTTTTGCTAAAAATAACCGGAATATCGCCGCAATAACGATATTCGCAAAATCAGACACTATAAAATCAGCGGGCACCTTGCGGTGCCCTCATGGGTTTCAGATATCCTGGACTGCGAACAGCAACGCATTGCGGTGCCGGGTCAATCCACATTTTCTGATGGCGTGGATACGCATATTGCGGCGGGATTGTGCCTCCAGCCAACGAGCCTTACGACGACTCACCTGTCGCAACATGCGCCAGCGCCCTACTTCTGTTCTACTGCGCTTCATGTCTACAACTCTTTCTCAAACAGAGTCGCCATTATAAACCCAACCCGGCAGCAAACCAGCGCTTTTACCTGGCGTTTTTATTTGCCAGATGAATCCTGATGCGTACACTCATAACAATACGCTTTCAAAAGGATTTTTTTAACTATGACAACCTTCTACACCGTGGTGAGTTGGCTGGTCATTCTGGGATACTGGCTGTTAATCGCGGGTGTGACGTTACGCATCCTGATGAAGCGCAGAGCCGTACCCTCTGCCATGGCCTGGCTTCTGATCATTTATATCCTCCCACTGGTGGGAATTATTGCCTATCTCTCTTTCGGTGAGCTTCATTTGGGTAAACGCCGGGCCGAGCGGGCGCGTGCCATGTGGCCTTCCACTGCGAAGTGGCTTAACGATCTCAAAGCCTGCAAGCATATCTTTGCCGAGGAGAACAGCAGCGTCGCCTCCTCGCTGTTTAAGCTCTGCGAGCGCCGCCAGGGGATTGGCGGCGTGAAGGGCAATCAGCTCCAGCTACTGACGTCGTCCGATGATGTCATGCAGGCATTGATTCGCGATATTCAGCTGGCTCGCCATAATATTGAGATGGTGTTTTATATCTGGCAGCCCGGCGGCATGGCTGACCAGGTCGCTGAATCCCTGATGGCGGCCGCGCGCCGGGGGATCCACTGCCGTCTGATGCTGGACTCCGCGGGCAGCGTGGCATTTTTCCGTAGCCCCTGGGCGGGCATGATGCGTAACGCCGGTATCGAGGTGGTTGAGGCGCTGAAGGTTAATCTCCTGCGCGTGTTTCTGCGCCGGATGGACCTTCGCCAGCACCGTAAAATGGTCATGATAGATAACTATATTGCCTACACAGGCAGTATGAACATGGTTGACCCGCGCTTCTTTAAACAGGATTCCGGCGTCGGGCAATGGGTGGATCTGATGGCGCGAATGGAGGGGCCGATTGCCACCTCGATGGGCATCGTGTACTCCTGCGACTGGGAGATAGAGACCGGCAAGCGTATCCTGCCGCCGCCGCCGGATGGCAATATCATGCCGTTTGAAGAGGCCAGCGGCCATACAATTCATACCATCGCCTCCGGACCAGGCTTCCCGGAGGACTTGATTCATCAGGCGCTGCTGACGGCAACCTACTCCGCGCGTGAATATCTGATCATGACGACGCCCTACTTTGTCCCCAGCGATGACCTGCTGCACGCGATTTGTACCGCAGCGCAGCGCGGTGTCGATGTGAGTATCATTCTGCCGCGCAAAAATGACTCCCTTCTGGTGGGCTGGGCCAGCCGTGCCTTCTTTAGCGAACTGTTGGCTGCCGGGGTGAAAATTTATCAGTTTGAAGGCGGGCTATTGCACACCAAGAGCGTGCTGGTTGACGGCGAGTTAAGCCTGGTGGGCACGGTTAACCTTGATATGCGCAGCCTGTGGCTAAACTTTGAAATCACCCTGGTGATTGATGACGCCGGCTTTGGCGGTGACCTGGCGGCGGTTCAGGATGACTATATCTCCCGCTCGCGGCTGCTGGATGCCAGGCTCTGGGTAAAACGTCCGCTATGGCAGCGAATAGCTGAACGACTGTTTTACTTCTTTAGTCCGTTGCTGTAAAACGTGCCCAACGATGTTAAACAGGTAGTCATCATGGAAATGGATCTGAACAATCGCCTGACCGAAGACGAAACGCTCGAGCAGGCCTATGACATTTTTCTCGAACTGGCGGTTGATAACCTCGATCCCGCAGACGTGATCCTCTTTAATCTGCAGTTCGAAGAGCGCGGCGGTGCCGAATTATTCGACCCTTCAGAGGACTGGGCCGAACATGTGGATTTCGACCTGAATCCTGACTTCTTTGCCGAAGTGGTAATTGGGCTGGCTGATGAAGACGGAGGGGAAATTAACGACATCTTCGCCCGCGTCCTGCTGTGTCGCGAGAAAGACCACAAGCTGTGCCATATACTCTGGCGCGAATAATAAAAAAGGCTGCGATGGCAGCCTTTTTTATTTAATCCGGTAACGCACTTCCGCAGCGGTTGCAAAACCGCGCGCTATGTTCATGATCGGCCTGGTGGCAGTTCGGACATTTGCGCCGCTGTTTATGGTTCTGAAACGCACTGCTCATGTGCGTGGTGATAAGCCCCGTCGGGATGGCAATAACCGAGTACCCAATCAGAATCAGCACGGATGCCACTATCCGCCCCAGCGGCGTATGGGGCGTGATATCGCCATACCCCACGGTCGTAACGGTCACTATCGCCCAGTAGACGGACGCATTGAGCGTCGCGAAGCCATATTTCGGCCCTTCTATCAAATACATCAGCGCGCCGAAAACAATCATGACGATGGCAATAAACGAATAGAAAAGAATAAGCTGGTGTCGTGCGCTGACGATCGCGCTCCAGAATACCCGCAGCGACGGCATAAAGCGCAGCAACTTCAGGATACGTAATACCCGAATAACGCGCATCGCTCGCCAGGCGAAAACATAGTTGAGGCTGATCTCCGGCCACAACCACATCACATAGAGCGGCAGGATAGTGGCTAAATCAATGAAGCCCCAGAAGCTGAAGACGTACTTTGCCGGGTTGGGCCAACAAACTACCCGCAAAATATACTCAGCGGTAAAGACCAGGGTGATAATCAATTCCAGCCAGACAAAGGCATGCCATTCCTCAAATGTCAGGTGATACTGCGTACCGACACCGGATTCAATAAATATGACCACTACGCTAAGTAACGCAAACAGCGCGCAGAGACCTTCAAAACGGCGTCCCGATACCGTTTCGGGATCGAATAAAAGATGATAGAGCCGACGACGGGCTGAGGTGAATAAACGCGACACGATAACCTCGCAAAAAATAAGGGCTGACATCATGTCAGCCCTTACGATTATAACGGGTCTACTTTCAGGCAGGAAACCGCATGTCGGAAACTGCCTTCCAGCACCGGTCGCGTTTTCGCACATTCCGGCCCCGCCATCGGGCATCGCGTGCGGAACACGCAGCCCGACGGTGGGTTAATTGGCGACGGCAATTCCCCTTCCAGAAGCTGAATCGTTTTATTCTTTTCCAGATCGGGGTCAGGGATCGGCACCGCCGACATCAGCGCTCTGGTGTAAGGGTGCAGCGGGTTGTGATACACCTCATCGTAGGTACCTAACTCCACGGCATGGCCGAGATACATCACCAGCACGCGGTCTGAGATGTGTTTTACCACCGCCAGGTCGTGCGCGATAAAGATCAGCGACAGCCCCATTTCGCGTTGCAGCTTCTGAAGCAGGTTCACCACCTGCGCCTGAATAGACACATCCAGCGCGGAAACCGGCTCATCACAGATTATCAGCTTAGGTTCGAGGATCAGCGCACGGGCAATACCAATACGCTGGCACTGGCCGCCGGAGAATTCGTGCGGATAACGGTTGATGAGGTTAGGCAACAGGCCGACTTTCAGCATCATCGCCTTCACGCGGTCGCGCACTTCCTGACGCGACATCTTAGGATGATAGGTGCGCAGCGGTTCGGCGATAATCTCACCGATGGTCATACGCGGGTTTAATGACGCCAGCGGATCCTGGAAAATCATCTGGATATCGCTGCGCACGTCGCGCCACTCGTCAGGTTTCATGCCCAGCAGATCTTTACCCAGCCAGGCTACTTTGCCGCCGGTGGCTTTCACCAGTCCGATAATCGCACGCGCAAAGGTGGATTTACCGCAGCCAGACTCTCCCACCACACCCAGGGTCTCCCCTTCGTACAGGCGCAGCGTGACGCCATCCACCGCTTTCAGGGTCTTCGGCGGCTGCCAGAACCACTGCTTGCCGTCTTTGATGTCGAAATGCACCTTAAGGTCAGCGATTTCGAGAAGCACGTTGCGTTTTTCATCTACTGCGTTCATACCAGCTCCTCCTGCGGCTTAAAGCAGGCGCGCAGACGGCCTGGGGCAAATTCTTCCAACGGCGGCGCGCTGTTGCAGATTTCCATTGCGTGCGGGCAGCGCGGCTGGAATGGACAGCCTTTCGGCAGACGCAGCAGGTTTGGCGGGTTGCCAGGAATGGTGAGCAGGGATTCCCCTTCCGCATCAAGACGCGGCACCGCGTTCAGCAGGCCAATGGAGTAAGGATGGGCAGGCTGATAGAACACGTCACGCGCTTTGCCGTATTCCATGGTGCGCCCGGCATACATCACCAGCACTTTGTCACAGATACCTGCCACGACACCGAGATCGTGGGTGATCATGATAATCGCCGTGTTGAACTCACGCTTAAGCTCGTTCAACAGGGTCATGATTTGCGCCTGAACGGTCACGTCCAGCGCGGTAGTCGGTTCATCGGCAATCAGCAGCTTCGGCCGACACAGCAACGCCATCGCAATCATCACGCGCTGACGCATACCGCCGGAAAACTCGTGCGGGAACATGCGCATGCGCTTGCGCGCTTCCGGCATTTTCACCGCATCCAGCATTTTCACGGATTCCTCAAAGGCTTCCGCTTTGCCCAGGCCTTTGTGCAGCATCAGAACTTCCATAAGCTGCTCGCCGACGCGCATATACGGGTTCAGCGAAGTCATCGGATCCTGGAAAATCATTGAGATCTGCTCGGCGCGAAGCTTGTTCAGCTCGTGCTCCGGTAAGTTGAGGATTTCACGGCCGTTGAATTTTGCCGAACCGCCAATCACGCCGTTCGCGGCCAGCAGGCCCATCAGCGCAAAGGCGGTCTGGGATTTTCCGGAACCGGATTCCCCCACGATCCCCAACGTTTCACCTTTGCTCAGGTTAAAGTTGAGATCGTTGACTGCGGTCACATCCCCGTCCGGCGTTTTAAAGGTCACGCGGAGGTCTTTCACATCCAGCAGAAGGTTGCTCTGCTGTTGCGCCTGAGGCGCGGTGGCCGTTTCAATTATTGTCATGACGGCGCTCCTTAACGGTCTTTCGGGTCGAGGGCATCACGCAGGCCATCGCCGATAAAGTTAAAACAAAACAGGGTGACGACCAGGAAACCCGCCGGATAAAGCAACAGCCACGGTGAAACTTCCATCGAGTTTGCGCCGTCGCTCAGCAGCGCGCCCCAACTGCTCAGTGGCTCCTGCGTACCCAGCCCCAGGAAGCTGAGGAAGGATTCAAACAGGATCATGCTTGGCACCAGCAGTGATGCATAGACCACCACCACGCCCAGCACGTTAGGCACGATATGACGAACCACGATATTACTGGTTGATACGCCCCCTACCTGCGCCGCTTCGATAAACTCTTTGCGTTTGAGGCTCAGCGTCTGGCCGCGCACGATACGCGCCATATCCAGCCAGGAAACCATCCCGATAGCCACGAAGATCAACAGAATGTTCTGGCCAAAGAAGGTCACCAGCAAAATAACGAAGAACATAAACGGGAAGGAGTTCAGGATTTCCAGCAAACGCATCATCACTGAGTCTACTTTGCCGCCAAGGTAGCCGGAGAGCGCGCCGTAAAGCGTCCCCACAATCACCGCCACCAGCGCGGCAGCGATACCGACCATCAGTGAAATACGACCACCAATCGCCACGCGCACCAGCAAATCACGGCCGGATGAATCGGTACCGAAATAGTGGCCAGACTCCATATCCGGCGCGCTGGACATCATGCCCCAGTCCGTATCGAAATAGGTAAATTGCGACAGCATAGGTGCCAGGGTCACAAAAAGCGCGATGATCACCAGAACCACCAGGCTGGCGACCGCGGCACGGTTGTGCATAAAGCGACGGCGCGCGTCCTGCCAGAGGCTACGACCTTCTACTTCCAGTTTTTCACTGAAGTTTTCCAGCACCTCGCTGTTTTTCTTACTCAACATCATGGCGTGCTCCAGCGTTAGTAACGGATTTTCGGGTCGATAACGGCATACAGCACATCGACAACGGCGTTAAAGAGAATGGTCAGCGCGCCCACGAGGATCGTGAGGCTCAGAACGAGCGAGTAGTCACGGTTAAGCGCCCCGTTAACAAACAGCTGACCAATGCCCGGCAGGCCATAGATCGTTTCGATAACCATTGAACCCGTAATGATGCCGACGAATGCCGGTCCCATATAGGAAAGCACTGGCAGCAGCGCCGGCTTGAGCGCGTGGCGGAAGATGATCCGGCGCATCGGCAGCCCTTTCGCGCGTGCGGTACGGATGAAGTTTGAGTGCAGCACTTCGATCATAGAACCACGGGTGATACGCGCAATACTGGCGATGTATGCCAGCGATAATGCCACCATCGGTAAAATCATGAACTTCAAAGCCCCGCCGTTCCAGCCGCCCCCGGGCAGCCATTTCAGCGTGATGGCAAATATCATCACCAGCAATGGCGCGACAACGAAACTGGGTATCACTACCCCGGTCATTGCCACCCCCATTACGGCATAATCCCATTTGGTATTTTGTCTGAGCGCGGCGATAACGCCTGCGGTGACTCCGAGAACGACGGCCAGAATGAATGCTGCAGCACCCAGTTTTGCCGACACCGGGAAGCTGGAGGCCACCAGGTCGTTAACGGAATAGTCTTTATATTTAAATGACGGTCCAAAATCACCGTGCGCCAGCTGCTTCAGATAGTTGAAGTATTGAGTGGTGATGGGATCGTTTAAGTGATACTTCGCCTCGATGTTCGCCATAACTTCCGGCGGCAGCGTGCGTTCACCGGTAAATGGACTTCCCGGCGCGAGACGCATCATAAAGAAGGAAATCGTAATTAGAATAAATAGCGTTGGTATCGCTTCTAAGCAGCGACGCAGGATAAATTTCAACATTGCCCGTACCTTCTGGCGTGTGCCTGATGAATGTTACAAAGTAGACACAGTGGGGCAAGCCAGGCTCGCCCCACGTATTGCCATTAATGCTTGATAATATAGAGATTCTTAACGGAAATGTTATCCAACGGGTCTTTACCGGTATAACCCCCTACCCACGGTTTCACCAGACGGGCGTTAACGTAGTAGTAAACCGGTACAATTGCAGAATCTTTATCGAGCTGCTCTTCTGATTTCGCGTACAGCTCTGCGCGCTGCGCATCGTCAGACACTTTCAGCGTTTCGGCGATGATCTTGTCGAACGCCGGGCTCTTATAGTGCGCCGTGTTGTTGGAACTGTCGCTGAGCATGGTGTTCAGGAATGAGGTCGGTTCGTTATAGTCCGCACACCAACCCGCACGCGCCACGTCGAAGGTCCCCTGATGACGCGTATCGAGGAAGGTTTTCCACTCCTGGTTTTCCAGCTTAACGTTCACGCCCAGGTTTTTCTTCCAGATAGACGCGACCGCAATCGCCAGTTTCTTATGCAGATCTGATGTGTTGTACAGCAGGTTAAACGTCAGCGGTTTATCTGCGGTGTATCCTGCTTCAGCCAGCAGTTTTTTCGCCTCTTCGTTTCGTTTTTCCTGTGACCACTTGAACCACTCAGGCTCAACCAGCTTCATCCCATCGGTATACGGAGGTGTGTAGCTGTACGCTGGCAGATCGCCCTGGTTTTTCACTTTGTTCACGATAATATCGCGATCCAGTGCCAGCTTCAGCGCAGTACGAACGCGCACGTCGGTGAACGGTGCTTTCTGGTTGTTGATTTCGTAGTAATAGGTGCACAGATACGGATCGACGTGAACTTCTTTCGGGATCTCTTTCTTCAGCTTCTGGAACAGTTCAATCGGCATGTTGTTATAGGTCATGTCGATTTCGCCGCTGCGGTAGCGGTTAACGTCGGTCACTTCGGAAGAGATTGGCAGGTAGGTGACCTGATTAATAACGGTCTTAGCGTTATCCCAGTACTGCGGGTTACGCTCCAGCACCATACGTTCGTTGACCACCCAGTCTTTGAGCTTATAGGCACCGTTGGTCACGATATTGGCAGGCTGTGTCCATTTTTCACCAAATTTTTCGACAGCGGATTTTGGTACAGGCGATACGGACGGGTGAACCAGCAGCTTATAGAAGTACGGAACAGGTTCGCTCAACGTCACTTCAAAGGTATTAGCATCAATCGCCTTCACGCCCAGGTCGGTGACCGGCTTTTTACCAGCGATGATGTCATCGATATTGGCGATGTGGCCATACTGCAGATAGCTCGCATACGGAGAAGCGGTGTTTGGATTCGCCAGACGCTGCCAGCTATACACGAAATCTTCGGCGGTAACCGGTGTACCGTCGGACCATTTGGCATCTTTACGCAGATGGAAGGTCCAGACTTTGAAATCTTTGTTTTCCCACTTTTCTGCCACACCCGGTGCCGGGTGGCCGTCTACGTCAGTCACCAGCAAGCCTTCGAAAAGGTCGCGGTTAACGTTCGACTCAGGAACGCCTTCAATTTTGTGCGGGTCGAGAGACTGCACTTCCGCACCGTTGTTACGAACCAGCGTCTGTTTCTCCGCCAGTTGAACACCTGCAGGAACGTCCGCAGCCATTGCAGCGTTGCCCGCGATTAGCGCAGTTAAAATCCCCGCCGCTACCAGATTTTTTTTTGTGATGATGGACATTGTGTTGGTACTCCACTCATTATAATTACTGGCTTTCGCCAGCTGTTTAATCCCCTGTTGGGGCCTGTACAGCGCAGGAGTTTTTTTTGCTGCTGTCAGGTTCTTTTTTTACTTCTTGCTATCACCGACTTTTTTATTACTGACCGCTCGTATGGCCGTCTTGCGTCGATTCTTGCCAGGCCTCCCCTGTTTGAGACCTGTGCCGGATATCTGAGAAGAGGACTATATGAAAATAATTCTCATCTGGTTGTTTTATGCTGCAAAATATTAGGCCGGAAAGTATCAAATGGCGTAAACACGCGCCAATACATTTTGCAAATTTGTTAAGCAATTCTCTTTTACGGTGAGTGCCGTATCTTTGGTGGCGGCCCTGCCAGACGTTGAACATTAAGAAAAACCAATAATATTCAAAATGATAGAGAAAGTTTTCTCTACAAGCGCGTCGCTGCGCTATCGTCGCGTGATTTTGTACAAAAATTTAACAACTGGTTATTATTTAGCACATTCATCTACATGAATGTTGAAATTACTAATAT
>NZ_JAWNCA010000014.1:0-113211 GCF_034106185.1 Enterobacter sp. 296B2 | reverse complement strand
GCCTTACCCGGCCTACGAAACGCGAACCGAAGGTCGGGTAAGGCGAAGCCGCCACCCGACTTATTCACTTCGCTAACATCCTCTCGTTCTTCGCCCTCAGCTTTTTCGCCCGACTCTCCAGCACCAGATAACAGACCGTGGCCAGTGCCAGCGGCAGGAAGTAATAGAGCATGCGGTAGGCTAGCAGGGCGGCAATAATCGTTCCCTGTGAGACATGCTCTCCGGCCAGCAACGCAA
Organism: Enterobacter sp. 296B2; assembly: GCF_034106185.1. Lineage (NCBI taxonomy): Bacteria > Pseudomonadati > Pseudomonadota > Gammaproteobacteria > Enterobacterales > Enterobacteriaceae > Enterobacter > Enterobacter sp. 296B2. The sequence goes on along the minus strand of NZ_JAWNCA010000014.1, from coordinate 112,974 downwards.
TAAATACCGCCTCCAGCACCCCAATCCCTGCCGGGATATGCACGATAACGCCGGCGATACTGCTCACCAGCAGCACGCCCAGCACGAAGAAGTAGTTCACGTCCTCGCCAATCAACAGCCAGATGATCGCCCCCATCGCCATCCAGTTGGCGCTGGAAACCGCCATCTGCAGTACCGCGAACTTCCACGACGGCAGTACCAGTTTCTGCCCTTTAATGGTCATATGGCGGCGTCTGGCAAAGGCGCAGGCCCACAAATACACGGCGATGATCAGCAGCAGCACGAAGCCGAGAATGCGCAGCGTGGCTTCGTCGATATACCAGTGCGCGGGCAGCTGCACCACGCCGATGGTGAAAATTACCCCGCCGAGCAGAATATAGCCCAGCCAGTTGGTGGTGATGCTTAATGAGAAAATGCGCGTGATCGTCCCACCCGGCAGGCCAAGCCGCGAGTACAGGCGATAGCGCATGCCAATCCCCCCGACCCAGGTGCTCAGCGTCAGGTTAAAGGCGTAGCAGATAAACGACACCAGCATCACCTGACGTTTAGCCAGCTTGTGTCCGCAGTAGGCGCGGCCGAGCAGGTCATAGCAGCCGTACATCAGGTAGCTCACGATCACCAGCCCAACGGCGCCGAGCAGCACCAGTCGGTTATAGTTGCGGATAACCTTCCACACCTCTTCCCAGTCCACTTTCTGCGCGTAGATCACCAGCAGTACCGCGACCGCGATAAAGAATACCCAGGTGAGGATTTTTTTCGCCAGCCGCCAGCGAGGATGAGATTTTGACATCAGGGTTTGCCTCCATCTTCCGCTTCAACGCGGTCCTGGGTTTCCATTTCGGGTTGTACCGGCGGATCCACCTGCGCCAGCTTCGGCGTATGCGCCGGCAGCCAGCCGACCATCGCCGGGAAGTGGCGCAGGAAGTGGAACACCACCACGCCGACGCCAACGTTCCACCAGCTCCGTTTCGGCACCATGGATTCATCCACCCGCACGCAGTCCTTATTGATAAGTCCCTGAAGGTTATCGCGCAGGGTCTGATTAAACTGGCGGTCGTGGATGATCAGGTTCGCTTCCAGGTTAAGCGACAGGCTCAGCGGATCGAGATTACTGGAGCCAACGGTTGCCCAGTGGTCATCCATCACGGCCACTTTGCCGTGCAGCGGGCGGCGGCGGTATTCATATATCTGCACGCCGCTTTTAACCAGATAGCGGTAGAGCAGACGCGCGCCGACCTTCACAATCGGCATATCCGGCTCGCCCTGCACGATGAGTTTCACCCGGACGCCGCGGCGGGCCGCGTTGCGCATGGCGTGCAGAATGCGGTAGCCGGGGAAGAAATAGGCGTTGGCGATAATCACTTCGCGCTTCGCATTGGCCAGCATCTTCAGGTAGTGACGTTCAATATCGTCCCGATGCTCCTCGTTGTCCCGCCAGACAAACAGTGCCTGCGCTTCGCCGGGCTTGCGGTTCTCTTCCGGGCGATGACGGCGTCGCCACCAGCGGCGAGCGGCCTCTTTACCGGGCAAGTTTTCCAGCACGAACAGCTGGATGTCCTGAACCACCGGTCCCTCAATGCGGATCGCGTAGTCCTGCTTGGCCTCCGGGCCGTAATCCGACATATGCTCGGCGGAGTAGTTAATGCCGCCCACGAACGCCACCGTTTCGTCCACCACAACGATTTTGCGGTGCATGCGGCGGAACAGGTTGGTGCGCATGCCGAACAGGCGAGGACCAGGATCGTAGTAACGGAACACCACGCCAGCGGCGGTGAGTTCATTAACAAATTCATCGCTGAGATCCGGCGAGCCATACCCGTCGAGCAGGGCCTCGATTTTTATTCCGCGCCGGGCGGCATGCAGCAGCGCGCTGTGCAGCTGCCTGCCAACGTCGTCTTCAAACCAGATAAACGTTTCAAGGTAGACTTTCTGCTGCGCGTGGCTAATCGCCTCGAAGACTGCCGGATAAAAGTTATCGCCGTTTTCCAACAGCGTAATACGGTTACCTTCCTGCCATGTGCATTTCATAAGTGGATCTCCGCGCTCAGCGGGGCATGGTCGGAAAGATGTCGCCAGTTAAGTAACGCCAGCGCCGTCGGGCTGCTGGCATGCGCATTTTTCACGTAGATGCGGTCCAGGCGCAGCAGGGGAAAGCGCACGGGAAACGTCCGTGCGGGACGACCGTGTGCCCGGGTGAAAATCTCCTCCAGCCCCGCATTCACCTTCAGAGGATGGTTGGCCCGCTGCCGCCAGTCGTTAAAATCACCGGCCACCACCACGGGGTCGCCTTCGGGAAGCGCATTAGTCCAGTCAGCCAGCATCTGTAGCTGCGCCTGACGGTGGGCTTCACGCAGGCCAAGGTGAACGCAGCCTACGTGAACGGGTACGTCAAGATCCGGCGGTGCGATGCGGCAGTAAAGCAGCCCGCGCTTTTCGCTCTCTCCAACGGAGACGTCCCGGTTCTCGTAATGTTCGATAGGAAAACGCGACAGCACGGCGTTTCCGTGATGGCCTTCCGGATAGACCGCGTTGCGGCCGTAAGCGTAATCGCTCCACATGGTGTCGGCCAGAAATTCGTAGTGCGGCGTATCGGGCCAGTTTTCGAAATGCATGGGATGCACCTCGTGCGCGCCCATCACCTCCTGCAGGCAGACAATGTCCGCGCTGACGGTGCGTACCGCGTCGCGCAGCTCCGGTAAAATGAAGCGGCGGTTAAATGCTGTGAAGCCCTTATGAATGTTTATCGTCAGCACCTTAAGCGAGAAATGCTGCGTTTTTTTGCTCATAAACACCTTCCTGGGTGACTATCCCGATGAAAATAAAGTGTAGTCGGCGTCACAAAAAGATGCGGCGTTACGGAATTTTCCGTAAAGTGCGGTAGTCTGATTAAGCAGAGAAAAATCCTTCAGGAGAGAAGCCATGAAGTGGCAACAACGTGTTCGTGTCGCAACCGGTTTGAGTTGCTGGCAGATAATGTTGCATTTACTGGTCGTGGCCGTACTGGTGATGGGCTGGATGAGCGGCACGCTGGTGCGTGTTGGCTTAGGACTGTGCGTCCTCTATGGCGTCACCGTGCTGTCGATGCTGTTCTTACAGCGCCACCATGAAGCGCGCTGGCGCGAGGTGGGTGATGTGCTCGAAGAGCTCACCACCACCTGGTACTTTGGTGCCGCGATGATCGTGCTTTGGCTGCTGTCACGCGTGCTGCAAAACAACCTGCTGCTGGCCCTGGCGGGTCTGGCAATCCTCGCAGGGCCAGCTGTCGTCTCGTTGCTCACCAAAGAGAAAAAGCTACGCAATGTTGCGTCTAAACATCGCATAGGCCACTGAGCCCGTCGTGGCCGCTATGACCAGTAGCGGCCACAAACTTCCCCAGACAATGTCCAGACTCGCATCCTTCAGATAGATCTGCTTGGTGATATCCGTAAAGTGTCGAATCGGGTTTATCCACGTTAAATCCTGGAGCCACACCGGCATGTTCTCGACGGGCGAAACGTACCCGGAGAGCAGAATCGCCGGCATCATAAAGACGAATACCCCGATAAACGCCTGCTGCTGCGTCGAGCAGAGCGCGGATATCAGCAGTCCAAATCCCACCAGCGACAGCCCGTAAATCACCATCGTGAAGTAAAACAGCGCCAGCGAACCGGCGAACGGGATCTCGTAGGCCCAAATCCCCACCCCCAGCACGATGGTGGCCTGGAACGTTGCGACGATCAGCGCCGGCACCGCTTTGCCGACGAAAATCTGCCAGGTGGCGAGCGGGGAGACCAGCAGCTGATCCAGCGTGCCCTGCTCGCGCTCGCGGGCGACGGACAGGGAGGTGACGATCATTACCCCGATGGTGGTGATCATGGCGATTAGCGACGGGACCACAAACCACTTGTAGTCCAGATTCGGGTTGTACCAGTTGCGCACCACCAGCTCGCTGTTGTTGGGCTTCGGTTTGCCGTCCATCAGCTCCTGCTGGTAATCCTTCACCACCTGCTGCAGATAGTTCGCCGCTATCTGGGCGCTGTTGGAGTTGCGCCCGTCGAGGATCAGCTGCATCGGCGCGGTCTGGAAGGTGTCCAGGTTGCGGGAGAAATCCGCCGGGAAGCGTACCAGCAGCAGCGCTTTTTGCGTGTCGATGGTGGGCTGGATCTCCTGCGGGCTTTTCAGCAGCAGGATGTGGGTAAAGGCCTTCGCGCGGGCGAAACGCTGCGTCAGCTCGACGGCGTGTTTGCCGTTGTCTTCGTTGTAAATGGCAATGGTGGCGTTGGTCACCTCAAGGGTGGCGGCAAACGGGAACAGTAAAACCTGAAGCAGCACCGGCAGCACCAGAATGGCGCGGGTTTGCGGCTCGCGCAGCAGGGATTGCAGCTCTTTGCGGATCAGTGTCCATAAACGGTGAAACATGTGCGCTCCTTAATCCAGTCGCCGTTTGGTTTTCATCCACGTCAACCCGATAAACATCACCGCCGACGCCATCAGAAACAGGGTGTTGACGATCAGCACCACCGGAATATTCCCCGCCAGGAACAGGCTCTGCAGCGTGCTCACGAAGTAGCGCGCCGGAATGATGTAGGTCACGGCGCGGATCACCGCCGGCATGCTGTCTATCTGGAAGATAAACCCGGAGAGCATTATCGACGGCAGGAAAGCGGCGTTCAGCGCCACCTGCGCGGCATTAAACTGGTTGCGGGTGATGGTGGAGATGAGTAGCCCCATCCCCAGCGTGCTGAGTAAAAACAGGCTGGTGATAAAGAACAGCACCACCAGCGAGCCGCGGTACGGCACGCCGAGGATAAAGACTGCCACAAGCATGCAGAGCAGCATCGCCAGCATGCCGAGGAAGTAGTAGGGGATAAGCTTGCACAGCAGCAGCTCGACCCGGGTCACCTCGGTGGAGAGCAGCGCCTCCATGGTGCCGCGCTCCCACTCGCGGGCGATCACCAGCGAGGTGAGGATTGCGCCGATCACCGTCATGATGATGGTCACCGCGCCCGGAATAATAAAATGCTGGCTGATGGCGGCGGGGTTAAACCAGTAGCGCGTCTGCACGTCGATAAGCGGTTCAAACGTCTCGCCCCGGTCTTCCGCGCGCTGCATCTGCCAGAGCTGCCAGATCCCCTCCGCGTAGCCCTGTACGAAGTTGGCGGTATTCGGCTCGCTGCCGTCGGTAATCACCTGGATCGGTGCATTGGTATTCGCCCGCGCCATGTTGGCGGCGAAATCCACCGGGATGACGATCAGGCCGCGAATTTTCCCGGCCTGCATTTTCTGGATCAGCTCCTGCCGGTTGTCGCTGACGGTGGCGTCGATATAGGGCGAGCCGGTCATGGCGTGGGTAAAGTCCAGCGCCTCTTCGCTCTGCTGCTCAAGCAAAATCCCGACCCGCAGCTTGCTGGAGTCGAGGTTAATGCCGTAGCCAAAGATAAACAGCAGCAGCAGGGGGATCACCACCGCAATCAGCCAGCTGCTGGGATCGCGCACGATCTGCCGCGTCTCTTTAATACACAGCGCGCGCACCCGGCGCCAGGATATAGCACTACTGCGCATGGGCATTCTCCTTGTCCCAGTCGTGGATGAGGGTAATAAACGCCTGCTCCATAGTCGGGTCTGGCTGTTCTTCGTCAGCGGCCTGCTCCTTCAGGTCGTCTGGCGTGCCGTGGGCGATCAGCTTGCCGCGATAGACCAGCCCGATACGGTCGCAGTACTCCGCCTCGTCCATAAAGTGGGTGGTCACCATCACGGTCACCCCTTTTTCCACCATGCTGTTGATGTGCAGCCAGAACTCGCGGCGGGTGAGGGGGTCAACGCCGGAGGTCGGCTCATCCAGGAAAAGAATATCGGGTTCGTGCATCAGCGAGCAGGCCAGCGCCAGCCGCTGCTTAAAGCCGAGCGGCAATTCGTCGGTGGCATGGGAAGCAATATTCGTTAACCCAAAGGCGTCGCTCATGCGGCGGATTTTCTCATTCTGCGCGCGCCCGCGCAGGCCGTACACGCCGGAGAAAAAGCGCAGATTCTGCTCGACCGTCAGGTTGCCATACAGGGAAAACTTCTGCGCCATATACCCCAGATGCTGGCGCGCCTTGCCGGAGCTGACCTTCAGATCCATATCCAGCACCAGCGCCTTGCCGGATGTCGGCACCAGCAGGCCGCACATCATCTTAAAGGTGGTCGATTTTCCCGCGCCGTTCGGCCCCAGAAGACCAAAAATCTCGCCGCGCTTCACCGCGAAATTGACGTTATCGGTGGCGGCGAAATCCCCGAACTTTTTGGTGAGCGATTTCGCTTCAATGACCGTTTCGCCCGGCGTGCCTTCCACCGTATGCAGAATGGCGGCAAGCGGCGACTCTGATGTACCCGCGCCGCCCAGTAGGTCGATAAACGCGTCCTCAAAGCGCGGTGCAGTCTCTTCTATCTCGATCTCAGGCATCCCCTGCGCCTGGCGAACGTCGTCGGCGGTGGCCTCTTTTTTGAGAATAATGCGCACCGAGCGGCCCTGAATCATCCCGTCGCTGACCTGCGGCAGCTTCAGCACCCGCTGGAGCAACCTGCGGTTCGACTCCTGCGGGCTGTGCAGCAGGAAGCTGCGCCCGGCCATGGTTTGCGTCAGTTCGGTTGGTTCGCCCTGATAGAGCAGTTCACCCTCGTTCATCAGCAGCACGTCCCGACACTGTTCCGCTTCGTCGAGGTAGGAGGTACTCCAGAGGATCAGCATCCCGTCGCCCGCCAGCTCGTGCACCATCTGCCACAGCTCGCGGCGGGAAATCGGGTCCACGCCGACGCCGGGCTCATCCAGCAGCAGCACCTTCGGCTCGCCCACCAGCGTGCAGGCCAGACCCAGCTTCTGCTTCATCCCGCCGGAGAGCTTGCCCGCCAGCCGGTCGGTGAACGGGCCGAGGGAGGTAAACTCCAGCAGTCGGGCGAAGGTTTTCTGCCGCGTTTCACCGGTGACGCTGCGCAGGTCGGCGTACAGGTTCAGGTTTTCCATCACCGTCAGATCTTCATACAGGCCAAACTTCTGCGGCATATAGCCGAGCATGGCGTGGAGCGCGCCGTCGTCTTTTATCGGGTCCAGGCCAAGCACGCTGGCCGAGCCTTCGTCCGGCTTGAGCAACCCCGCCAGCATCCGCATCAGCGTGGTTTTCCCCGCGCCGTCCGGGCCGACCAGCCCGGTTACGTAGCCTTTCTGAATGGTGCAGTTCAGCGGCGCGACCGCCGGCTTGTCCATGCCCGCGAAGCGTTTGACCAGACCGTTGAGCTGGATAACCGCATCATTCATGTCGTTCCCCGTCGTTTATGGTCACGGTAACAGGCATGCCCTGACGCAGCGCGTCGTCCGCATCGGTGACGATGATGCGCAGGCGGTATACCAGGTCGGTACGCAGGTCCGGTGTTTCCACCGTTTTCGGCGTAAATTCAGCGGTAGGGGAGACAAAGCCCACCTTGCCGTGATACGGCTTGTCCGGGCGGCCGTCGGTATAGAGCAGCAGCTCGCGGCCCGGCTGCATCTGCCCGAGGTTCGGCTCGTCAATGTAGGCGCGCACCCACACCGGACGGGTCAGGGAGAGCGTTAAGACAGTACTGCCAGCGCTGAGCATGCTGCCCGGCTCCACGGCGCGGGTCATCAGCGTGCCGTCAGAGGGAGCGATTAAGGTCGTGTCGTGCAGATCCAGTTCCGCCTGCGCCAGCTGGGCCTGCGCCTGTTCAAGGCTGGCTTTCGCCTGGGCAATGTCCTGCTCGCGGTTACCGGAGCGGTACTGGCTTAATTTATCCTGCGCGGACTTCAGCGTTGCCTGCGCCTGGTCCCGGGATGACCGCGCGTTTTCCAGATCGTTGGCGGAAATGGTGCGGCTTTTCCACAGTCCCTGCTGGCGGTTATAGAAGTTCTGCGCATAGTCGTACGCGGCTTTGGCCTGCTTAACGGCGGCGGCGGCCTGGGCAATCTCTTCATCGCGATAGCCTGCCAGCATCAGGTCATACTGCGCCTGCGCGACGGAAACGCCAGCTTTAGCCTGCAACAGCGCGTTCTCAAAAGGGGCTTTATCCAGCGCGCCCAGCGTCTGACCGGCTTTGATGGCATCGCCTTCGTCAACGCTCAGCGAGGCGAGACGTCCGCCAACGCGGAAGCTCATATTCACAGTACGAATATCCACGTTACCGTACAGCGTCAGGCCCCGATCCTGCTGGCTCTGATACCACAGCCAGCCACCGATTCCCGCGGCAAGCAAAACAACAACCACCAGAATGATGGCGACAGGTTTTTTCATGACTTCAGGCTCCTTTGCGTTAAGCCTTGCAGGATCAGATCGAGATGACAGGCGATAACCTGGCTAATCTGCGCGGCTTTATCCTCATCGAATTGTGTCCAGCCGGTGCGTAACAGGATGGTTTCCCGCCCCAGACGGAAGGCGAGAATTTCACCCAGCAGGGCGTGGGTATGCAAAATAGTGTCGGTATCGCTGGCGTCCCGCCCGGTATACGCAGCGATCAGCCGGGTCAGGTGGGTATGCATCGGGGCAATTACCCGATCGTGTACCCGCTGGTAGGCGGCAGTCGGGGAGAGCTGTTCCCGGGAAATAAACTTGCTCAGGTTGAGCGTATCGTCGTGCGTCAGCAGGCGAATCATATTATGGCAGGCTTTGAGAATAAGCTGGCGTACGGCGGCGCGATCGGGTGACGGCTGGCTGAGCAGCGCGGTAGCTTCCTCAACGTGCGGGTGAAACTGCGCGCCGATAAAATCGGCGATCCACTCGGCGCAGGCGAGGTATAAATCTTCTTTTGAGCCAAAATAGTAGGTAATCGCCGCAATGTTCTGCCCGGCCAGCGCGGCAATATCGCGCGTGGTCGCATGCAGCCCGTACTCGCCAAACTGCGCCAGCGCGGCGGCGATAAGCTGATTTTTGGCCTGTTCACCTTTGGTTGTTGTGGGTGTCGTATTCATGGCGTCATTAAGAATTAATCAATCGATTGATTAAGATTATGCCTGATTCCCGCTAACGTCGAGGGAATGCTGAGGGATATTTTATGCGCCACGTCACAAAAGCTGCTACACTCCGCCCCTTCGCGACATTGTGGTTTTTGTCCTCCTAATTGTTATATCTCCCTGAAAACTACACCTGTGATGGTCGGGGCGGTTCGGAGTTTTTATGTCTTTTGATTCCCTTGGCCTGAACCCGGAAATTCTGCGCGCCATCGCAGAGCAGGGCTACGTTGAGCCAACCCCAATCCAGCAGCAGGCGATCCCCGCAGTGCTTCAGGGCCGTGACCTGATGGCCAGCGCCCAGACCGGCACCGGTAAAACCGCGGGCTTTACCCTGCCGCTGTTAGAGCTGCTGGTAAAAAACCAGCCGCACGCCAAAGGCCGTCGTCCGGTGCGCGCGCTGATCCTCACCCCAACCCGCGAGCTGGCGGCGCAGATTGGTGAGAACGTGCGTGAGTACAGCCGCTACCTGAACATTCGCTCGCTGGTGGTTTTCGGTGGCGTGAGCATTAACCCGCAGATGATGAAGCTGCGCGGCGGCGTGGACGTTCTGGTGGCAACGCCGGGCCGTCTGCTGGATCTGGAACACCAGAACGCGGTGAAGCTGGATAACATCGAAATTCTGGTGCTGGACGAAGCCGACCGCATGCTCGACATGGGCTTTATCCACGACATTCGCCGCGTGCTGGCTAAGCTGCCCCCGCGTCGCCAGAACCTGCTCTTTTCCGCGACCTTCTCCGACGAGATCAAGGCGCTGGCGGAAAAGCTGCTGCATAACCCACTCGAAGTGGAAGTGGCGCGCCGCAACACCGCCTCCGAGCAGGTGACGCAGCACGTGCACTTTGTGGATAAAAAGCGCAAGCGCGAACTGCTCTCCCAGATGATCGGCCAGGGTAACTGGCAGCAGGTGCTGGTCTTTACCCGCACCAAGCACGGCGCTAACCACCTGGCGGAACAGCTGAATAAAGACGGCATCCGCAGCGCCGCCATTCACGGTAACAAGAGCCAGGGCGCGCGTACCCGCGCGCTGGCGGACTTCAAGTCTGGCGACATCCGCGTGCTGGTGGCGACCGACATCGCTGCCCGTGGCCTCGATATTGAAGAGCTGCCGCACGTGGTGAACTACGAGCTGCCGAACGTCCCGGAAGACTACGTGCACCGTATCGGCCGTACCGGTCGTGCGGCGGCAACCGGTGAGGCGCTCTCTCTGGTCTGCGTGGACGAGCACAAGCTGCTGCGTGACATCGAACGTCTGCTGAAGAAAGAGATCCCGCGCATTGAAACCCCGGGTTACGAAGTGGACCCGTCCATCAAAGCCGAGCCGATTCAGAACGGTCGTCAGGGTGGCGGTCGCGGTCAGGGCGGCGGCGGTCGCGGTCAGCAGCCGCGTCGTTCAGAAGGCGGCGCGCCAAAATCATCGGGCAAACCGCCTCGTCGCAACAGCGACGGCAAGCCGGCGGGTGAAAGCCCGTGGCGCAGCGGCGAAGGCAAGCCGGCAGGGGAAGGGCTGCGCCGACGCCGCCCGCGCAAGCCTGCTAACCCGCAGTAATCTGGAAGCCCGGTCGTAAAGCCGGGCTTTTCTTTTTGCGGCAGAGAAGAGAAAGTGCCACAATAGTGGCTGTTTATACAGTGTTTTAGGTTTTCCAATGGCTTTAACCGCGGCGCTGAAAGCGCAAATTGGCGCATGGTATAAGGCGCTACAGCAGCAGATCCCCGATTTTATCCCCCGAGCGCCGCAGCGGCAGATGATTGCCGACGTGGCAAAAACGCTCGCCGGGGACGACGGGCGACATCTGGCGATTGAAGCCCCGACCGGAGTCGGGAAAACCTTGTCGTATCTCATTCCCGGCATCGCGATTGCGCGGGAAGAGGACAAAACGCTGGTGGTCAGCACCGCCAACGTGGCGCTGCAGGATCAGATCTTCAGCAAAGATTTGCCCCTGCTGCGCAAAATCATCCCCGATCTGCGGTTTACCGCCGCCTTTGGGCGCGGGCGCTACGTGTGCCCGCGTAACCTGGCGGCGCTTGCCAGCAGCGAGCCGAATCAACAGGATCTGCTCGCGTTTCTGGATGACGAGCTGACGCCAAACAATAAGGCGGAGCAGGAGCAGTGTGCAAAGCTGAAAACCGAGCTCGACGGCTATAAGTGGGACGGCCTGCGGGATCACACCAGCCTGGCGATTAGCGACTACTTATGGCGCAGGCTCAGCACCGATAAAGCAAGCTGCCTGAACCGCAACTGTCACTACTACCGCGAGTGCCCGTTCTTTGTCGCCCGGCGCGAAATTCAGGAGGCGGAGGTGGTTGTGGCTAACCACGCGCTGGTGATGGCCGCGCTTGAGAGCGAAGCGGTGCTGCCGGAGCCTAAAAACCTGCTGCTGGTGCTTGATGAAGGCCATCATCTGCCGGACGTGGCGCGGGACGCGCTGGAAATGAGCGCTGAAATTACGGCGCCCTGGTTCCGCCTGCAGCTCGATCTCTTCTGCAAGCTGGTGGCGACCTGCATGGAGCAGTTCCGCCCGAAAACCACGCCGCCGCTGGCGGTCCCGGAGCGGCTGAGCGAGCACTGTGAAGAGGTTTATAGCCTCATTTCGTCCCTGAACAACATCCTGAACCTCTATCTTCCTGCCGCCCAGGAAGCCGAACACCGCTTTGCGATGGGGGAACTACCGGAAGAGGTGATGGAGATCTGCCAGCAGCTGGCGAAGCATCTGGAAAAGCTGCGCGGGCTGGCGGAGATGTTCTTAAACGATCTGAGCGAGAAAACGGGCTCGCACGACGTGGTGCGCCTGCACCGTATTCTGCTGCAGATGAACCGCGCGCTGGGGATGTTTGAGGCGCAGAGCAAGCTCTGGCGTCTGGCTTCGATGGCTCAGGCGTCGGGGGCGCCGGTCACCAAATGGGCCACCCGTGAAGTGCGGGATGGGCAGGTCCACCTCTTTTTCCACTGCGTGGGCATTCGCGTGGCAGATCAGCTGGAAAAGCTGATCTGGCGCAGCGTGCCGCACGTGGTTGTCACCTCCGCAACCCTGCGCTCCCTGAACAGCTTCTCCAGGCTGCAGGAGATGAGCGGCCTGAAGGAGAAAGCGGGCGACCGTTTTGTGGCGCTGGACTCGCCCTTTAACCACTGCGAGCAGGGCAAGCTGGTGATTCCGCGCATGAAATTTGAGCCGCTTATCGACAACGAAGAGCAGCACATTGCGGAGATGGCGGCCTACTTCCGTGAACAGGTCGAGAGTAAAAAGTATCCCGGCATGCTGGTGCTGTTTGCCAGCGGGCGGGCGATGCAGCGCTTCCTCGAACACGTCACCGATCTGCGTTTACTTCTGTTGGTGCAGGGCGATCAGCCGCGCTATCGGCTGGTGGAAACCCACCGCAAGCGTATTGATAACGGCGAGCGCAGCGTGCTGGTGGGGCTACAGTCGTTTGCCGAAGGTCTGGATCTGAAAGGGGACTACCTGACGCAGGTGCACATCCATAAAATTGCCTTCCCGCCCATCGACAGCCCGGTGGTGATCACCGAGGGGGAGTGGCTGAAGAGTCTTAACCGCTATCCGTTTGAGGTGCAGAGCCTGCCTGCGGCGTCGTTTAACCTGATTCAGCAGGTGGGGCGTCTTATTCGTAGCCACGGCTGCTGGGGCGAGGTGGTGATTTATGACAAGCGTCTGCTCACCAAAAACTACGGCCAGCGTTTGCTGAACGCGCTGCCTGTTTTCCCGATCGAACAGCCGGAGGTGCCGGAGGTAAAAAAACGCCCGGCAAAACTGGCCGCCGGGCGTGGTAAAAGCATCCGTGCTAAGAGGCGCGGTCCTACTGGTAAGTGAATGTCACCTGCACTACGCTGCTGAACGTGCCGGCCGTGACGGGTATGGCGGTGGCGTAATAGCGTGCGGACAACGGAAACGTGGCCGTGTGGTCACCTGGATTAATGACGGCGTTAAAGGCCGCCTGCGGGGCAATCAGGATTTTGTCCTGACGGTCTGCCAGCTCCAGCGCCAGCCCTTTTGCGCTGCCGATATTGGCGAACTTAGTCGGGTGCGCGCTGTCGGCCTGGCCGTAGAAATAGGCCGTGGCAAGGGCGAGCGTGGCCGGGCAATGTGACACTGAAAGGGAAAAATCTTTCCACTCGCCGGTATCGCCCACGTCTTTAAAATCGCCGGATACTGCCTGGCCTAAATCCACCGTCAGGTTGCGGCTGGCGCTGTCGATGATGCAGGTATTGGCGTAAATGTTGCCCGTCATCTGGATCTGAATATCGTCGGCGTGCGCCTGGGCGATCAGCCCCAGCGCCAGAAGTGCGATTGTCTTTTTCATGTCGGTCACTTATAGGCAAGCGTGATGGTGGCAACGGTATTGGCCGGGCCGGGGGTGACCATGTCGCTGACCTGCTCGTAGCGCACCTCAAACGGTATGGTCAGCGTTTCGTTGGCGATGGCTTCGCTTCGGGTGTTAACGTAGGTATCAAAGGTGGCGATATTGTCGTCGAACAGCATTCTTACGCCGACGCCTGTTGCCGCGCCGGGTTGTTGCGTGAGTTTCAGCACCCCTTCAAACGCCGTTTCATAGCCGTTTGCGCTGGTAATTTTTACCTCAGGTTGTACGGTGCTGTTGCAGTTCACCGTAACGTCAAAGTTTTGTGCCGGGGAAGAGAGCATCCCCACGCTGACGAAATCGCTGACCGGGAAGTCCCCCAGATTAACGGTGAGATTTTTCGGCAGGACGGAGCAGGTGACCTCTTTCAGAATAACGTTGCCCGCATAGGAGATGGTGTTGGGATCGCCCAGCCCTTCGTGGTGATAAACCCCGATGCCAAAGCGGGTCTGACTTTGATTCAGCGTGCCTGACGCGACGGTATCGCTGGTTTTGACCAACTCCAGCGTGACGTTGAAATTAAAGGTCTGTTTGCCATCGCTGGAAACATAACCCACCGGCGTTCCCGTAGAAATGCAGTTAACCCCTCCGGCTCCGCTGATGCGCTGCCCACGATCGTTCATCAGCGCCACACCGACGCCGGGGACGCCCGAATCGTAGACTCCTTTCAGGCCAGGGATCTCAGAACCAGTGCCGTAGTAACAAGAGACAATTTCCAGCCCGTTATCTTCCGCATTGTCACAATTACCGGCTATATGGGCGATCTGCTCTGTACCCGGGATCGTTTCACCAACGGCCAGCGTGGTCGGAACGGAGATAGAAGCCACGTTGATCATTTTCGGCAGGTCCGGCGTCGTACAGGTTGCCCTTGCGTGCGGCATAAATAACGCGGCGGTTCCCAGAACCAGTAAGAAAAAGCATTGTTTAATCAGTTGCATAGTCGTTAGCCTGAACGGTGGATCAGTGACACTGCGCGGCAGCGTTAATGATGCTGGTTTTCTCTTTCTCATCCGTTAGCGCATAGTCAGCGACGCAGTGCTCGCTCGCCTCCTGTCCCCAGGAAACGTTGAGATGCCCTTGCTGTGGCAGACCAGAGAGATAGGTCTGCCCATCGTTACCGACAATAAACTCGCTGTCCTTATCGTCCGTGGTTACCGTTGCACCGAAGGGCAGCGGTTTACCGTTTTGTGTCAACGTCATCAGGACGCGGTTACCCACGCGGGTATTAAAGCTGGCGCGCACCACGGCCCCGCGGGTTGGGGTCACGATCTGCGCCGCGTGGGTGACGTCGGCGTTGTCCGGCAGCGTTTCGGTATCCAGCGCGATGGTGTTATGGCGATACGCGGTAACAAACGGCACGACGGTGTAGCCGCGGAAGTCGGTCTCAACGCCCGTCTGGTTAGTGATATGGGTTCCGTGCGTGCCCGGCGCTTTCACCAGCGCGATGGTCTCACCGAGCGGCTGGCTCAGGGTTACCCCGTTAGCATGGGCAATGACGCCGCCCTGCAAACCGACGTTCACGGTCTGCTGATATTTGTCCTGACTGACCCCCGCGCTCACTTCACCATAGGTCGCTTTGTAGTCGGCATTGACGCTGGCGGAGTTACCGCTGCCGGTGCTGCTCAACCCTTCCTGAATGTTCCAGTTAAGGTTGTCTTCCTTCAGCGCCGTGCCGTTCAGGCCGATGTTCTGCGTCGTGCCGTCTTTGGTGTTGTTCAGGTTGTAGGTGGCCCAGGTGTTATGCATCCAGTGGTCCAGCGGCACGGAGACGCTCAGCGAGAACTGATTGTCGTTCGTTACCTCATTACCGTCTTCATCGCTGTCGCTGGTGTTTTTATTCATGCTGTAGCTGAGGCTGTAGCTCACGCCGTGCCAGCTGTTGTTGTAGCTGACACTCATGGAGGTCATGTTCTGGCTCTGGCTCCAGTACGTTTCTTTCACCATGCTCAGGGTGACGGATCCCCAGCCTTCCGGCAGCGTCTGGTCGATGGTGGCTTCGGTTCGGGCGCGGCGCTGCTGCGGTGCAGACCAGTCGTCAGAGCGGGTATACGACTCCATGGTGTCTTCGAGGGTGTAAAACCCTTTGCTGTTGTAGCGGTAGCCGGCCAGCGAGAAGTTGGTGCCCGAGCGGGCGATATCTTTGCTGTAGCGCACGCGCCACGACTGGCCTTTGCTGGCCTGCTGTTTTTTCAACAGGGCTTTGGCGCGGGTGACGTCAATGGAGAACGCCCCTAAATCGCCCATGTTTTTCCCGACGCCAGCCGCCTGAGACTGATAATGGCTACTCTGCTGCACGCCGCCGTAGGCGGTAAAGCCGTAGGGTAAACCGTAGATGGCGCTGCCCTGGGCAAACGGGGTCTTCTCCACGTCTTTGTCATAAGAACGATAGCGTCCGGCGGTCACGCTGTAGCGCAGGTTTTTTTCACGCTGCAATACCGGCACGGAGGCAAACGGCACGACGAAATGGCTTTCGCTGCCGTCGGTCTCTTTCACGGTGACCTGAAGATCGCCGCTGCTGCCGGTGGGGTAGAGATCGTTAATTTCGAACGCGCCCGGTGCGACCGTGTTCTGATAAATGATGTATCCGTTCTGGCGTACCACTACCAGCGCGTTACTGTGGGCGGTGCCGCGAATAATGGGGGCGTAGCCTTTTTCACTGTCCGGCAGCATGTCGTTGTCGGATTTCAACTCCACGCCGGTGTAGGGGACGCTGTCAAACACGTCGGATGGGGAGGAACTCTGGCCGACGGTGAGGTCGCTTTTCATCGCCACAATATCGCGCTGCGCGTAGGTATAAACGGAGGTGAATTTCTGTTCCTCCTCCTTACCCGTGGTACTGCGATTCCAGGTGGAATAGTTGCGAACGCGCCACGCGCCAATGTTCAAGCCAGGACGCAGGTTAACGTACTGGCTGCTGTTATCCTGTTCACCCTGCTGGCGCGCATGGCTTTGGCTGGCATTGGCGCTGTAGTTAAGCAAGCCTGCGTTGATCCCTTCGTCAAATTCTTTTGGGTCAATGTAACCGCGAGGTACCTGACCGAGCGCCGACTGGGGAATGCTCAGCAGCAGCTGCTGGTTACGAACGCGGAAAGTTGCGGATGCTGCAGGGATGGCGTGTAAATCGGCGCACTGGCCTTTGGCCATCAGCTGCGGATATTTTTTCGTTTTGATGCCGAGGCTTTTTAAATCGTCCAGGGTGAAGCAAGGTTGCAGCGTGCTGTTACCCTGAGCGTCTTTTTGCAGAGTGAAGGTGACATCGCGGGTATCAATTTTATTGTTATTGATAAATACCGCGACCTGATATTTACCCGGCGCCTGGCCAGGGCCTTTTTCATAGACGGACAAATCGGTTTTCCCCTGCTGGGGATTATCAATATCCAGCAGGGCCGGGTTAAAATAATCATCAGCCATAACCTGCTGCGCAAAGATCGCCATTGCCAGGCTACAGAGAATGACCAGCAATGACGAAAATCGGCAGGTGAACGGCTTTTTATCGCTGTACATGATTATTTTATTACCGGGGAAGTATTAATGAACGGATTTCGACCAGGTATGGCTGATGCTGCCGTAATCAGTAATAATGGAATACGTTAAGTTCGTGCCCCCGACATTGCCAGGTAAAGCAAAATGCGTTTCCGTTTTCGGGACGGCCCAGGTGGCTTTAGTGATTTTCTGACCATTCAACGTAACGGTCTGGAAATTCATATAGAACGGCGTTGGGTTATTCACGACCAGATCGTTACCTTCGCGGCGCCATTCAAGTTTATCGGCCACATCTTCTGGTCTGCCTTTTACCGCGGACGGGCGATAGAGCAATTTAATGCGGGTGTTAATGGCGATTTGCAGCGTGTTTACCCCCTCAACGTGCTTTGAGGAAGGGATCGCTTTAATGTTCAACCAGTACAGGGATTCCCTGTCTTCCGGTAAATTTCCGCCCGTACGCACCACGCGCAGAACGTTATCTTCTTTCGCATCCAGACGGAAAAGCGGCGGGGTGATCAGGAACGGGGCTTTGGCCAGGTTTTTACCGCCGGAATCAACCCAGGACTGCACCAGATAATCCGTCGCATCTGGATTTGAAAGACCAAGAGATGATTCCTTTTTATCTCCCTGATAGACCAGACGGGTGCCATTAATAACGACACCTGCATGTGCAGTGGCGGCTACCAGTAAAAGAGTGCTCAGTAAATAACCGTGGCGCATAAAGATTTCTCAATAAATAGATGAGATATTAATGCCCGCAAAAGCATTAATATCTCAGGATTGATAAGATCAGTTATAAATAACGGTGAAGGTCGATACAGAGTTAGCAGGGCCTGCGGTAATCGCAGCGCCGGTTTGGATATAGCGTGCGCCGAACTCCAGATCGTTAACCGCCGTGCCGGAGGCTAATGGATATTGCTGAGACGGTGTATACAGGGTGACCGGCTGCTCTGACGCGTCAACCAGCTGAATAGCGACACCTGTAGCTGCATCGGTATCTGGCGTTAAGGCCAGCGTGGCGTTGTTATTCGCATCCGGCGTACCGCCGAAGTTAATCGCAGCGGAGGTGACCGTTTCCGGGCAGTTCGTTAACTGAATATCAAACTTCGTCAATGTGCTGGTAGAGCCTGCGCCGGTAAATACCGTTTTAGACACTTTGCCCAGCTGAACATTTAATGGGTTACTCAACCCATTCACGACCTGACAAGCAGAATCGATAATTTCACCGGTGAAATTGATCTGACCTTCACCGTTTGTTGTCGCAAATGCGGATGCAGAACATCCTATCGTTGCGGCGATAATTAAACCTAAAGCAACCTTGTTCATAACAAATCCTGATATGTTTCTGGTGATAGCGTTGCCTGGACGTTTTCACCGTTGACCCTTAATGACTTTCCGCTGGTTATTTAAACAAATATTGATGCGTTAAGAATCTTCTGCAGAAATCACAAATAATTGAAATAATGCTTGAGTTTCATTTTTCGCCATAAAAACAAAACGTTGATTGTGTCGAAAAAAACTAACGTCCAGACGTTCAACGGGGCTATATTGTTAACAAGATGATATTTTCAGGAGAGATGTCGTGGATTATCGCAAGATTATCAAAGAGGTAGGCCGGGGCAAAAACCACGCCCGCGATCTGGACCATGAGACCGCTCGCGCCCTGTATACCCGTATGCTCAATGGAGAGGTACCGGACCTGGAAATGGGCGGCATCCTGATTGCGCTACGTATTAAAGGCGAGGGCGAAGCGGAGATGCGCGGCTTTTACGAGGCGATGCAGGCGCAAACGCTGCGCTTAACGCCGCCGGTGGCAAAACCGATGCCGATCGTAATCCCCAGCTATAACGGCGCGCGCAAGCAGGCAAACCTGACCCCGCTGCTGGCGATCTTATTACATAAGCTGGGGTTCCCGGTGGTGGTACACGGGGTCAGCGAAGATCCGACGCGCGTGCTGACGGAGACCATTTTTGGCATGCTGGGGATTGAACCCACGCGTCATGCGGGCCAGGCGCAGGCAAAGCTGGAGGGTCATGAACCGGTTTACATCCCCGTTGGTGCTCTGTGTCCGCCGCTGGAAAAGCAGCTTGATATGCGCTGGCGAATGGGCGTGCGTAACAGCGCGCATACCCTGGCGAAGCTGGCGACGCCGTTTGCTGAAGACGCCGCATTGCGCCTTTCCAGCGTCTCACACCCGGAATACGTGGGGCGTGTTGGGACATTTTTTGAGGAGATTGGCGGCAGGGCGCTGCTGATGCACGGCACGGAAGGTGAAGTTTATGCCAATCCACTGCGCTGCCCTCAGCTGATGCTGATCGATTCTGCCGGTACGCGTGCGATTCTGGAGCGTGGGGAAGAGAATACGGGAGTCATTCTCCCCGAGGCGAAAGATCCGCTCACCACCGCGCGCTGGATTGAACAGTGCCTTGCCGGAAATGTGCCTGTGCCGCATGCTATTAAGCTGCAGATGGCCTGCTGCCTGCTGGCAACCGGGGAAGCTGACACGGTCGAGGCCGGTCTGAAACGCGTTGAAGCGGCGTTTTAGGCAAAAAAAAGCCCGTCCAGTGGCGGACGGGCAAACAAGGGTAACAACAGGGTCAATGAGGGTTGGAGCAGCTCACCAGAGGGTTTGGCGAGGGTACAGCATTCATTCAGGCGATTATTTGTAGATAACCGCAGTACCGCTCAGTTTGTTATTGGTGTTAGCGGAGGTGATGGTATATCCGCTTGCACCGGCAGCCGCCGCTTTCTCGGCCAGCTTGGCTTCCAGACCGTCCAGCGTGGTTGCGCCTTCTGCACTCACCACACCGATTTTATTCATGCTCTGAGCCTGAGTGGATGAAACTGGCTCTACGGCGAATGCGCCAAAAGACAGAGCGGACAGGGCAACAGCAGCTACAGCATATTTAATGGTTTTCATAATTAATCTCTCGCAGGTGTTTTCTGTTAAGGGGACGATGTTCCGTCGATGTGATAAGTATCACGTTTTTTTCGGTGAGATAAAATCGAAGAGAATTGACGTGTTCAATCAAAAAAATTGAATGACAAATAACTTATTGATTATTAATTAAATCGAAGTTGCGCTTTACACTTCTTGTTGGTGCGCTTTACAGAAGAGAGGTGAAGGGCACATTTTGCTACGCGGTTCGCTAAATTTCGTGAGCGTAAAGGTAGGTTCCCTCGCGGTTAACTTAGGTAAAGGAAAGTCAACGTAGCTGGCTGTCTTTCGATCCTCTGCGATTATAACCTGGATGTGAAGCATTTTTTGAATCTTTATCCTGCTGGCAGGTGATGCATAACCTTACGCCGGGGATGGCTTTACGCCGCGCCTCCGGAATCGGCTCTCCGCACTCTTCGCACTCCTTTAAACTTTCACCGCGCGGAATCTCACCGCGAGCGCGCGCAACTGCATCTTCAATCGTACTGTTGATCTGTTCGTTAACGGCGTCGTCATTCGCCCAGCCGGAAGCCATAGCATCCTCCTGAAATTGGTTTATACCCTGCTTTGAATATGGGGTTAAAAAATGAACAATCAAGGTGAAGGGGGAAGCGAACTGCATCCGGCAGGCAGATGCAGTTTTATAGAGAGGGAAATTATTTATAGATGGTCGCAGTGCCGTACATATGGTTATCTCCGCCTGCGGAGTTAACCACGAAGCCTTTGGCACCTTCCTGGCGGGCTTTCTCGGCCAGTTTATTTTGCAGATCGTCCAGATTACTTGCGCGGCTTACCGAGACGGTGCCCGCCGGACGCAGCTGGCTGGTATCGTTACTCTCGGTCAGCGACTGGACGGCCATTGCAGAAAATGAAGCGGTCGCCAGGACGCCGGCGATAACAGCAAGGGTCAGGTACTTTTTCATAATCACATCCTCATGAGGAAACAACAGGTGATTCCCTCTAAGTTTAGAAGCCTGACGAGTGTGACTTAGCGCAAATATTTGATGATGATCTGCTTATTTTTTGAACGATAAAAGCTGACAATTCACTGACAGATCATAGACGTAGAGGTGTTTGATTTACGGTGTTTTTTTAAGCGCCGCAGAGAAAGATTTACCGTTGGGCCAGCACAGGGTATCTTACGCCGCTGTTTAAAGGAGAATGCCATGACTTCCCAAAAGCCGGGATTGCACCCACGAAACCGCCACCGCAGTCGCTACGACATGAACGCCCTGTGCCAAAGCTGCCCTGCGCTGCAGGACTACATTGTCCAGACCCCAGCGGGTGAGCCGTCTGTCAACTTTGCCGACCCGCAGGCGGTGAAAACGCTGAACAAAGCGCTGCTGGCGCATTTTTACGGTGTGGCGCACTGGGATATCCCGGAAGGCTTTCTCTGTCCTCCCGTTCCGGGCCGCGCTGATTACGTTCATCACCTTGCCGATCTTCTCGCCGAAGACCGTGACGGCGCGATCCCGCAGCAGGCTTCCATCCTGGATATTGGTACCGGGGCAAACCTGATTTACCCGCTGATTGGCGTGCATGAGTATCACTGGCGCTTTACCGGGAGCGAAATCGGGGCCGAGGCCTTTGCCAGCGCGCAGGCGATCGTCAGCGCCAATTCCGGCCTGAGCCGCGCTATTCGTCTGCGTCGTCAGAAAGATGCTGCAGCTATCTTCAACGGCATTATTCACAAAAATGAAAGCTATGACGCCACAATGTGCAACCCGCCGTTTCATGATTCGGCGGCAGCGGCCCGCGCGGGCAGCGAGCGTAAACGCCGCAACCTCGGTCAGGCGGAAGACGCCGCGCTGAACTTCGGCGGTCAGCAGCAGGAGCTGTGGTGCGAGGGCGGTGAAGTTGCGTTTATCCTGCGCATGATTGCGGAAAGCAAACAGTTTGGCCGTCAGGTGAAGTGGTTCACGACGCTGGTTTCCCGAGGGGATAACCTGCCGCCGCTCTACCGCGCGCTGACCGAAGCGGGCGCCGTAAAAGTGGTGAAAAAAGAGATGGCGCAGGGCCAGAAGCAGAGCCGCTTTATCGCCTGGTCATTTATGGACGATAACAAACGTCGGAAGTAAGTACCCACAGGCCCGGTAAGCGCAGCGCTACCGGGCAATAGGGTTACAGCGTCGGCTCCTGCGGAGGGAGCGGCGAGGCGGGCGGCGACAATACCTGATACGTCTGCACCGGCGTTCTCACGTTCGCCAGATCGAAGTGCTTCTTCACCATGCTGTCGAGGGCAAAGCGCACCGTCCACTGCTTCAGCGGCTGGGTGGTGAACGACACGCGAAGGGTAAATGCCGTGTTCGTCAGCCCGACGATGCCAGCAAATGACGGCTCGCCAATCACCAGCCCGCGAATATCCTCCATCTGCATCAGCTCTTCCACCGCATCCCGCAGCGCCTGCTTCGCTTTATCCGCATCCTCGTGACGATCCACGTCGTAGTTCGCCACAACGGAGCCAATGCCGCGCACAAAGTTGGCGAAGGTGGTGATCGATGACCACGGAATGATGTGGTACGCCCCGGTATCCTGACGCACGCCTACCGAGCGAATCGACATGCGCTCAACGGTGCCGGTCAACGGCCCGATGGTCACCAGATCGCCCGTGTTCATCCCGTTCTCAAACTGGATAAAGATGCCGGTAATAATATCCTTCACCAGCGTTTGCGAACCGAAAGAGATCGCCAGCCCCAGCGCGCCGGCACCTGCCAGTAGCGGGGCGATATTCACGCCGATTTCCGACAGCACGATCATGATGGTGATGGTGCTGATGATCACCGCCAGCGCATTACGGAACAGGGTCAACAGCGTCCGCGCGCGGGCGCTGGGGAGCGGTCTGCCGTGAATATCGGAGACCAGACGGTTCTCGATAAGGCTTGCCAGCAGCGTCCAGCCGACGGCGGAGAAAAATAATATCAACGCAATACGAATTAAAATATCGACGGTCTTCTCGCCTGCGCCGTTATGAAGCCAGTTCCAGAAATCAAACAGGCTCCACGCGTTCAGCAGCAGCATGATCGCCACACAGACGGTCAGAATGCGCGCCACCTTGAGCGAGACCGACATCCAGCCGTTCACCCGTTTTTGCAGTTCCGGGTAATTACGCTGTACCTGCGGCGACAGGGTGATGGTTTTCGAGATCCAGCGGGACAGCAGCCCGGACACAAATGCCGCGATGCCGATAATCGCCAGGCTTTTGAACGTTGCCCCTATCATAAATTTCAGGCTGTTTCCCGGGTCGAACAGCGAGAAGAAGCACAGCACAATAAAGTACGCGCTTGCCAGCCAGTGCCACACCAGCGCGAAGGCGCGAATAAACAGGCTGAAAAACGAGAGGGAACGGTCGGCCAGGTGCAGCAGACTCTCGGTGATCGCCTTTTTATTGTGAAAGATAAGGTACAGAGACCAGACGGTTATACAGAGCATGATCAGCACGTTCGCCAGCGCGCCAAACTGCACGTTAACCTGGTTGGAGATAATCGGCACGGCAACCAGCAGGCCGTAGCCTATCAGGCCGCTGAGCACGCTTAGCCGCACGGCCCAGTATTTCGCGCTGTCGTCGCTGATATTGAAAGGGCGAAGCTCAGGCACGCGCGGGCAAAAGATGACGCGCAGCACCGCTTTAAAAAATTCGATGAGCGCAAACGCGTTCAGGAAGAGCGCCTGCTGGAAGGCAATGGTTTTGTTGCCTGTATTTAGGCGATCCGCCAGCACCTGACCGACAAACAGCGTTAATGCCAGCAGCAGTAAATCGATGATAAACGCCCCGGCAACCATAGCGGGGAGGTGCAGCCAGCTGTTTTTATGCTGGTTCTTTTTTCGCCCCCAGTGGCCCATCCTGCGGTACAGCGGCCAGGCGCACAGGCGCACCAGCCAGTAAAAAATAAACACGGCCGCGGCCAGCATCAAAAACTGGGTGGCGGCGGCGGTAAAGGTTTGCGGGTTAAACGCCTTGTGCTGGGATCCCATCAGGTTGCGGTAGAGCTGGGCAAAGCGCGCGGAAAGCGCTTCACCGTAACGGCGGCTCACGTCGGTGACGTTTTCCAGCACCGTTTTTTGTTCCTCCACCTGCGGCGGGGTGAGGGTCGGGACGGTTTCCTGCGGCGGCGCGGCGGCGGCTTTGCGCAGCTGCTCGATGAGCTCCTTTCGGGAGGCGTCGTTTTCAAGAACGTCGGCAAGCGCGCTGTAAGCCGCTTTTTTTTGTTCAGCATCCGGTTCCGGAGGAGGAGAACCTTGCTGGGACGCGGTTGCTCCGGTGTTGACACCGGGTATCGCCACGGCGAGCGATGGCGCATTAAACAGGCTTATTAACAGCAGCAGGATCCAGGGCACGGCGTCCTCCGACAAAAATATCGTGCAAAATGATAAGTATAGAGGGCGAGGGGAGGAGGGGCGTTTTTGGGAACAATCTGGCGTAAAAAAGCCGGGCAAGCCCGGCTTGGCGTAAAGCGAGGGATCAGGAGACGTGCTGCAGGAACTCCTGTAAACGCTGGCTCGGCGGATTCGCGATCAGCGCCTGCGGGTTACCGTCTTCCGCGATACGGCCTTTATCGATGAAGATCAGACGGGAGGCCACTTTCTCAGCAAAGCCGATTTCGTGGGTCACGATAACCATGGTCATCCCTTCTTCCGCCAGATCCTGCATGACTTTCAGCACCTCGTGGCGCAACTCCGGGTCGAGTGCGGACGTCGGCTCATCAAACAGCATCATCTTCGGTTTCACCGCCAGCGCGCGCGCAATTGCCACGCGCTGCTGCTGGCCGCCGGAAAGCTCGGAAGGGTAGTGGTGCGCACGCTCCGCCAGGCCAACCTTCGCCAGCAGATCTTTTGCCAGCGCTTCCGCTGCCGCTTTGTTGGCACCGCGCACGCGCAGTGGGCCAAACATTACGTTTTCCAGCGCCGTCAGGTGCGGGAACAGGTAGAACTGCTGGAACACCATGCCCGCTTCCTGGCGAATCAGACGCTCGTCCACTTTCGGGTCGTTCACCTTCAGACCGTCAACGATCAGATCGCCGCTGGTGATCTCTTCCAGCTTGTTAATGCAGCGCAGCAGGGTGGATTTACCGGAGCCGGATGGCCCGATAATCACCACCACTTCACCCTGCTTGATGTTCAGATCGATATTGTGCAGCACCTGGGTTGGGCCAAAGTGCTTGGAAACGTTTTTAAATTCAATCACAGGATTTTCATCCTTCTTTCAAGACGACGCAGAACGAAGCTCAGAACCAGCGTAATGATCAGGTAGACAACGGCGACCGCACTCCAGATTTCCAGCGCGCGGAAGTTGCCCGCAATAATTTCCTGGCCCTGACGGGTCAGTTCGGCGACGCCGATAACGATGAACAGCGACGTATCTTTAATACTGATGATCCACTGGTTACCCAGCGGTGGCAGCATGCGGCGCAGCGCCAATGGGAGAATAACGTGGCGGATCGTTTCGCGACGAGAAAGACCTAACGCCAGACCCGCTTCACTGAAACCTTTATGAATCGACAGAACCGCACCGCGGGTGATTTCCGCAATGTAGGCGCCTGAGTTGATCATAATGGTCACGACGGCTGCGCTGAACGGGTCGATGCGCAGGTCGGTGAACGCCATGGGCAAGGCGAAGTAGATGAACATGACCTGCACAACAATAGGCGTGCCGCGGATCACTTCGATGAAAACCAGCGCGATGTGGTTTGCAATCCAGCCACCGTAGGTGCGGGCGAAACCGGCGACAAGACCGATAATCAACCCGCCAACCAGACCGAGGACCGAAATCCACAGGGTCATTTTAGCGCCTTCAAGCAAGAGTGGAATGGCAGGCCAGATGGCGCTCCAGTCAAACTGCATGATAATTTCCTGTTACTGTTACCGTGTTTCAAAAATAGCAGGGGCGAAAGGCCGCCCCTGAGTGAACGTCGTTTTTACGTCTTATTATTTAGGCTCGGTACCGAACCATTTTTTGTAGATCTCGTTGTAGGTGCCGTTCTCTTTCAGCGTTTTCAGCGCGCCGTTAACTTTCGTGCGCAGATCGTCGCTGCCTTTCGGGAACGCGATACCGTACTGCTGAGCTTCCAGAGAGTCGCCCACGGCTTTGAACTTGCCGTTACCTGCCGTTTTGATGAAATACAGGATGTTTGGCGTATCGTGCAGAACAGCGTCAGCACGGTTGGTGCCGAGTTCCATGTACGCGTTGTCGATGTTCGGGAACTGACGCAGGTCTTTGGTTTTAATGTTCGCTTTCGCGTAATCCACAGAACCGGTACCGCTCTTCACCGCGACCACTTTGCCGTCGAGGTCTTTCACGCTTTTAACGTCGTTATTATCGGCTTTGACCATCACCAGCAGGCCGCTCTTGTAGTAGCCGTCAGAGAAGTCGATCGCTTTTTTACGTTCTTCGGTAATGGTGATACCCGCCAGCGCCAGATCGACGTTTTTGGTTTGCAGTGCCGGGATGATGCCGCTGAAGTCCATTGGCTTCAGGGTGTAGTCCAGTTTGAGTTCTTTGGCGATAGCGGCCCACAGATCAACATCAAAACCAACGTATTTATCACCCTGCTTAAATTCAAACGGAACGAACGCCGTGTCGGTCGCCACAACCAGTTTGTCGGCAGCCTGAGAGGACACCGCAAAAGCCAGGGTAAGTGCAGCCAGTGAAACTTTTAATACAGACTTCATAGCATTTCCTTTTATATCCACGGGGCGATCCCCTGCGAGAACGACTGGCACAATGAAAAAATCGTGCCAACTTTTCAAGCTGTTGTTTTGCAAAGGGGATGGAGTCATGCATTGCACAAAAAACGTGGCAATGATGTCGTGTTGCACCAGGATGGAGCACCGTTTTGGTGCACTTCGTTTGGGTCAACTGACGGGGAGATATTTAGCGTAAATTCTGACGAAAAAACAATCTTCCATTAACGGTTGTGTGAGGTGATTATTACAATTTCTTCACTTTTGCACCGTATCAGGCAAAAACTGTGCACCATAGATGTGCAAAACCCTCACCAGAGGCGAGGGTTTGATAGAAAAGTCGTATGAATTATTCGATGTTAGATTCGATAAACCACAGGAACTGATCCAGGTCGCGGGACGCGGCGGTGAAGATGTCTGCGGTATCTTCATCTTTGGCTTCGCTAATCGCTTTGCGCACGTCATTGGCCACAATCGCGTAGCGGTCCGCCAGCTCTTTCAGGTGATCCTGAACGGTATGAATATCCAGCGGGTAGCTTTTCAGTGGCGTTTTGCTGTTGATCACCTGCGTGGTCCCAAGCGCGACACCACCCAGCTGTACGGCACGTTCAGCCATCGTATCGAGGTGTGTCACCAGTGCTGTGCGGAAGCCATCCAGCATTTCATGAACGGCAATAAAGTTTGCACCGCGCATATTCCAGTGGGCCTGTTTGGTGATCAGCGAAAGATCGATGAACTGGATCACCTGGCGATTCAGCAACTCAATGGTCGCCTTTTTGTCGCTATCCGATACATCGTTACGGGTATAAAGCAGATTAGACGCTTTCGTTTTCACCAGTTTAGCGGTACTCATAATCTCATATCCTCTTGATGTTTATGTCCCAGGTAATTACGGAACTAAGTATAGCACCGGATTTTTTCTCTGCGGTCTGGCTGTGCCTATCGGTTTAATAGTAAGAAGGAGTTTGATAATTTAATTGCTTGAAATGAATGGGTAATTTTGAAATTGATACAGATCAATCTTAATTCACCGGAAGGGAACAGGTGGGAAAGGATATTTCGATAATATGACCAGGTATGTAAGAAATTATAACGTATGAATTTCTGGCCTTTATTCTGCATGGCCGTGAAGCCATGCAGAATATATGGCATTAGCTGATGTCGATTTTCTCTACTTTGGGCTCCGGGCGCATGGTGAGCGTTGAACCCATTGACGCCGCGATAATTGAGCAGAGCGCCAGCGTCTGGGTAAACGTCAGCGTTTCGCCCAGGAACACCATCCCGGAGATCGCCGCAAGGGCGGGCTCCATGCTCATCAGGGTGCCAAATATGCGCGTCGGCAGACGCGTCAGGGCGATCATCTCCAGAGAATAGGGGAGAGCCGTTGAAAGAACAGCGACCGCCAGCCCGATGGGCATGACTGACCATTGCCAGATAGACTCCGTGGCCTGCGCCATACCGATCGGCACAAAAACGATAGCCGCAATCACGGAACCCAGGGCAACCGTTGCCGGGCCATGTTCTTCACCCGCGCGCTGCCCGGTGAGGATATAGACAGCCCAGCAGGCCCCTGCTCCCAGAGCCAGCGCTGCGCCCGTGAGATCAATCTCAGAGACATTCTGGCCGAGCGGCAGCAGGAACCATAAGCCCAGAACGGCCAGCACGACCCAGATAAAATCCACCGGACGACGGGAGGAGAAAAGCGCCACCGCCAGCGGGCCGGTAAACTCCAGCGCGACGGCGATCCCGAGCGGAATGGTCTGGATGGAGAGGTAGAACATATAGTTCATTGCCCCGAGGGAGAGACCATAAAAAAGCAGGGGGAGACGCTGCTCTTTTTTGAAGCGCAGACGCCAGGGTTTGAAAATGACCACCAGTATCGCCGTGCCCAGCACGATACGCAGGGCCGTCACCCCGGGGGCACCCACCAGAGGAAAAAGCGATTTTGCCAGCGAGGCACCGCTTTGGATAGACAACATGGCAATGAGTATGACGGCTACCGGCAACCAGACCGACGACGTGCGGGATAACCCAGGCATCCTTTCTCCTGTCAGCTAATGTCAAATGGAGTAAAGGTTGCAGTGTAAAGGAAATATACAGCTACGGTTGAGACTCTGTTGAAAAAAAAGCCCGTGAAATCCGTAAAATGGTTAAGCGCTGGTGGATTTATCGCCTGAAAGATTAGGAATAATCTGGATGAATGTAACGGCGCAGACGCGCAATATGGGCGTTTAGTAGGAAAAATCGCATGTGATTTGAAAGAGTTAGCTGATGTTGGAAACGTTCTGTTACAGGAAAGGCCTCATTAGACATCACGAATCACAAAGAGTTTCGCAAATTTTTTTGATATATTTAAAACTTACGGACTTACTTGAAGCACATTTGAGGTGGTTATGAAAAAAATTGCATGTCTTTCAGCACTGGCCGCTGTACTGGCTGTTTCCGCAGGTACCGCTGTAGCTGCTACTTCTACTGTA
Source organism: Enterobacter sp. 296B2 (assembly GCF_034106185.1). Classification (NCBI taxonomy): domain Bacteria; kingdom Pseudomonadati; phylum Pseudomonadota; class Gammaproteobacteria; order Enterobacterales; family Enterobacteriaceae; genus Enterobacter; species Enterobacter sp. 296B2. Next base: position 84,056 of record NZ_JAWNCA010000014.1, on the reverse strand, counting down.
ACCGGTGGTTACGCTCAGAGCGATATGCAGGGCGTGATGAACAAAACCAACGGTTTCAACCTGAAGTATCGTTACGAGCAGGATAACAACCCGCTGGGCGTGATCGGTTCTTTCACCTACACCGAGAAAGATCGTACTGAAAACGGCGCATACAACAAAGGCCAGTACTACGGTATCACCGCTGGTCCAGCTTACCGTCTGAACGACTGGGCAAGCATCTACGGTGTTGTAGGTGTTGGCTACGGTAAATTCCAGCAGACCGAAAACCAGGGTCTGAACCGCACTGCAAGCACCAGCGACTACGGCTTCTCCTATGGCGCAGGCCTGCAGTTCAACCCAATCCAGGACGTGGCTCTGGACTTCTCCTATGAGCAGAGCCGTATCCGCAACGTTGACGTTGGCACCTGGATCGCGGGCGTAGGTTACCGCTTCTAATCACTCCGGTGATGAAATAAAAAATCCGCCCAATGTGGCGGATTTTTTTTTGCCTTTTCCCTTTTCCCTCAGCCCTGTGGGAGAGGGCCAGGGTGAGGGCATCAGACCGCACGAGACGGCAGAAACTACTTACTCTTAATATCAAAAATATCCGTACCCAGATGGTTGTAGTCAACTTTCTGTAACTTGAAGTTGGTAACGTACACTGGGGGCGCTTTCTTGTTGGAGATAAACGGGTAACTATTTTTTATCTCTTTGGCCTTAATCCCCGTCCACTGTGAGAAGAACTGCAGGAAATCATTCGCCGAGCGCCGCGCTTTAATGACGCGATGCGTTTTATCATCACTCGACAGCACCATAAACGGCACCTGGAAGTTCTGCTGGAACTGGTCGTCGTGCGCCAGATACTGGACTTCTTTGCCACGCTCTTTAAACGCCAGCCCGTGATCCGAGAAATAGACCACAGAGAAGCTTTCGCCCGTGTTGCGCAGCTGATCATACAGCTTGCTGAGAAGATCGTCAGTTTGCGTCATGGTGTAGAGATAACAAGAGGTCTCTTTTGACTGCACAAACTCTGCGTATTTCCCGCCAGTGCGATCGCAGGCCTGCGGGTGCGATCCCATCAGGTGGAGAACAATCAGCTGAGGCTGGGTGCGCGGGGTAGCAAAGACCTGCGCCGTCATCTTCAGCAGCGCCTCGTCTTTGGTGTTTTTGTCGGCTTCAAAGTCGCCGCTCTTCAGGAACTGCACTTCGTCAGCACGCTTAGCAATACTGGCGATGGCCGTGTCGTATTCGCCAATTTGCCCCTGATTGGAGAACCACCAGGTCTGAAAACCGGCGCGGTTGGCCAGCGTAACAAAATTATCCTGATACTGAGGTTTGCCATCCACCACGCGGTTCAGCGTCAGGCCAAGCGATTTCTGCGTCGAGCCGCTGGCCGCAACATAATCGGTAAACAGGGTGCCGTTGACCGAGCTGGCAAACGGCGTGTTATTCCAGTGCCCGCCGAAGGCACCCAGTGCGTCGCGACGTGCGCTCTCGCCAATCACCACCACGTAGGTATGATATTTCGGCTTAACCGCCAGCACGTTCCAGGTGTCTTTCATATTGGAAAGTTCAGCCATGCGCGCCTGCTCGTCGAGAACCTCTTTATTGTTGACAACGACGTCTTTAACGAAGCGGAAAACCGGATAGCCGATATTGATGAGCCTTAGCTTACCGTCCCAGGGAATATTCTGGATGGGGGCGACGAACGCCACGGCAAGGCTGAAGACCAGACAGAGTATTTCGATTTTACCCCAGGATTTTTTCTCGCCCGACCGACGGCGGATGGCGATAACGCCCAACGCGAAGATGAATAACCCTACCACGTAGCTGTACCACGGGAAGATCGTCAGGATCTCCGTCGACTCTTCCATGTTGGTCGAGTGCAGCGCCAGCAGGGTATTAAAGTTTGGCGAGCCGTAGGCCTGACCAAACGGGAAATACATAGCAGCAACCAGTGAACAGACCCCCACAAACGCTTTCTGCACTCGCGGGGCACTCCTCCACAGTACGTGGAGCACACAGGTGAAAGCCACCGCATAAAGCAGGCTGAAGGGATAGCCGAGCGCAAAGTTAATCAGCAGCGACTGCAAAAAGTAAAATCCCGTCCACGGGCTTAAGGCCCGGCTGCGGGTAACGATGGTATCTATCAGGGTTACATTCATAGGTCACTATCACAAAAACGCCATGTGCTCACCCTGGCGCCAAGGGTCAAAGCCTGCCGGACAGTGCGTGGAAAGGGAATGAGAGGTCCGCTTCAGCGAGCCGCAAATTGTGCAGGGCTGCAAGAAGATAGTGCGAGCGTGAATTAAGGTCAACAGTTGCTAAACAGATGTTTTGCGAAGGGGGCTGCAAATCCGCAAAAATAATCGGGAATTGGTCAGTTTACAGCGGAAATGTGACAGAAAAATGAAGCGGCGTACCGCAACGCCGCTTAGTGGGAAGGTTTGTCGTCCTGATGCGGTTTGTTGTTAAACATATCGCACAGCATGTTCAACAGCATTAAGCGCACTTTAAAAGGAGAGTGGGTAAACACGGTCATACACCTCTTGAATTCGTTCATAAGACCTCCTGATTTTTGATCCCTTCGATCCGTGAAGGGTGACTGCATTACATACAGATATAGCACAGGCTATATTGTATAGCTATGGCTATTTCGTTAATTTTTTGTGCTTGCAGAGCTATGGTTTACAATGTGCGCTCTCGATACCGGGCGCTGGAAGCGTCACCCCACTGAGGAAGTACAATGAACCGTCGTGCAGGTAAGCCAACAATGAGGAAAACGACGCAACTGGTGAATGTTGAAGAACATGTCGAAGGTTTTCGCCAGGTCCGTGAGGCGCACCGGCGTGAACTAATTGATGATTATGTTGAGCTGATTTCCGATCTGATCCGCGAGGTCGGGGAAGCGCGTCAGGTTGATATGGCCGCCAGGCTGGGGGTTTCGCAGCCGACGGTCGCGAAAATGTTAAAACGTCTGGCCTCGGTGGGCCTTATTGAAATGATCCCCTGGCGCGGCGTGTTTCTGACGCCGGAAGGGGAGAAGCTTGCGCAGGAGAGCCGCGAGCGTCACCAGCTTGTCGAGAATTTTTTGCTGGTACTGGGCGTCAGCCCGGAAATTGCCCGCCGGGATGCGGAAGGAATGGAACACCACGTTAGCGAAGAGACGCTGGTGAAGTTTCGTGAGTTTACCCTTAAATATGGTCCCTCCGCTGAATGAAAATCCCTGGACTGCAGGCCCTGTCACGCGATCGTTTCTTCCATCTCTTATTAATTATTGGCGCAGCGTTAAGCCTGTTTGTGCCGTTTGCGCCACAGGCCTGGTCTGCGGCGATTGACTGGCGCACCATCATTACCCTGAGCGGGTTAATGATGCTGACCAAAGGGGTCGAGCTGAGCGGCTATTTTGACGTGCTGGGCCGTAAAATGGTGCGCCGTTTTGCCACCGAGCGCAGGCTGGCCCTGTTTATGGTGTTCTCCGCCGCGGTACTGTCAACGTTTCTGACCAACGACGTGGCGCTGTTTATCATCGTGCCCCTCACGCTCACGCTGCGTAAGCTGTGCGAGATCCCGGTCAGCCGCTTGATCATCTTTGAAGCACTCGCCGTTAACGCGGGTTCTCTGTTGACCCCTATCGGCAACCCGCAAAATATCCTCCTCTGGGGTCGTTCCGGTCTGTCGTTCGCTGCCTTTACCTGGCAGATGGTGCCTCTGGCGCTGGTGATGATGCTGTCGCTGTTGGCTGTGTGCTGGTTCGCGTTTCCGGATAAAAAGCTGCAATACCATAGCGGGACCACGGGCCCGCAGTGGCAGCCGCGGCTGGTCTGGAGCTGCCTCGGGCTGTATATCGTCTTTCTGTTCGCCCTGGAGCTGAAGTACGAGCTGGCGGGCGTCCTGCTCGTCGCTGCGGGCTTTGTCGTACTGGCACGGCGCGTGCTGGTGAGCGTGGACTGGACGCTGCTGCTGGTCTTTATGGCGATGTTTATTGATGTGCATCTTCTTATCCAGCTTCCGGTACTGCAAAACGTTCTGCACAGCGTCAGCGGCTTGTCGCAGCCGGGGCTGTGGCTGACGGCGATTGGCCTGTCGCAGTTTATCAGCAACGTGCCTGCCACCATTCTGCTGCTCAACTACGTTCCGCCGGACACGCTGCTGGCCTGGGCGGTTAACATTGGCGGGTTTGGGCTGCTGCCCGGCTCCCTGGCAAACCTGATCGCCCTGCGCATGGCCAACGACCGCCGCATCTGGTGGCGCTTCCATCTCTGGTCGATTCCGATGCTGCTCTGGGCTGCGGCGATCGGTTTCGGACTATTCCTTCTCATATAGTGCGCAATTTGTCAGTTTTTCCTGGCAAACGTATAGCAACGTCCTAGCTTTAGTGAACGGCATAGTGTGATGCCGCTCACTGACAGGACCGTTGCTGAACTATGGCTGAAGATCAAAACCCGCCTGCTGACGAGCAGGACAAAAACAATAATGAGCGTAAGCGCCCGGGCAAAAAACCGTTAATTATCCTCGGCATTGTCGTGGTGGTGATGGTTGTTGTGGCGCTGGTCTGGTGGTTTTTAACCCGTAACGAAGAGACGACCGACGACGCCTTTACCGACGGCGACGTGGTGACGATTGCCCCCAAGACGGCGGGCTACGTTACCGAGCTGCGCGTGCGCGATAACCAGCGTGTGAAAAAGGGCGACCTGCTGGTAGTCATCGATCCGCGTGATACCACCGCGCAGCGCGATCAGGCTCAGGCGCAGCTTGGGCTGGCTATCGCGCAGCTCCATCAGGCCCAGGCGCAGCTGGCGCTCTCAAAAGTGCAGTATCCCGCCCAGCGTGATGAAGCTAAAGCGCAGGTGCTGAAAGCGCAGGCCGATCTGGCGAACGCGCAGGCAGAGTACCGTCGCCAGCGCGGCGTCGACCCGCGTGCGACCACCCAGCAAAGTATTGATTCCGCGAATGCTCAGCTGCGCAGCGCCCAGGCCGGTCTGGCCAGCGCCCAGGCGCAGCTGGAAGTGGCGGAGCAGGTTCAGCTGCAAATTCGACAGCAGGAGACTAACGTCGAAGCCCGCGAGCGTCAGGTCGATCAAGCTAAAGCGCAGCTGGAAACAGCCAACCTGAACCTCTCTTACACCGAAGTCCGCGCTCCGTTCGACGGCTTTGTCACCAAACGCAACGTGCAGCCCGGCACGCTGGTGCAGGCGGGCACCGCGCTGTTCTCGCTGGTTTCCCCGAACGTGTGGGTGGTGGCGAACTTTAAAGAGTCCCAGCTTGAGCGCATGAAGCCCGGCGATAAGGTCAGCGTCTCCGTGGATGCCTGGCCGGATATGGAACTTGAGGGCCATATCGACAGCATCCAGCAGGGCAGCGGTTCGCGCTTCTCCGCCTTCCCGTCGGAAAACGCCACCGGTAACTTTGTGAAGATTGTTCAGCGCGTGCCGGTAAAAATCGTCATTGATAAAGGTCTTGATCCAAACAAGCCGCTGCCGCTGGGGCTGTCGGTTGAACCGAAGGTTACCGTGGAATGACGGATCACAGCCACGATAACTGGAAGCCCGCCAGCAATCCGTGGGCGGTGGCGATTGTCGTCACCCTGGCGGTGTTTATGGAAATTCTGGACACCACCATCGTCAATGTCGCGCTGCCGCACGTTGCGGGGTCGCTCTCGGCCAGCTATGACGAATCCACCTGGGTGCTGACCAGCTACCTGGTGGCGAACGGCATCGTGCTGCCCATCTCGGCGTTCCTGAGCCGGTTGTTTGGCCGCAAGCAGTTCTTCCTGATCTGCATCGTGATGTTTACCATCTGCTCGTTCCTGTGCGGCATCGCCACCGAGCTGTGGCAAATTATCCTGTTCCGCGTGATGCAGGGCTTCTTTGGCGGCGGGCTACAGCCCACCCAGCAGTCGGTGCTGCTCGACTACTTCAAGCCGGAGGACAGGGGCAAAGCGTTCGGGCTTTCCTCGATCGCGATTATCGTTGCGCCGGTGCTCGGCCCGACGCTGGGGGGCTGGATCACCGACAACTACTCCTGGCGCTGGGTGTTCTTTATCAACATCCCGGTGGGGATTGTCACGGTGCTGGCGATCTACCAGCTGCTGGAAGATCCGCCGTGGGAGAGTAAATCAAAAGATAAGCTGACAATTGACTGGACAGGGATCGGCCTGATCGCCCTTGGTCTCGGTTGTTTGCAGGTGATGCTCGACCGGGGCGAGGATGACGACTGGTTCTATTCGAACTTTATCCGCACCTTCGCGGTGCTGACGCTGGTCGGCATTATTGGCGCAATCTACTGGCTGATGTATGCCAAAAAGCCAGTGGTGGATCTGCACTGCATGAAAGACCGCAACTTCGCGATCTCCAGCCTGCTGATGGCGGGGATGGCGATGATCCTCTACGGCAGCTCGGTGGTGATCCCGCAGCTGGCGCAGCAGGACCTGGGCTATACCGCCACCTGGTCCGGGCTGGTGCTCTCGCCCGGGGCGGTGCTGATTGTGTTAACCATCCCGCTGGTGCTGAAGCTGATGCCGGTGGTACAGACGCGCTGGATTATTGCCTTTGGCTTTACCTGTCTGGCGGTGTCGTTCTTCTGGTCGCGCACGCTGACGCCGGATATCGACTTCGAAACGCTGGTGCTGTTCCGCAGCGCCCAGTCGATAGGTCTCGGGTTCCTGTTTGTGCCGCTCACCACCATCGCCTTTATCTCTATACCGAGACGGCTCAACGCCGATGCGGCGGCGCTGTTTACCATGTTCCGCAACGTGGCGGGGTCCATAGGGATTTCGCTCTCGACGGCCGCCATCACCGAGCGCGCGCAGGCGCACAGCGCGCACCTTGCGTACCACGCCTCGCCGTTTAACGAGCAGTTCCAGCTGGCGATTCGCGAGAGCGCGCAGGCTATTCAAAACTTCACCACCCAGGTGGGTGACCCTACGGGAATAGCCACCGGGAGGATGTACCAGACGATGATCGAGCAATCGCGCTTTTTGGCCTACATCGATGTCTTCACCATCCTGAGCGCGGTGGCCTTGTTACTGATTCCGTTTTGTTTGTTGCTCTCGCCGGTTAAGAGCGAGGGGAGTGCAGGAGCACATTGATGATACACAGACGTTTACACCCCCTGATGATAGTGATGCTGCTGGTGGGCTGCGCCGTCGGGCCGGACTACCAGCAGCCTGCGCCGCCCGCCGTTACGCACTGGAACGATAAGGGCGACAGCGCGGTGAAATCGCAAACCACCTCCGCCGCGACCAACCCCCGCTGGTGGAAAACCTTCGGTTCGCCGCAGCTCGACAGCCTGGTTGAGCGCGCCATCGCCGGAAACCTGACGCTGCAGCAGACGGTGCTGCGCATCGCCGGGGCGCGTGAACAGATTAACCAGGCGGGCGGGGCATTTTTCCCGTCGGTGAACGGCAATCTGCAGGCGACGCGCCAGCAGCTCGGGCTGGAAGGGGAGCTGAAATCCCACGGCGTTTACGACCAGCTGGATAATGTCGATCCTGAACTCAGAGGCGCGCTGGGGCCGCTGACGCAGCCGATTAACCTCTACCAGGGCAGCTTCGACGCCCAATGGGAAATCGATCTGTGGGGCAAGGTGCGCCGTCAGGTGGAGGCGGCGGAGGCTCAGCAGAAGGCGGCGATAGAGCAGCGTAATGACGCGCTGGTGTCGCTGGAAGCCGAAGTGGCGCGCGCGTGGCTACAGCTGCGCGGGGCGCAGAGCATTATTGCCACCCTGAATACCCAGATTAAAAGCGCCCAGCAGACGTTGGATCTGACCGAAAGCCGCCAGCGGGGCGGGCTGTCGCCGCAGATGGATGTGGAAAACGCCCGGGCGCAGCTGGGCAACCTCGAAGCGCAGCTACCGCAGTATCAGGCGCAGGAGCGCCAGGCGATGAACGGCCTGGCGATCCTGCTCGGCAAGCCGCCGGGAGCGCTGGATGCGGAACTGCAAAGCGTGCAGCCAATGCCCGCGCTGCCGGATATCGTGCAAACGGGTATTCCGTCCACGCTGGCGCGCCGCCGTCCGGACGTGCGCGAAGCGGAGGCGAACCTCCACGCCGCGACGGCGCAAATCGGCATCTCGGTGGCGGAGCTTTTCCCGAGCTTTACGCTCTCCGGGCAGTTTGGTCTGCGCAACAGCGAAAGCAACTGGCTGACCGACTGGAGCAGCCACTTCTACAGCTTTGGGCCGCAGGTCTCCATTCCCATTTTCCAGGGCGGGCGGTTGGTCTCCAGCGTCAAGGTGGCGCGCGCGCAGCAGGCGGCGGCGGTGCTGGATTATCGCCAGACGGTCCTGACGGCGCTCGGGGATGTCGAAAACGCGCTGGTAAGTTACCGTACCGACCAGCAGCGTGAAGCGGGTCTCGCAAAAACGATTGACGCCCTGCAAAACGCCTTTGATTTAGCGAGCGACAGCTACCGGCAGGGGATCGCCAGCTTTATTGACGTGCTGGACGCCCAGCGTCAGCTGGCGCAGGCCGAGCAGCAGCGCGCTCAGGCGCAGGTGCAGAGTGCGCTCGATCTGGTGGCGCTCTACAAGGCGCTCGGCGGCGGCTGGGAGCCCTATCAGCAGGTGCAGCTCCCGGATTACAGCGTCTTTGGTGACGCTCCGCGCGGATAAATTCAGAGGATTGGGCAAGAAACGGACAGGAACGCCACATTCGCGATGACTGAGGGGCGGGTATAACTATCGGGTACCCAATCGACATGCGAGGATTAACTTATGCGTTATCAAAAACTGGGCAACACCGGACTGTTTGTTTCTGAACTGTGCCTCGGCACCATGACCTTCGGCGGTGAAGGCGGCATGTGGGGAAAAATTGGCCAGCTGCAGCAGAGCGAAGCCGAACAGCTGGTGGGTCGCGCGCTGGACGCGGGTATCAACTTTATCGATACCGCCGACGTCTATTCGGAAGGGCGCTCGGAGGCGATCCTCGGGCAGGCGCTGAAAAACCTCAACGTCCCGCGCGAGAATGTGGTGGTTGCCACCAAGGTGTTCGGCGAAACGGGCACCGCGGGGGTGAACTCGCGCGGCAGCTCGCGCTATCACATCATCAGCAGCGTGAAGGAGAGTCTGCGTCGCCTGCAGCTGGATCATATCGATCTCTACCAGCTTCACGGCTTTGACCCCGTAACGCCGATTGAAGAGACGCTCTATGCGCTGGATAACCTGGTGCAGCACGGCCACGTGCGCTACATCGGCGTCTCGAACTGGGCGGCGTGGCAGATAGCCAAAGCGCTCGGGATTTCCGAGCGTCTGGGGCTGGCGCGTTTTGCGTCATTGCAGGCCTACTACACCATCGCCGGGCGCGATCTTGAGCGCGAGCTGGTACCGATGATGCAGAGCGAAGGCGTCGGGCTGATGGTCTGGAGCCCGCTGGCGGGTGGCCTGCTGAGCGGAAAATATGGCCGCGACGGGACGAGCGAAACCGGAGGCCGCCGTCTGGAGTTCGACTTCCCGCCGGTGAATAAAGACCGCGCCTTCGACTGCGTGGACGTGATGCGCACGATTGCCGAAAGCAAGGGCGTCTCCGTCGCGCAAATCGCTCTGGCGTGGCTGCTGCATCAAAAAACCGTGACCAGCGTGATTATTGGTGCGAAACGTGTCGATCAGCTGGACGACAACATCGCCGCGACCGGGATCCGCTTAAGCGAAGACGAGCTTAAGCAGCTTGATGCGGTGAGCGCGCTGCCGCGCGAATACCCGGGCTGGATGCTGGAGCGCCAGGGCGAATATCGTCGTAACCAGCTCGCGCAGCAGTAACCTTCCTTTTCCCCGGTGACGCTTCGCTTACCGGGGCTTTTTTTCCGCATCGCTCACAAAAAACGATCCTCCTCTTTGATCGCCATTTTATCTTCGACTATATGACTAGTCATGAATATTTAAATGACTAGTCATATAGGGAGAGAGAGCATGAACAAATCGCTGCCGGCCAATTTTTTATGGGGCAACTCGGTATCCAGCATGCAGACGGAAGGGGCCTGGAACGAGGGCGGGAAGGGCATGTCGGTGTACGACATTCGCGAAGCCGGGGAAAACATCTCCGACTGGAAAGTGGCGACCGATTCGTACCATCGCTACCGGGAAGATTTTGACCTGATGCAGGATCTGGGCATGAACTGCTACCGCTTCCAGATCTCCTGGAGCCGCGTGTGTCCGCAGGGTGACGGCGCGTTCAACGACGAAGGCATCGCGTTTTACGACCGTTTTATTGACGATCTGATCGCCCGCGGCATCGAGCCGATGATCTGCCTGTACCACTTCGATATGCCGCTGGCGCTGGCGCAGGAGAACAACGGCTTCAACGACCGCCGCGTGATGGACGCCTTTATCCGCTACGGCAAAAAGATGATCGACTGCTTCGGCGACCGGGTGAAGTACTGGCTGACCTTCAACGAGCAGAACATCTTCCATATGCCGGAAGCCTTCCGCATTTCCGGCTACATGAAAGGCGAGAAAACCTTGCGCGAGCTCTACGAGTTGCAGCATCACACCATGGTGGCGCACATGGCGCTGACCGAGTATCTGCACCAGACCAAACCGGGCAAGCTGATGGGCGGCATGCTGGCGCACCAGCTGATCTACCCGGCCACCTGCAAACCGCGCGATATCTTCTGCGCCCAGCAGTACGACGAGTTCCTCAACCAGAACCTGCTGCGCGTCTTTGCCGGGCAGGGCTACAGCCCGGCGGTGATGGCGGTGGTGGAGCAGGAGGGTTTTGGTGATATCTATCGCGCCGAGGATTTAGCACTTCTCGCGCGTACCAGAAACGACTATATGGCCTTCAGCTACTACGCCAGCAAAACGCTGGACAGCGATGCGATCCCGGAAGGCACGCCGGTGAACTATTACCTCCTGCACGGCGAGAAAAACAACCCGTACCTGAAGGCCACCGAGTGGAACTGGCAGATCGATCCGCTGGGCTTTCGCACCATCATCACCCGCTACGCTAACGACTGGCGGATGCCGGTATTCCCGATCGAGAACGGCATCGGGGTGATTGAGTCCTGGGACGGCGTGAACCCGATTGAGGACACCTACCGCATCGACTACCACCGGGCACATATCGACGCGATGAAGGCGGCGATGTTCGAGGACGGGGCGGAGGTGATCGGTTACCTCGGCTGGGGCTTAATCGACATTCTCAGCTCCCAGGGTGACATGCGTAAGCGCTACGGCGTGGTCTACGTCAACCGGGAAAACCACGACCTGAAAGACCTGAAACGCGTGCCGAAGAAAAGCTACGCGTGGTTAAAACAGGTTATTCATACCAACGGACGCGAGATGTAAGCCGTACGCTGCCGGGCCGTTTTTGTGACTGATTGATGGGAACTATCCGCTATGTCTGAAGCAAAAATAACACCGCATATGCAGTCCTTTGTCGATAAATTTGTTGAGTTCTCGGCGCGCCTGGCAAACCAGGTGCACCTGCGCTCCCTGCGCGATGCCTTCGCCACGGTGATGCCGATTTTCATCCTCGCCGGTCTGGCGGTGCTGGTGAACAACGTGGTGTTTCCGTGGATTTTTCACGGCGAGACGCTCGTGCAGTTTAAGGTGTGGGGCGAGGCGATTATCAACGGCACGCTGAACATCGCCGCGCTGCTGCTGGCCCCGATGATTGCCTGGTCGCTGGCGCGCAACAAAGATTTCGACAATCCGGTCTCGGCAGTGGTTATCGCCGTCAGCAGCTTCATCATCATGATGCCGATGCGCCTGCAGCTTACGCCCGTCGGTAGCGACGCCGTGGTGAACGTCACTCAGGTGCTGACGTTCGCCAATATTGGCTCAACCGGGATTTTCGCCGGGGTGCTGATTGGGCTGCTCTCAACGGAACTGTTTATCGCTATTTCGCGCCTGAAGGCGCTGCACATTTCGCTGGGTGAGAACGTGCCGCCGGCGGTGAGCAAATCCTTTACCGCGCTGATCCCAACCATTCTTACATTGTCGGTGTTCGCCGTGCTGGCGGCGCTGTTGGCAAACGTTCTGCACACGGACCTGATCCATCTCATTACGACCTTTATCCAGCAGCCGCTGCGGCTGATCAACACCAGCCTGCCGGGGACGATTTTCATCTACAGCTTCGGTAACTTTCTGTTCACCCTCGGTATTCATCAGTCAGTCGTTAACAGCGTGGTGCTGGAGCCGTTCCTGCTGATCAACACCAACGAGAACATGCTGGCCTTCGCCAACGGTCAACCCATCCCGCATATCATCAACAACATTTTCGTGCCGACGTTTGGCATGGTGGGCGGCACGGGCAGCACCATCTCGCTACTGATCGCCATCTTTATCTTCTCCCGACAAAAGTCGGCGAAGCAGGTGGCGCGTCTGTCGCTGGCGCCGGGTCTGTTCAACATCAACGAGCCGGTCATTTTCGGCCTGCCGATCGTGTTTAACCTGCCGCTGATGATCCCGTTTGTGCTGCTGCCCGCCATCGGCATTTACTTCGCCTGGCTCTGTACCACGCTGGGATTAATGTCGCGCTGCGTGGTGATGATCCCGTGGACCACTCCGCCAATTCTCAGCGCCTGGCTGGCGACGGCGGGGGACTGGCGCGCGGTGGTGGTGCAGTTGGCAATCATCGTATTTGGTGTATTCTTCTACCTGCCTTTCCTCAAGATTGCCGAGAGAGTGGCGATGAAAAACAGCGGGATAGAAAACTAACTGAAAGGAAGGACGATGGCGGCGAAGTACATCACCATAGCGCGGGAAATTAAAAAACGCATCATCAGCCAGCAGTACGCCGCCAATGAACCGCTGCCGGACCAGTTTGCGCTGGCGGCGGAGTTCAGCACCAGCCGGATGACCATTCAGCAGGCGATGCGCCAGCTGATCGTCGAAGGTCTGGTCTATACCCGCCAGGGACAGGGAACGTTTATCCGCAAAAATTTCCTTCAACTCTCGCAGTGGGATCTCTCCGGCAGCGACTACTTCGGCGCCACCAAAACCTGGGAGCATCTGGGCACGGTCACCAGCCGGGTGGTGCATTTTGAACTGCGCTTCCCGAACGAGAAAGAGCAGGCGTCGCTGATGATTAACGCCGATGCGCCTGTCTACGATTTTATCCGCCTGCGCTTACTAAACGGTGAACCCATGTCGCTGGATTCCACGGTAATGCCGATGAATCTGGTGCCCGGCCTGACGAAAAGCCATCTTGAAGGTTCGGTGTTCCAGTACGTTCAGGAGACGCTGGGGCTGAAAATTATGGGATCGTACCGGGTGGTGAGGGCGCTAAAGCCAAACGCGCTGGACAGAGAGCATCTGGTCTGCGAGCAGACCGATCCGGTGCTGGAAGTGGAGCAGGTGATTTATCTGGAGGACGGCACAGCGCTGGAGTATGCCCACTGCCACTATCGCTACGACCACGGCGGGATCGTGATCGTGAATAACGGGTAAAAAAAAGCGGGCATCGAAGCCCGCTTTTTTAATTTTTCTCTGTTAATTCAAACGAACCGGCATACCGGAGCGGTTTTGAATCGCCTGGTCGACGATGGTGGTTTCCACGTCAGGCTGAGAGGTCACGGACTGCACCGCGCTGTTCAGCGTAATCGGTACGATCTCGTTGTTATTGATCTGGTCTTCGCTGGTGGACAGCGGGTTGTGCACTTCAATGTAGCGGCTGCCGTCTGGCTCAGAGGTCGCTTTCACCGGTTCGTTGATGAACTGCACGCGCGTGCCGACCGGCACGTTTTCAAACAGGAACTTAATGTCGTCGTTACGCAGGCGCACGCAGCCGTGGCTTACGCGCAGGCCGATACCGAAGTTGGCGTTGGTGCCGTGGATAGCGTACAGGCGGCCAATGTACAGCGCGTACAGACCCATTGGGTTATCCGGGCCGGCTGGCACAACGGCGGGCAGCGGTTCGCCCGCAGCGATGTATTCCGCGTGCATTTTGGCGGTTGGGGTCCAGGTTGGGCCCGCTTTCTTACGCTCGACTTTGGTGGTCCAGTTCAGCGGGGTGTCTTTGCCCAGCTGGCCGATACCGATTGGCAGCACGATAACGGTGTTGGTGCCTTTCGGGTAGTAATACAGACGCATTTCGGCGCTGTTGATTACGATACCTTCATGAACGGTATCCGGCAGGATCAGCTGCTGAGGAATATTCAGCACGGTACCCGCTTTTGGCAGATACGGGTCAACGCCCGGGTTCGCTTCCAGCATGTTAGACAGGCCCAACTGGTACTGTGCGGCGAAATACTCCAGCGGCTGAGAGTTACCCTCAGGTACCGTCACTACCTGATTTTGACCCACCAGACGGCTTCCGTCGGTCGGCAGGGGATACGTCACCGCAGACGCGGTCTTACAAAAACCTACTACGGCTAACGCCGCCGCAAAAAGCGTTGTTAATTTCATGTTCATGTTGTGCGAGGTATCTAAGCCATTCTGGCGATGAGTTGATAAGTCTGAATCTGTGATGGGAGCGCATTATATGTGCATTCCCGCTAACAGGGAATTCAGATGTGTACGAAATCACATTTTTTTCGATTTTGTTAAAGTTTAGTGGATTGCCGCAACACGGGATCTCAATTCGGAATTGTGGCATAATGCCGTGTTTATCACACTTTTCGCAGGAATCTCCCCGTGTTAGTTACCAGCAACGTCACTATGCAGTTTGGCAGTAAGCCGCTGTTCGAAAACATTTCCGTCAAATTTGGCGGCGGCAACCGTTACGGCCTGATTGGCGCCAACGGTAGCGGAAAATCCACCTTCATGAAGATCCTCGGCGGCGATCTGGAGCCAACGCTCGGCAACGTGTCGCTCGACCCTAACGAGCGCATTGGTAAGCTGCGTCAGGATCAGTTTGCCTTTGAAGAGTTCACCGTGCTGGACACCGTGATCATGGGGCACGCGGAGCTGTGGGAAGTGAAGCAGGAGCGCGATCGCATCTACGCGCTGGCCGAAATGAGCGAAGAAGACGGCTATAAAGTGGCCGATCTGGAAACGCAGTACGGCGAAATGGACGGTTATTCTGCGGAAGCGCGTGCGGGCGAGCTGCTGCTGGGCGTAGGCATTCCGGTTGAACAGCATTACGGTCCGATGAGCGAAGTCGCCCCAGGCTGGAAGCTGCGCGTGCTGCTGGCACAGGCGCTGTTCTCTAACCCGGACATCCTGCTGCTCGACGAACCGACGAACAACCTGGACATCGACACCATCCGCTGGCTGGAGCAGACGCTGAACGATCGCGACAGCACTATGATCATCATCTCGCACGACCGTCACTTCCTGAATATGGTCTGTACGCACATGGCGGATCTGGACTACGGTGAGCTGCGCGTTTACCCGGGCAACTACGACGAATACATGACGGCGGCCACCCAGGCGCGTGAGCGTCTGCTGGCGGACAACGCCAAGAAGAAAGCGCAGATTGCGGACCTGCAGTCCTTCGTTAGCCGCTTCAGTGCCAACGCCTCTAAGTCGCGTCAGGCGACCTCACGTGCGCGTCAGATCGACAAAATCAAGCTGGAAGAAGTTAAAGCCTCAAGCCGTCAGAACCCGTTCATCCGCTTCGAGCAGGACAAGAAGCTGTTCCGTAACGCGCTGGAAGTGGAAGCCCTTACCAAAGGCTTTGATGAAGGCCCGCTGTTTAAAAACTTCAACCTGCTGCTGGAAGTGGGCGAGAAGATTGCCATCCTCGGCGCCAACGGCGTGGGTAAATCCACACTGCTGAAAACCCTGGTCGGCGAACTGCAGCCGGACAACGGCACCGTGAAATGGTCCGAGAACGCGCAGATTGGCTACTACGCGCAGGACCATGAGTACGAGTTCGAAAACGACCTCACCGTCTTCGACTGGATGAGCCAGTGGAAGCAGGAAGGCGACGACGAGCAGGCGGTGCGCAGCATTCTGGGTCGTCTGCTGTTCAGCCAGGACGATATCAAAAAGCCGGCCAAAGTGCTCTCCGGTGGCGAGAAAGGCCGCATGCTGTTCGGCAAGCTGATGATGGAAAAACCGAATATCCTGGTGATGGACGAACCGACTAACCACCTGGATATGGAATCTATCGAATCGCTGAACATGGCGCTGGAGATGTATCAGGGCACCCTGATCTTCGTCTCTCACGACCGTGAGTTCGTCAGCTCGCTGGCGACCCGCGTGATCGAAATTACGCCTGAGCGCGTGGTGGACTTTACCGGAAACTACGAAGACTACCTGCGCAGCAAAGGTATCGAGAACTAAAAAAAAGCCGGGTGGCGGCTTCGCCTTACCCGGCCTACGTTCTATCCCCTCTCCCTGTGGGAGAGGGTTAGGGTGAGGGCATCAGGCCGCACTACACCACCCACTCGCCCCCTTCAATCCCGTTCACCAGCAGCTTACGTTTTTCCCCTACAGGCAACGACACCTTAAGCGCTTTCCACGCCGGACGATAATCCCCGCGCGCGTTGATCTTCAGGTTGACGGTTGCGCCATCGCACACCATTTCCCATTCCACCCATAGCGCATTGCCGTTCTGATAGCCCCAGCTTTCGCCGTCGTCTTCAAACAGCAGCCCGGAGGTGGTGCCGACGCCCTTCACCGGGAACAGCTTCAGCTCGCGGGTGTCGTCTTTTTCAGCGGATACGTGGGTAATGCGCTCGCTCAGCGGCAGACCGGCACCGGCGCGCACCAGCAGCGGCAGTTTTTCCAGCGGCGCGTCGAGAACGATCGACTGGCCGCCCGCATACCACGCGTGGGTGTAAAAATCGTACCAGCCGGTGGCATTATCCGGCAGCCAGACGCGGCGCTCGCGCTGCCCGGCTTCGACGACGCTGGCAACCAGCAGGTCGCGGCCCAGCAGGAAGTCATCGCACTCTACGAAGGTCTGCGCATCGTGCTCGTGGTCGAGGAAGGTCGGGCGCAGCATCGGCTCGTCGTCGGCGTGCGCCTGCCAGAGCAGGGTGTAGAGGTACGGCAGCAGGCGGTAGCGCAGCTCAATCGCGCCGCGAATAGCAGGCGTGACGCCCGGATACATCCACGGCTCGTTCACCGTGTGGTCATCGTTCCATGAGTGAATGGTAAAGCGCGGATGCATCACGCCGTTCTGCACCCAGCGCACGAACAGCTCGGCGTCCGGCTTATCCCCGGAGAAACCACCCACGTCGTGGCCGACGTTGAACAGCCCGGACAGGCTCATGCCCAGCCCCATGCGGATGTTATAGCGCAGGGTGTCCCAGTTGGTGCGGTTATCGCCGCTCCAGGTCTGAACGTAGCGCTGCATCCCGGCGCAGCCGGAGCGGGAGATGAGATACGGACGTTTCTCCGGCGCAAAGCGCTGCTGCGCTTCCAGCGAGGCGCGCATCATCAGCAGCGGCATTACCGGACGAATGTGCTTGATGGCGATCTCCTTGCCGAAGCCAAAGCAGCGCGCTTCCCCGTCCCACACTTCATATTCGTTGTTGTCGTTCCAGGTGGAGTCGATGCCCATCTCCAGCAGTTGGGTAGTGACGCCGTTCTGCCACCACTTCACCGTCTGCGGGTTGGTAAAGTCGAGGTGCGAGCCTTCGTCATCCCAGAAGCTTGAACGTTCTGGTGCATCAGTTTCTGAATCACGAATGAACAGGCCGCTCTCCGCCACTTCGTTATAGCGCGGATGGTCCTGCAGCAGGCACGGCTTGATGTTGGCCGCAAGCTTCAGTCCCGCGTCGTGGAAGGCCTGGCTCATCACCTTCGGCTGCGGCACCTTGTCATAGTTCCAGTTGAAGACGTAGCGCTTGCCGTTGATGGAGGTATATCCGGAGGAGAGCTGGAACGAGTCGCACGGAATGGCGTGCTCTTCGCACAGGCGGATAAAGTTCATCAGCTGGTTCTGGGCGTCCGGCGCGTCGGTGTAGTGCATGGTTGAGCCGCTATAGCCCAGGCTCCATTTTGGCCCAAACAGCGTTTTCCCGGTCAGGCGCACGAAGGCTTTGGTGACGTCCAGCACGCGCCTGCCGGTAAAAATGTAGTAATCGATATCGCCCGCTTCCGCCTGCCAGCGGCGGTAGGCGGTGTGGTAGTTGTCGATCTCGTTGCCCAGATCCAGCCAGCAGCTGCTCAGGTTGTCGTAGAACAGGCCGTAGCTGACGTCGTCGCGGCGGGCGATAGTGAACGGGATGTGCTTGTAGAGCGGGTCGGTGCTGGCCGCGTTGTACCCCATTGCATCGAGGTTGCGCATCTCATAGCGCTTGCCGTTGCGCTGCAGATCGCCCGCTTTCTCGCCCAGGCCGTAGAAACGCTCGTCCTTGCGACGGCTGAAGTAGTGCGCCACGCCGTCGCCGTGGGCGTTCAGCAGGTAGGCGCTGGTCGGACGGTCATTAACCAGCGGCTGCCATTCGCCCGCCTCATTGCGGTAGTGCCACTCCATCCATAGCGGCTGGTGGACGGTCACGCGCAGCTGCTCCGTTGCCACCGTAACGGCATCATCCTGCTGCGTCAGCGTCCAGGCCGGGCAGGAGAAACCGCTTATATCGTCACGACGACGGCCTTCCCACGGCACGTCTTTTTCCGGCGCGATGCTCCAGGTGCGGTCCAGCGCCAGCTCGCCTTTACGCGTAATCAGCACGCGGAACAGGTTCTCTTCCAGCACATACAGGCACAGGCGGTGCTGGTTATCGACCAGCAGTTCCAGATGGTTTGCCGACTGCTTATCTACGGTCCAGTTTTTCAGGGTTTTCATATGCAATACATCCACTATCAGGCGCGCTTGGCGCGACGTTCAGCAATAAATGCTACCAGGAAGACAGCGCCAATCAGGTCAAAGAAACCCATGGCTATAAAGAGCGGGTTAAAGCCGATTTTGTCGGCGGTCACACCGATTAACAGCGAGAACAGGAAGCTGGCGATCCACGCCGCCGAGCCGCGCATGCCGTTGACGGTCGCCATCTGGCCTTTGTCGAACGACTCCACGACCAGGGCGCTCAGCATGCAGGAGATGATCTGGTGCCCGAAGCCGCCGATGGAGATCAGCACGATGGTGATATACGGGTCGCGGGTAATGGCGACGATGGCCAGCGAGATCATCAGGAACGCGCCGGTGACGGAGCTTGCC
Organism: Enterobacter sp. 296B2; assembly: GCF_034106185.1. NCBI lineage: Bacteria > Pseudomonadati > Pseudomonadota > Gammaproteobacteria > Enterobacterales > Enterobacteriaceae > Enterobacter > Enterobacter sp. 296B2. The sequence continues at coordinate 65,080 of NZ_JAWNCA010000014.1, read as the reverse complement.
ACCACCGAGTTTACGCGGGAGCAGCCAAACCAGCGGGTGTAGAGGCGCGTCAGGTAGCCGCTCGCCACGCTGCCGAGGTCGGCGGCGAGGAAGGGCAGCCAGGCAAACATCGCAATCTGCTTCAGGTCCATGCCGTGCTCTTTGGCAAGGTACAGCGGCACCCAGAAGCTCAGCACGGCCCAGGCCGGTTCCGCCATAAAGGCCGGAATGGCGATACCGTAGAAACGTTTGTTTTCGAGACGGTTTTCAGCGCGGTCAGAAACGGCAGTTTCACCGCGGGCGGTTCGTTATCCTGCTTGATAAACGCCAGCTCGTCCTTGCTCAGGTTCGGGTGCAGCTCCGGGTTGTGGTAAAACGCCCACCACAGGATCACCCACAGCAGCGCCAGCACGCCGGTAAACATAAACGCGCCCTGCCAGCCGAACGAGGCGTGAGCAAAGTAGATGATAGGCGGAGCCAGCATCGCGCCGATGGAGAAGCCCACGCCTGCCCAGCCGGCGGCAACGGGTCGCTCAGATTTCGGGAACCATTCGCCGATGGTTTTGGCGTTCGCCGGGGTGGCAGCGGCCTCAGAGGCCCCCATAAAGAAGCGCAGAATCGCCAGGTGCAGCCAGCTTCCGGCGCCCGCGTGGAAGATACACATCAGCGCCCAGATCCCGGCGCAGACCATAAAGCCAATCTTCAGGCCGATAACGTCAATCAGCCAGCCGCACAGGGGCTGGAAAATGGTGTAGGCGATCTGGAACGCGCCGACGATCCAAGAGTACTGCTCGGTGGTGATCCCCAGGCTCTCTTTCAGTTCCGGGGCGAGGATCCCGAGCGAGTTACGGGTGATGTAGTTAACGGTGACGCCAAGTAAGAACAGCACCAGTACGTACCAGCGCAGGTTCTTGATGACGCGACGGGTTTTACTTGTCGCAACGGTGTTATTGATGTCCTGACTCATTTTACTCTCCACAAGACGGACGGTAAGGGGACGGAGGTTCAGGTGTCACACAGATTTTTATGCCTTTGATTTCTATCCGTTTAAACTGCTTAAGTTGCTATACAACTAGTATGGAAGTTGTGTGACAGGTTCACCTTAAGGGAGAAAATGAGAGGGCAAAAGTGGATTTTGTGCAAAATTTCTCATAACTAACGAAAACACTCTGGCATGATGGCGTTCATGTCAGTTTTTGCCTGACGGATACGCTATGAAAATTTTTTCATTTCGCAAATGGAGCCAGATCACAAAATGAACAAAAGGCTAAAAATCACCGAAATCGCGGCCCGCACACAGCTCTCCATCAGCACGGTTTCCCGCGTGCTGGCGGGCAAAGCGAATACCAGCGAAAAGGCGCGCGCAAAGGTGCTGGCGTGCGCGCGGGAGCTGGGGGTGATGGAGGGCATGGCGGCAGGACGTTTGCTGCTTAACAGCCTGGTGGTTTTTGCCCCGCAGCGGGCGTTTGACGAGCGGTCCGACATCTTTTATTACCGCGTGATCCAGAGCGTGAGCAAAGGGCTTGCCTCGCACGAGGTCCGGCTGCGCTACTGCGCGCTGGAGGAGAACGACAGCGACGCCCAGCTGTTTCTGGCGCGCATGAACGAGCCGGATACCCAGGCGGCCATTCTTCTCGGCATCGACGATCCACATATTCACGACCTGGCGGTGGACGTGGGGAAACCCTGCGTGCTGATTAACTGCCGGGACCGCCGCATGCGCCTGCCTGCCGTCGCCCCGGATCACCGCACCATTGGCGAGCGGGCGGCGGAGTACCTGTTCGAGATGGGGCACCGCGAGGTGATGAACGTGCTGTGCCTGCGCCGCTACACCATGGAGCTGCGCCTGGCGGGGATCCGCGACGCGTGGCAGTCTCATAACCTGAAATTCAACGATAAACGCGATCTGCTGGTGGTGCCAAGCTTCAGCGCCAGAGAGACGGAGCAGCTGGTGAGCGAGTGGCTTAACCAGCAGAAGGGAAAAGACCTGCCGACGGCGTTTCTGGTCGGCGGCGACTTCATGGCGGCGGGTACCATCAGCGCATTACAAAACCACGGTCTGCGCGTGCCGCAGGACGTGTCGGTGATGAGCATCGACGGATTTAATCTGGCGGCAATCCAGGACGTGCCGCTGACGGCGGTGCATGTGCCCCGCGACGAGCTGGGAACCGAAGCGGTGCATATGCTCCAGCAGCGGCTGATGCGCCCGGACGCGCCGGTGGGAACGTTGTTGCTTAATGGAACCCTGACCGTGCGGGAATCGGTACGGCGGATACGTCAGGGGAAACGACGCACCGCCGTGGAGCGAGAAGGGCTTTACGACAGTTAAGCCATGCCCAGCGAGCGCTTGCCGTGGATGTTGAGATCGTTCACGGTAAAGCGGTCCTGCCAGCTTTTTTCATAATCCTCGCGCGGGAAGTCTCCCGGCGACGCGCCGGTTTCCAGCGCTTCCTTGACCTTTTTCGCGTAGGCGAGGTTTTTCTCGCACATCGGCGCGGCAGGGATGTACATCACGTTGCCCCAGCCCTGCTGATTTTCCACCGGCGCGACGGAGTGGATCACATCGCAGTGCCACCATACGGAATCGCCCGCCTCGAGTGCCGGAATGCTGCTTAATGCCTCGATGAGCAGCGGGTGCCACTTCTCGGAAACCGGCAGCACGCGCCCCGGCGCCACGCCGCACAGCTCGTCTTCCGGCACGTCGTCCAGCAGCGGACGCAGCAGAATGTACGCCATCGCTTCCGGGATGGGCACCACGTGCAGCAGCCCCTGACCGGGGATCATGTCCGACAGCGCCGTCCAGCCCTGGAAGGTGCGGAACACCGAGCATTTGGTGGTGTTATCGACGGTGTACTCTTCCACTTCGGTACGGTGCGCGGCGTTCCACGGATCGTACTTATCGACGTTGCCGTCAAACACGCGGGCAAACACCTGTTGATAAGCCGGAAGCAGCCAGCGCTCCAGCGCGCCGGAGTCGGTATGCGCGCCCAGCCCTTTCGAGGTGGTTCCCGGCGGACGGCGGCGAATACGGTCCGGGTAAATCACGCTCACGTCCGGGTCGAACCACTGCTTGCCGTTGCTCTCGAAAGTCCATAAACGGTTCAGGAACGACTGCACCTGCGCCATCTCTTCGCTCTGGCGCGCCTGCATCTGCGCCTGCGACCAGTAAATCGGGTAAATCTCCGGGCGGGAGGCCGTTAAGGTGCCGAAGAAGTTATCGCCTGGCCCTTTGTACACGTCGTCAAATTTGTTCAGATCGAGATAGTCGAGCATCGACCGATCCCACGCCAGCGCCTGCTCGCGCGGGAAATGACCTTTAATCACCGCGCAGCCGCGGCGCTTAACGGCCTCGCGCTGTGCGTCGGTAATCGTGCCGTTTTTCACGTCCGCAAACGGGATCTCCGGCCAGACGGTTTCGCCTTTGTTCTTAAGGGCGTTGATCTCCGCCACGCGGGTGGCAATTTTATCGCTGAGCTTATTAAACACCGCCTGCACGTCGCCGATCTGCGCGCGCAGCTCACGTTTCAACTGACGGATTGCCGCTTTGTGATCCGCCGGCAAAGTTTCACTGGTAAAGGTCATAACCGCCTCGCATCTTTCATTCGAAAGTAAAAATATCTACAAGTGATACTTTAAGTTAAAAATAAGTTAATGCAAGTTTAAAAACTTGACGCAAGCCACAGGACGGAAAAAGAGTGAGAGGCCGGAGCGAGGCTCCGGCGAGGAGAGGATCAGGCGTCGAACGGGGAATGGTTGTCGAGCACGGCCTGAATGACGTTCAGCGCGCCCTGAAGGTTGTTGTCGTCAGTGCTGTAGCGGCTGATTTCTTTGATGCTCTCTGCCGCGTTGCCCATCGCAAAAGAATATTTCACCAGCTTCAGCATCTCGGCATCGTTGCCGCTGTCGCCAATGCCGACGCACTCCTGCGGAGAGATTTTCCAGCGTTTCAGCAGGCGGCTGATGCCGTTGGCCTTGTGCAGGCCGGGGATAATTAAATCCACAAAGCCAAAGCCGCTGGTGACCGGCTTCATAATGCCGTCCAGGGAGACGTGCAGTTTATCCACCAGAGTTGGGATATCGCTGTCCGGCAGGTTCAGGGAGAATTTAAACAGCACGTCGTCAATTTCGCGGTAATCGCTGATGCGCTTTAAGCGGTGGTAGTGCTTTGACATCAGCGCCACGAAGGCGTCCGGGGCCTGGTCGCTGACGTAGGCGCTCTCCAGACCGCAGGCCACGAAGTTCAGCCCTTTGTCTTTCAGTAGTTCGCCAATGACGATCTGCGACTCATGACGCGTCAGTTCGCCGTGGAAAACCTGTTCGCCGTGGTCGAACACCAGCGCGCCGTTTTCCGCCACGAAGGAGATCTGGTCTTTCAGTTCGGGGAAGAAGGATATGAGCTGGTAATACTGGTTGCCGCTGGCGACAACAAATTCAATGTCGCGGGCTTTAAGCTGTTCAAACTGTGCCTGGAAGCGGTCACGATCGTACTGCTTGGCATCATCAAGGAAAGTTCCGTCCATATCGGTGACGATAACTTTAACGGTCATACTGTGCTCCTGGGTCACTCGTTTTGAAACATTCTAATAACAAGGTGACGGGGAGCACAAATTTAATTTCGAATGAAAGTCAGAAAGCCGGGTGGCGGCTTCGCCTTACCCGGCCTACGGGGAGACTCTGTAGGCCCGGTAAGCGCAGCGCCACCGGGCGTTTTCTTACAGCGTATGCTCAGTACGCGCAATAATATCGTCCTGCGCATCCGGCGACAGGGCGGTGAAGAATGCCGAGTAGCCCGCGACGCGCACCACCAGATCACGATACTGGTCCGGGTGTTTCTTCGCTTCCAGCAGCGTTTCGCGCGAGACGATGTTGTACTGAATATGCCAGCCCTTATGCACCTCGAAGAAGGTGCGCAGCAGCACCATTAGCTTCTGGCGATCGCTGTCGTTTTCCAGCGTCGACGGGTTCAGTTTCTGGTTCAGCAGTACGCCGCCAAGAATCGCTTCCGTCGGCAGTTTACCGACCGAGCCGATCACCGCCGTCGGGCCGAGGTGGTCCGTACCGGAAGCCGGGCTTGCCCCTTCCGCCAACGGGGTGTGCGCCTTACGTCCGTCCGGGGTCGCCATCGTTGCCGCGCCAAACGGCACGTTGGCGGAGATGGACGACGTTCCCGCGTAGTAGTTACCGCCAATCGGGCCGCGGCCGTGGCGCGGGTTGTGGTACTGCTTCAGCTCTTCGATGTAGGTCTGATAGGCGCGCGTCAGCAGCATGTCCACGCTGTCGTCGTCGTTGCCGTACTTCGGCGCGCCGTTGATCAGACGCTGGCGCAGCTGCTCGTGAGTCAGCCCGTCGAAGTCATCCGCCAGGGCGGCCGCCAGTTGCTGCTGACCGATAGTGCCCTGTTCGAACACCAGCTTCTTGACCGCCGCCAGGCTGTTGCCGAGGTTGGCGATCCCCACCTGCAAGCCGGAGACCCAGTCATACTTCGCGCCGCCCTGCTTGATGCTTTTCGCGCGCTCTATGCAGTCGTCCACCAGCGCCGAGCAGAGAATGTCGTGGACGTTCTCCTCCAGCATGGTGTCTACCACGTACTCAATCTCGATGGATTTGCGGGTGTAGTAGCGGATCTGTGTATCCCACGCCGCCATCACCTCCTCGAAGTTGTCGAAGTTACCGGCGGAGAGCGCTTTCTCCTGCGGCAGGAACACCTTGCCGCTGGTGGCGTCGCGGCCGCCTTCCAGCGCGGCGAGCATCACGCGGGCGAAGTTGATAAAGCTCATGCCGGTGCAGCGGTAGCCCCACTTGCCGCCCACCGCGGTTTCGATGCAGCCGATGGCCGCGTAGTCGTAGGCGTCGTCGCGTTCAACGCCGAGCTTGATGAATTCCGGGATTACGATTTCATCGTTGTTGAACGCCGGCATCCCGAAGCCGCAGCGGATCACCTGCACGCAGGCGTCGAGGAAGTCGTTGCTCATCCCTGCGTGGTAGCGCACGCTCAGGTTAGGCTGTGTGGAGCGCAGGCGACCGCAGGATTCCAGAATCGCGTAGGAGAGCGGGTTGACCGCGTCCATCGGCTCACCGTTGACCAGCTTCTGGCCGCCAATGGTGACGTTCTGGTACAGCGGGCTACCGGCGGAAGCTTTCGAGTGCGAGCCGGAGCGGATTTTGTTCACTTCCAGCAGCTTCAGCCAGCAGCTGTGCAGCAGCTCGATGGCGTGCTCGCGGTCCAGGCTCTGGTCCAGCTCCACGTCGCGGCGGTAGTACGGGTAGAGATACTGATCCATTCGGGCAAATGACACCGAGTGACCGTTAGATTCAATCTGCAGGATCAGCTGAATGAAGTAGCACAGCTGCAGCGCCTGCCAGAAGGTTTTTGGCGGCTCGTGAGCAATCACGTCGCAGTTTTCCGCCATCGCCAGCAGCTCGTCGCGGCGGCTTTCGCTGGTTTCCGCAGACGCCATCTCACGCGCCAGATCGGCGAAGCGTTTGATGTGCAGGCTGACGGCTTCCAGCACGATATCAATCGCCTTCAGGAACTGGTCGCCGTGCAGGTCTTCCAGCACCGTCAGGTTGATGCGCGAGCGGCGCTCGGCCACTTTGGCGCGCAGGCCGTCGAGACCTTTTTCCAGCACCAGCGGGAAGTTCACCGCCAGGTGCGCGTCGCCGGAGGTCATGTTGCCTTCGGCTTTGATAATGCCGGTTTCCAGCAGGCCTTTCTGCTCGTCGGTGAACATGCCGTAGCAGCGGTCCTGCACCGTCTGGCCGCGCCACCACGGGCAGATTTCATGCAGTACGCGCTTGTTCTCTTCGCTCACCGCAAAGCCCGCGCCCGGGCGGTCCGCCAGATCGTCAATCTCTTTCTCAATCCAGGAGACGGTGTATTCCGGGAAAATCGGCGCGGCGCGCACTTCGCTTGCCTGGTTACCAATAATCAGCTCGTCGTGTTTGATCCAGATGGTGCGCTCAGCCAGGTGATACGCCAGCGCCAGAGCGCGACGCACCGGGATCGGCTTGTCCATGTGCTGCTGGTACATCTCGGTGTAATGCTGTGCGCGCTCGGTGCAGACCGGCGGCTTAACGATATGCACCAGCGCCATTTTATGCGCTTTAATGCGCTCGCTGAGGGTGTTGAGATTCAGAGTGGTCATAGGTTTATCCTCGTAAGGTCGCGGTTAACCCTTTCTGGCAGGCGTACTGCTGCGCGAAGTCCAGCAGGGCAGGGTTATCCAGCGGTTTGTCAGGGGCAGAGTAGGGTTGGCCGAGCAGGCTGTATTTGTTCATGCCCAGCGTGTGATACGGCAGAAAATGAATATCCTCGACGCCAAGTTCATCGGCGGCGAAATTGGTAATGGCGGTAATGGACGCTTCATCCGCGTTGAAGCCCTGGATCAGTGGCACGCGAATGGTGATCTTTTTCCCGGCAGCCGCGAGGCGCTTCAGGTTATCCAGGATCCGTTTGGCCGAGCCGTCGGTCCACTGTTTAAACACTTCGCTATCCACATGCTTCAGGTCGGCGAGGAACAGATCGACGTACGGTAATGACGGCTCAATATAGTGCCACGGCACGTGAAGGCAGGTTTCGACAGCGGTGTGGATACCCTGTTCGTGGCTGGCCTTAAACAGGGCGTGCGCCAGCTCCGGGTTCATAAACGGTTCGCCGCCGGAGAGGGTGATCCCGCCGCCGCTGCGGTCGTAGAAAGGTTTATCGCGCAGTACGGTCGCCATGATCTCCTCGACCTGCTGTTCTTCACCGCAGACGGTCAGCGCCTGCGTCGGACAGCAGTCGGTAAGGGCGTTGAGCGTGGCGTCATCAAGCTTTTCGCGGTGGATGACCAGCCCGTTCAGCGCGCGTTCGATGCAGCCCGGTGCCGCCTGCTGGCACAGGTCGCAGCCTTCCAGGCACAGACGCGAATCAAATAGCACGTCCCGGCTGCGGGAGCGGCTTTCCGGGTTCTGGCACCAGCGACAGCCCAGCGAGCAGCCTTTCAGGAACACCACGGTTCGAATACCGGGGCCGTCGTGGGTAGAGTAACGCTGAATATTGAAGATCATGATTTCGCCTCTCATCTTGCATATGAAGATTAAATGACTTTCGAATGAAAGTTATCTTGATGCAGGTCAACTCTTGAGCAGGTTTTGTCGTGATAGGGTAAGTGCAGGCTAATTTTGAGGGTGACATCATGGAACTTTATCTCGACACATCTGACGTTGCGGCAGTCAAAAAGCTGGCGCGTATCTTCCCGCTGGCGGGCGTGACCACCAACCCAAGCATTGTGGCGGCAGGTAAAACGCCGCTCGACGAGCTGCTGCCCGCGCTGCATGACGCGCTGGGTGGTAAAGGCCGTCTGTTCGCCCAGGTGATGGCGACCACCGCCGAAGGGATGGTGGAGGACGCGCGTAAGCTGCGGGCCATCATTAACGATCTGGTGGTGAAAGTGCCGGTGACCGCGGAAGGGCTGGCTGCCATTAAAATGCTGAAAGCGGAAGGGATCCCGACGCTGGGTACGGCGGTGTACGGTGCCGCGCAGGGAATGCTGTCCGCGCTGGCGGGGGCGGAGTATGTGGCCCCTTACGTCAACCGCGTGGACGCGCAGGGCGGAGATGGGATCCAGACGGTGATTGAGCTGCAACAGCTGCTGACGCTGCACGCCCCGCAGTCAAAGGTGCTGGCCGCGAGCTTCAAAACGCCGCGTCAGGCGCTGGACTGCCTGCTGGCAGGGTGTGAGTCCATCACGCTGCCGCTGGACGTGGCGCAGCAGTTTATTACGTCTCCGGCTGTGGATGCGGCGATTGTGAAATTTGAGCAGGACTGGCAGAGGGCGTTTGGACGGACGTCGATCTGACGGGGGCGGCCTGATGCCCTCACTCCAAACCTCTCCCACAGGGAGAGGGAGCAAACACTAAAACGGCAACCTGAAGGTTGCCGTTTGCTTTAACCTCCACAAACCTCACACCCCGGGTTACGCATCAGCTTCATCTCGCGGAACTGGCAGGTCATCGCGTCATACATCACGATTTTCCCCGCGGCAGGCGTGCCGTAGCGAGCCAGCACTTTGATCGCTTCCATTGCCTGCAGCGAACCAATAACGCCAACGAGCGGCGCCATCACGCCCGCCTCGACGCAGGTTAGCGCGTTCTCACCGAACAGGCGGCTCAGGCAGCGATAGCAGGGGTCACCTTCGGCGTACGTGAAGACGCTGATTTGCCCCTCCATACGGATGGCCGCGCCGGAAACCAGCGGTGTTTTATGGGCAAAACAGCCCGCATTCAGCTGGTGACGAATAGCCACGTTGTCGGTGCAGTCCAGCACCAGATCGTGCTGCGCAATCTGCGCCGACAGCGCATCGTCATCCAGCATTGCGTCAATCAGGGTGAATTCACAATTAGGGTTGATACGCGCCAGCGCCGCTCTGGCGGATTCCACTTTCGGCTGGCCCACCGTCGCGTCGCTGTGCAGCGTCTGGCGCTGCAGGTTGGACACCGACACGGTATCGAAATCCAGCAGCGTCATCCTGCCAACGCCCGCTGCGGCAAGGTACTGCGCGGCGGCGCAGCCCAGCCCGCCGAGACCGACGACCAGCACATTGGCTGCCTTGAGCGCTTCCTGCCCCTCAAAGTCAAACCCGCGCAGCACGATCTGGCGGTTGTAGCGCATCATCTCCTGGTCGCTCAGCTCCACCGTCATGTCAGCCTCCGAGCAGGTGGTTAAAGCGCTCGACCTCGACCCATTCGCCGGCTTCCACGTTGCCGCGTTCGCGCTCCAGCACGATGAAGCAGTTGCCCAGACTGAAGGAGCTAAAAATGTGCGAGCCCTGATGTCCGGTTGTGCTCACTTCAAGCTCACCGTCCGCGTTGCGCGTCAGAATGCCGCGCTGGAAATCGAGACGGCCCGGCGATTTTTTCAGACGCGTGGCGGCACGCACGCGCAGGCGTTCCGGCAGCGGGCTGGCTTTGTTGCCGGAAATCTTCGCCAGCAGCGGGATCGCCAACTGGTAGAAGGTCAGCGCGGCAGAGACCGGGTTACCCGGCAGGCCGCAGAACCAGCTGTGCGGAAGCTTGCCAAAGGCGAACGGTTTGCCCGGCTTGATCGCCAGCTTCCAGAAGGCGATTTCGCCCAGCGCTTCAAGAAGGGTTTTAGTGTAATCCGCTTCGCCAACCGATACGCCGCCGGAGCTGATGACCACATCGGCGGCGTTATCCGCCTCGATAAACGCGGCGCGCAGTTTTTCCGGATCGTCTGGAATAATCCCGAGGTTAATCACCTCGCAGCCCAGCTGCTCCAGCATCAGGTGCACCGCCAGACGGTTGGTATCGTAAATCTGACCGTCCTGCAGCGGCTGGCCCGGAAGCTGCAGCTCGTCGCCGGTAGAGAAAACGGCAACGCGCACTTTCCGGACAACATCAATTTCCGCAATACCGAGCGACGCCAGCACAGGCAGTTCACCTACCGTCAGCTTCTGCCCCGCGGCAAAGACCGTTGCGCCAAGGGTGATGTCCTCGCCGGTACGGCGGATGTTCTGTCCCGCTTTGACGCTCGCGGTAAAACGCACCCCGTCGTCGGTCTGCTCGGTCTCTTCCTGCATCACCACGGCGTCGCAGCCAGCCGGAACCGGCGCGCCGGTCATGATGCGTACGCAGGTGCCCGCAGGCCACTCACCGCTAAACGGCTGGCCCGCAAAGGCTTTACCCGCCACCGGCAGGGCGTTACCCGTCCGGAGATCCGCCATGCGTACCGCGTAACCGTCCATCGCGGAGTTATCGAACCCCGGTACGTTAAGCGGAGAGACGATATCGCGCGCGGCAATGCGGCCAAAACAGTGCACAAGCGGCAGCGTTTCGACATCGTGCAGAGGAGTAATGCGGTCAAGCATCTGCGTGAGTGCCGTCTCAAGCGGCATCAGTCCGGCGGTAAAATCCATGGTGGGCTCCTGCGGAGTAACAACGAAAGCGCTCATTATGGCAGAAAAGTGCGGCTAACTGTATGACCCGATGGGTGTACGCTTTACATCACTGTTGCGTCTTTCTATATTCAAAAATCATCTGAAGTTTCATCGACGATAATGATATTTATAGAAAAAGCCGCAAATCAGGCTAACGGGTGATGCGAATGGTTAATGCGGTAATCGCAATTCATGGTGGCGCCGGGGCAATCACCCGTGCACAGCTCAGCCCCGAGCAGGAAAAGCGCTATATCGACGCGCTGTACGCCATTGTGGAAACGGGCCAGAAAATGCTGGAAGCGGGCGAGAGCGCGCTGGATGTGGTCACCGAGGCGGTGCGCCTGCTGGAAGAGTGTCCGCTCTTTAATGCCGGAATCGGTTCGGTCTTTACCCGGGATGAAACCCACGAGCTGGATGCCTGCGTGATGGACGGCGTCACCCTGAAGGCGGGTGCCGTGGCGGGCGTGAGCCATCTGCGAAATCCGGTGCTGGCGGCGCGACTGGTGATGGAAGAGAGTCCGCACGTTCTGCTGGCGGGCGCCGGGGCGGAGAAATTTGCCTTTGAGCACGGCATGGAACCGGTATCGCCGGATCTGTTTTCCACGGAAGAACGCTATCAGCAGCTGCTGGAAGCCCGAACGGCGGGCATGACGCAGCTTGACCATAGTGCGCCGCTGGATGAAACCACCAAAATGGGCACGGTCGGTGCGGTGGCGCTGGATAAGGCCGGAAACCTCGCGGCGGCGACGTCAACGGGCGGGATGACCAACAAGCTGCCCGGACGCGTTGGCGACAGCCCGCTGCCGGGCGCGGGCTGCTATGCCAATAACGCCACGGCGGCGGTGTCGTGTACCGGCACCGGGGAAGTGTTTATTCGCGCCCTGGCGGCCTACGATATCACCGCGCTGATGGATTACGGCGGCTTAAGCCTGAGCGAAGCCTGCGAGCGCGTGGTGATGGAGAAACTGCCCGCCCTGGGCGGCGTCGGCGGGCTCATTGCCGTGGATCGTGAGGGCAACGTGGCTCTGCCGTTTAACAGCGAAGGGATGTATCGCGCCTGGGGTTACGCCGGTGATGAGCCGAGCACGGGCATCTATCGTGAATAAGGGGGCTGCGCGTGCCGCACAGTGAAGAGCTGGACAACCGCGAGGTGCTGGCTGTCCACCAGCTGAATATTGCGTTTCAGGAAGAGCGGCAGTTCATCCCCGCAGTACAGAATTTATCGTTCTCGCTCAGGCGCGGCGAGACGCTGGCGATTGTTGGTGAGTCCGGTTCCGGTAAATCGGTCACCGCGCTGGCGCTGATGCGCCTGCTGGAACAGACGGGCGGGCAGATCGGCAGCGAAAAAATGTTCCTGCGCCGACGTAACCGTCAGGTCATTGATTTAAACGAGCTGAGCGGCGCGCAGATGCAGGGCGTGCGCGGGGCGGACATTGCGATGATCTTCCAGGAGCCAATGACCTCGCTCAACCCGGTTTTCCCGGTCGGGGAGCAAATTGCCGAGTCCATCCGGCTGCATCAGGGTCTGAGCGGCGATGAGGCGCTGAAAGAGGCCCGACGGATGCTGGAGCTGGTGCGCATTCCGGAGGCGCAGGCCATTCTGGGGCGCTACCCACATCAGCTCTCCGGCGGCATGCGCCAGCGGGTGATGATTGCCATGGCGCTCTCCTGCCGTCCGGCGGTGCTGATTGCTGATGAACCGACGACGGCGCTGGACGTGACGATTCAGGCGCAGATCCTGCAGCTCATCAAGGTGCTGCAGCAGGAGATGGAGATGGGGGTGATCTTTATCACCCACGATATGGGCGTGGTCGCCGATATTGCCGATCGGGTGCTGGTCATGCACAAGGGCAGCGCGGTGGAAACTGGCCCGGTCGAGCAGATCTTTCACGCGCCGGTTCATCCTTATACCAAAGCGCTGCTGGCGGCGGTACCGCGCCTGGGGGCGATGAACGGCAGCGATTTGCCGCGCCGCTTCCCCCTGATTTCTCTCGAGGCGTCTGAGCCGCAGGAGGATGAGCGCGAGCAGGACACCGTGGTGCCGGGTAAGCCCATTCTGGAAGTGCGCGATCTGGTCACCCGTTTTCCGCTGCGCAGCGGAATTTTCAACCGCGTAAAGCGCGAAGTGCACGCGGTGGAAAACGTCAGTTTCGATCTCTGGCCGGGCGAAACGCTGGCGCTGGTGGGGGAGTCCGGCTGCGGGAAATCCACCACCGGGCGGGCGCTGCTCAGGCTCGTGGAGACGCAGGAGGGGACGATAACCTTTAACGGTGAACGTATCGACACCCTGCCAGATAACAAATTACAGGCGGTGCGGCGGGATATTCAGTTTATTTTCCAGGATCCGTATGCCTCTCTCGACCCGCGCCACACGGTGGGGTATTCGATTATGGAGCCGCTGCGGGTACATAACCTGCTCGACGGCGAGGCGGCACAGCGTCGCGTGGCCTGGCTGCTGGAGCGCGTCGGCCTGAAGCCGGAACACGCCTGGCGTTATCCGCACGAGTTTTCCGGCGGACAGCGTCAGCGTATCTGCATCGCCCGCGCGCTGGCGCTGAACCCGAAGGTGGTGATTGCCGATGAGTCCGTCTCGGCGCTGGATGTTTCCATCCGGGCGCAAATTATCAACCTGTTGCTGGATTTACAGCGGGATATGGGAATTGCCTTCCTGTTTATCTCGCACGATATGGCGGTGGTGGAACGCATCAGCCACCGAGTGGCGGTGATGTTTATGGGGCAAATAGTCGAGATTGGGCCGCGAAGGGCGGTGTTTGAAAACCCGCAGCATCCGTATACCCGCAAGCTTATCGCGGCGGTCCCGGTTGCCGATCCGGCGCACCGTCACGGCCAGCGCGTGCTGCTGCAGGATGAAATGCCGAGCAACATACGTAAACGCGGCGAGGCCGTGGAGCGCGTGACGCTGCGCGAGGTCGGTCCTGGCCACTTCGTGGCTCCCCCGCGTCAGGACAATGCGTTTTCGCGGTTATAACTTACAACAGGCAGGAGAACACAATGGTTACTTTTGTAGCGCGTAGATGGTTGTTAGCCGCGAGCGTGACGGCAGCCCTGGCCGCTGCCCCCGCGTTCGCCGCCAAAGATGTGGTGGTCGCCGTCGGCTCCAACTTCACCACGCTCGATCCGTACGACGCCAACGACACGCTCTCTCAGGCGGTGGCAAAATCGTTCTATCAGGGCCTGTTTGGCCTGGATAAAGAGATGAAGCTCAAAAACGTGCTGGCGGAGGGGTACACCGTGTCCGACGACGGGCTGGTGTATACCATCAAGCTCAGAACCGGCGTGAAGTTCCAGGACGGGACAGATTTCAATGCGGAGGCGGTGAAGGTTAACCTCGATCGCGCCAGCAATCCGGAAAATAGCCTCAAGCGCTATAACCTGTATAAAAATATCGCCAGCACCGAGGTGGTCGACCCGGCGACGGTAAAAATCACCCTGAAAGAGCCGTTCTCCGCGTTTATCAATATTCTGGCGCATCCGGCAACGGCGATGATTTCCCCTGCCGCGCTGAAAAAATACGGCAAGGAGATCGGCTTCCATCCTGTTGGCACTGGTCCTTACGAATTGCTCACCTGGAACCAGACCGATTTTGTGAAGGTGAAGAAATTCGCGGGATACTGGCAGAAAGGGCTGCCGAAGCTGGACACCATCACCTGGCGTCCGGTAGTGGACAACAACACCCGCGCGGCGATGCTGCAAACCGGCGAGGCGCAGTTTGCCTTCCCGATCCCGTACGAGCAGGCCGCCATTCTGCAGAAAAACAGCAAGCTGGAGCTGGTCGCCAGCCCGTCGATCATGCAGCGCTACATCAGCATGAACGTCACGCAAAAGCCATTCGATAATCCGAAGGTGCGTGAGGCCATCAACTATGCCATTAACCGGCAGGCGCTGGTGAAGGTCGCTTTTGCCGGCTATGCCACCCCGGCGACCGGCGTGCTGCCGCCGGCTATCGCCTATGCGCAAAGCTATCAGCCGTGGCCGTACGATCCGGCCAAAGCGCGTGAGCTGCTGAAAGAGGCGGGCTTCCCGAACGGTTTCAGCACCACGCTGTGGTCGTCGCATAATCACAGTACTGCCCAGAAGGTGCTGCAGTTTACCCAGCAACAGCTGGCGCAGGTGGGGATTAAGGCGCAGGTCACCGCGATGGATGCCGGGCAGCGTGCGGCAGAGGTAGAGGGAAAAGGGCAGAAAGAGAGCGGGGTGAGGATGTTCTACACCGGCTGGTCAGCCTCGACCGGTGAAGCCGACTGGGCGCTGTCGCCGCTGTTTGCCTCGCAGAACTGGCCGCCAACCTTGTTCAACACCGCGTTTTACAGCAATCCGCAGGTGGACAAAGATCTGGCCGATGCCCTGAAAACCACTAAACCGGAAGAGAAAGCGCGCCTCTACAAAGACGCGCAGGATATTATCTGGAAAGAGTCGCCGTGGGTGCCGCTGGTGGTGGAGAAACTGGTGTCAGCCCATAACAAAGCGTTGACCGGGTTCTACATCATGCCGGACACGGGCTTTAGCTTTGACGATGCGGATTTAAAATAAACCTCATGCTGAACTATGTTTGTAAACGCCTGCTGGGGCTTATCCCGACGCTGCTGATTGTGGCGGTGCTGGTGTTTCTGTTTGTCCATATGCTGCCGGGCGATCCGGCGCGTCTGGTAGCCGGGCCCGAAGCGGATGCCACCGTCATTGACCTGGTGCGTAAACAGCTTGGCCTCGACCAGCCGCTGTATATGCAGTTCATCCATTATATCTGCAACGTTCTGCAGGGCGATTTTGGTATCTCGATGGTGTCGCGCCGTCCGGTGTCGGAGGAGATTGCCAGCCGCTTTATGCCCACGTTCTGGTTAACGATTGCCAGCATGAGCTGGGCGGTGGTGTTTGGGCTTGGCGCCGGGATTGTCGCGGCCGTCTGGCGCAACCGCTGGCCGGACAAGCTCGGCATGGCGCTGGCGGTGACCGGCATCTCCTTCCCGGCGTTCGCGCTGGGGATGCTGCTGATGCAGATCTTCTCCGTCGAGCTGGGCTGGCTGCCGACCGTCGGGGCCGATACCTGGAAGCATTATATTCTGCCCTCCATGACGCTGGGCGCGGCCGTGTCGGCGGTGATGGCCCGCTTTACCCGCGCCTCGTTCGTGGACGTGCTTAGCGAAGATTATATTCGCACCGCGCGGGCGAAAGGGGTCAGCGAGAAGTGGGTCATTCTCAAGCACGGGTTCCGCAATGCGATGATCCCGGTGGTGACGATGATGGGGCTGCAGTTTGGCTTCCTGCTGGGCGGCTCTATCGTCGTGGAAAAGGTCTTCAACTGGCCGGGGCTGGGGCGCCTGCTGGTCGATTCCGTCGAGATGCGCGACTACCCGGTGATTCAGGCGGAAGTCCTGCTTTTCTCGCTGGAGTTTATTCTTATCAACTTAGTGGTGGACGTGCTCTACGCCGCCATTAACCCGGCCATCAGGTACAAGTAAGATGCGATTGTTGAACTGGCGGCGTCAGGCCGTTTTGAGCGCGATGCCGGGGCTGAAACCGGAGCATGTCCGCACGCCGTGGTCCGAATTCTGGCGGCGTTTTCGCCGTCAGCCGGTCGCGATGGCGGCGGGGCTGTTTGTGCTGCTGCTGATCGCGGTGGCGATCGTTGCGCCCTGGGTGGCGCCGTTTGATGCGGAGAACTATTTTGACTACGACCGTCTGAACGACGGCCCCTCGATGCTGCACTGGTTCGGCGTGGACTCCCTCGGTCGCGATATCTTCAGCCGCGTGCTGGTGGGGGCGCAGATTTCTCTCGCCGCCGGAGTGTTCGCGGTGCTGATCGGCGCGGCCATCGGCACCGTGCTGGGGCTTGTCGCCGGGTATTACGAAGGCTGGTGGGACCGCATCATCATGCGCATCTGCGACGTGCTGTTTGCCTTACCCGGCATTCTGCTGGCGATTGCCGTGGTGGCGATCATGGGCAGTGGTATGGCGAACGTGATTATCGCCGTCGCGGTGTTCTCAATCCCTGCATTTGCGCGCCTGGTGCGCGGCAACACGCTGGTGCTGAAACAGCAAACCTTTATCGAATCCGCCCGCAGCATGGGGGCAAGCGATGCTACCATCCTCTTTAGCCATATTCTGCCGGGCACGGTATCGTCCATCGTGGTCTATTTCACCATGCGTATCGGGGTGTCGATTATCTCGGCGGCCAGCCTGTCGTTTTTAGGGTTGGGGGCTCAGCCACCGACGCCGGAGTGGGGCGCGATGCTGAACGAGGCGAGGGCGGATATGGTGATTGCGCCGCACGTGGCGATCTTCCCGAGTCTGGCGATTTTTCTGACCGTGCTGGCGTTTAATTTGCTGGGGGACGGGCTGCGCGACGCGCTGGATCCGAGGATTAAGGGGTAGGTTTATTGCCCCTCACCCTAACCCTCTCCCCGGAGGGAAGAGGGGACTGCTCGGTGCGGTTTTCTCCCTCGCCCCTTTGGGGAGAGGGCCGGGGTGAGGGGAATGTAATTAAACCCGGCTACCCCACAGGTCATACTCGTCGGCGTTTTCAACCTTCACGCGAATAATATCGCCCGGCTTAACGTTGGTTTCGCCATTCAGGTACACCGCGCCGTCGATTTCAGGGGCGTCCGCCATGCTGCGGCCAATCGCGCCTTCTTCGTCCACTTCGTCGATGATGACCATAATTTCGCGGCCCACTTTTTCCTGCAGACGCTCGGCAGAGATCTGCTGTTGCAGCTGCATGAAGCGGTTCCAGCGCTCTTCTTTCACCTCTTCCGGCACCTGGTCCGCCAGCTCGTTGGCGGTTGCGCCTTCTACCGGGCTGTATTTGAAGCAGCCGACGCGGTCAAGACGCGCTTCTTTCAGGAAGTCGAGCAGCATCTGGAAGTCTTCTTCGGTTTCACCCGGGAAGCCGACGATGAAGGTGGAGCGCAGGGTCAATTCCGGGCAGATCTCGCGCCACTGCTTGATGCGCGCCAGCTGGCGGTCAACCGAGCCAGGGCGCTTCATCAGCTTCAGGATACGCGGACTGGCGTGCTGCAGCGGGATATCCAGGTATGGCAGGATTTTGCCTTCCGCCATCAGCGGGATCACGTCGTCAACGTGCGGGTACGGGTAGACGTAGTGCAGACGCGTCCAGATACCCAGTTTAGACAGCTGCTCGCACAGGCCCACCATGCTGGTTTTCACCGGCTCGCCGTTGTGGAACCCGGAGCGGTGCTTAACGTCCACGCCGTACGCGGAGGTGTCCTGGGAAATCACCAGCAACTCCTTCACGCCCGCGTCGGCCAGGCGTTTAGCTTCCGCCAGCACTTCGCCAATCGGACGGCTCACCAGATCGCCACGCATGGACGGGATAATGCAGAAGGTGCAGCGATGGTTGCAGCCTTCAGAAATTTTTAAGTAAGCGTAGTGGCGCGGCGTCAGCTTCACGCCCTGTTCCGGCACCAGGCTCAGGAACGGGTTGTGCTTGGGTTTTGGCACGTAGTGATGAACATGTTGCAGCACCTGCTCGTAGCTGTGCGGGCCGGTGATCTCCAGCACCTTCGGGTGCACTTCGCGGATCTGGTCTTCTTTCGCACCCAGACAGCCGGTCACGATCACTTTGCCGTTTTCGGTCAGGGCTTCACCGATGGCTTCCAGTGACTCCTGCACCGCGCTGTCGATAAAGCCACAGGTGTTCACTATCACCATATCGGCGTTGTCGTAGCTTGGCACCACGTCATAGCCTTCGGTGCGCAGTTCGGTCAGGATGCGTTCGGAATCCACCAGGTTTTTCGGGCAGCCCAGGGAGACGAAGCCGATTTTCGGCTGGTGCGTAACATTGCTCATAGGTTAAAAATTCATCAATTATGGAGTTATCAGGGCGGGATTTTACAGCGTATCGCGTGGGATTTATACACTCTTTGCAAGCGGGATGGGCCGGGTAGAGGTTGTAACATTGTAAA
This sequence comes from Enterobacter sp. 296B2, assembly GCF_034106185.1. Lineage (NCBI taxonomy): Bacteria > Pseudomonadati > Pseudomonadota > Gammaproteobacteria > Enterobacterales > Enterobacteriaceae > Enterobacter > Enterobacter sp. 296B2. The sequence continues at coordinate 46,224 of NZ_JAWNCA010000014.1, read as the reverse complement.
TAATGTTAATTGGTTAAGAATAATTGATCTCAGGCATTAAACTGTACAAAAAATGAACTTATTCTGAATGTGCAATATGGCTGACAGAGGAGGAAATAGCATGTCCGTTGACAGACTGAAACGCGATCTGCTTAACAAGCTGATCAACGCCCGAATCGACCTGGCCGCCTATCTGCAGCTCAGGAAGGCAAAGGGCTATATGTCAGTCAGCGAAAGCGAACATCTGCGTGATAACCTGTTTGAACTGTGTAATTTCATGCGTGAAAAAGCACCAACCCTGAAGGCGGAATACGATGAATGCGAGCTAATGGCGCTGCGCCGTGCCGCTGAGGTGCTCTCCATTGCAGGGGTATGTTTGATGAACGGACGCCACGACTGCCCGAATTTTATCGCTGTTAACGCGGAGAAGCTTGAAAACTGCCTGACAACGCTCTCTCTTTGCATCATGTGCCTGAATAAGCACGAGACGCTTTCACAGCACTGAGCCCGGGGGGAGACAACTCCCCCCATCTGATTAAGCTTTTGTAAAAGTGGTAACGCGCCCGGAGGTAATGGCTAATCTTTATGCCATATGCCGAAAAAGGAGCGCGTTATGCCTCGATCCTCGTTGATTTTCCTGCCTGCGTTATTCATTCCGTTTTCGCTTATTGCCGCGCCAGAGGCGGTGAAGGTTGAGGTGCTGCAAAACCGACTCGATCACCCGTGGTCGATGGCGTTCCTGCCGGGCAATAACGGTTTACTGGTCACCCTTAAGGGCGGGCAGCTCAAGCGCTGGCAGGCCGGGAAAGGGCTTTCCGATCCCATTGTCGGCGTGCCGAAGGTGTGGGCGAACGGCCAGGGAGGACTGCTGGACGTGGTGCTGGCGCCGGATTTTGAAAAGTCGCGTCGCGTCTGGCTGAGCTATGCCGAAGCCGGGCAGGACGGCAAGGCCGGAACGGCGGTGGGCTATGGCCGCCTGAGCGACGATTTTTCCCGCATCGAGGGATTTCAGGTGGTGTTCCGCCAGATGCCGAAACTCTCTACCGGAAACCATTTTGGCGGGCGACTGGTGTTCGACGGAAAAGGGTATCTCTTTATCGGACTCGGCGAGAACAACCAGCGCCCGACGGCGCAGGATCTGGACAAGCTGCAGGGTAAAGTGGTGCGCCTCACCGAAGACGGCAAAGTGCCGCCGGATAACCCGTTTGTGAATACCTCCGGCGCGCGGCCTGAAATCTGGTCTTATGGTATTCGCAACCCGCAGGGAATGGCGATGAACCCGTGGAGCGACACGCTGTGGCTGAACGAGCACGGCCCGCGCGGCGGGGATGAAATCAACATCCCGGAGAAGGGCAAAAATTACGGCTGGCCGTTGGCGACGCACGGCATCAACTACAGCGGGCTGAAAATCCCGGAGGCCAAAGGCGAGCACGTTGAGGGCGCGGAGAAGCCACTGTTTGTCTGGAAAGTGTCACCCGCCGTCAGCGGCATGGCGTTCTACAACAGCGACGTGTTCCCGCAGTGGAAAAACAAGCTGTTTATCGGCGCACTGAAGGAGAAGGACGTTATCGTGCTGAGCGTGGACGGCAACAGGGTCACGGAGGACGGTCGGATCCTGGGCGACCGGGAACAGCGCATTCGCGACGTGCGGGTCGGGCCGGACGGGTATCTGTATGTACTGACGGATGAAACGGACGGGCAGCTGTTGAAAGTCAGCCCGTCCGGAGCGTAATCAGGTGACCGGGATCATCACCACGTTACGGTATGCCGGGCGATCGCTCAGCTGTTTAAGCCAGCGCTCAAGGTGCGGGCGCGGGGTCCACTTCAGACCGAGGTTGGTCAGGTTCCAGACGAACGGCGCAACGGCAATATCACCCACGCCGAACGCCTCACCGGAGAACCAGGCGTGGTTCGCCAGTTCGTCATCCATCATGGCAAACAGGTTTTCGCAGGCATCCTGCGCGGCATGAATAGCAGGGTAGTCGCGCTCGGCTTCAGGGGTCCTCACCAGCCCCATCAGGATCACGCGGTGAACGGGGGAGAGCGTCTGGTTTGCCCAGTCCATCCATTTCTCACCCTGGGCGCGCTGCGCCGGGTTTTCAACCCACAGGCGGCCAAGACCGTACTGGGCGGCGAGGTAACGCACAATGGTGTTGGACTCCCAAAGCGTCGCGTCTGTTTCGTCATCGCGCAGCAGCGGCACCAGGCCGTTCGGGTTCATGGCCAGAAAGTCGGCCTCTTTGTTCACGCCAAACGCCATTCCAGCCATGATTTGATTAAACGGTAAATCCAGCTCTTCCAGCGTCCAGAGCACTTTCTTAACGTTGGTCGAATTGTTCCTGCCCCACAGCGTAATCATATTTTCTCCTGATGAGATGTGAATCCGGGTCGGCTTTTCGCCATGGTGAGATAAACCTAACAATTACGCAACAGAAGACAAAAAAATCGCCTGAATCAAAGCGTAAATGAATGTTATTGCATAAACTTTAATAACTTTACCCTCGTTGGGTTTCTTTAACCGTTTTAGTGCGCTATTACTCATCGCTTCTTGCGACACGGTGATGTGACGTAATTTTTGAATGGACACTCGGGTGGCATTTATGACGCGAAAAATGACTTCTCTGCGCAGCCTGGCGGCAGGCTCTGCGCTCCTTTTCCTGTTTGCACCAACGCTCTACGCGGCTGAACAGGCTGCGCCCGAAGCGCCGCCAGTGGACGCGCGCGCCTGGATACTGATGGATTATTCCAGCGGTAAAGTGCTGGCGGAAGGCAATGCCGATGAGAAACTCGATCCGGCGAGCCTGACCAAAATCATGACCAGCTATGTCGTCGGGCAGGCGTTAAAAGCGGGCAAGATCAAGCTGGACGATATGGTTACCATCGGGAAGGATGCCTGGGCGACCGGAAACCCGGCGCTGCGCGGCTCGTCGGTGATGTTCCTGAAGCCTGGCGATCAGGTCTCCGTCTCCGATCTGAATAAAGGGGTAATCATTCAGTCGGGAAATGATGCGTGCATCGCGCTGGCCGATTACGTTGCCGGCAGCCAGGATTCTTTCATTGGTTTAATGAATGGCTATGCGCAGAAGCTCGGCTTAACCAACACCACCTTCAAAACGGTTCACGGTCTGGATGCGCCGGGACAATTCAGTACCGCGCGCGACATGGCGCTGCTGGGGAAAGCGCTGATCCATGACGTGCCGGATGAATACGCCATCCACAAAGAGAAAGAGTTTACCTTCAACAAAATTCGCCAGCCGAACCGCAACCGTCTGCTGTGGAGCAGCAACGTCAACGTGGACGGAATGAAGACCGGCACTACGGCCGGTGCGGGCTATAACCTGGTGGCCTCCGCGACGCAGGGCGATATGCGTCTGATCTCGGTGGTGCTGGGCACCAAAACCGACCGCATCCGCTTTAATGAATCAGAAAAACTGCTGACCTGGGGCTTCCGCTTCTATGAAACCGTGACGCCGATTAAACCGGATGCCACGTTCGTCAGCCAGCGCGTCTGGTTTGGTGACAAGAGCGAGGTGAATCTGGGGGCAGGTGAGGCCGGTTCCGTGACCATTCCGCGCGGCCAGCTGAAAAACCTGAAGGCCAGCTATACCCTGACTGACCCGCAGCTCACCGCGCCGCTGAAAAAAGGCCAGGTGGTCGGGACAATTGATTTCCAGCTAAATGGCAAGTCGATTGAACAGCGTCCGCTGATTGTGATGGAAGCGGTAGAAGAGGGCGGCTTCTTCAGCCGGATGTGGGATTTCGTGTTGATGAAATTCCACGGATGGTTTGGCAGCTGGTTTAGTTAAACCTTGTGGGTTTTCTCCCTCTCCCTTTGGGAGAGGGCCGGGGTGGGGGCGTCAGGCCGCACCCCTCTTAATACATCAACTTCACCTGCTGCGCCTTTGCATGGGCCACGATCTCGTCGTCCGGGCGGCAATCGCTGACGATGGCGTCAAACTGCGCCAGCTCGCCCATTCTTGCCGAACGCACCTTGCCAAACTTACTGTGATCGACCACCAGCACATGGTACTGCGCGGCGCTTAACGCCCAGTGCTTCACCGGCAGCTCTTCCAGATTAAAGCAGGTTGCACCCTGGCGCACGTTCACGCCTGCGGCAGAATAAAACGCGATGTCCGGGCATAAATTGCTGAGCGTGTCCTGCAGGTTAAGCGGCTTGAAGATGGCGTTGCTGGCGTGAAACTCGCCGCCGCAGAGGATTACCCTGCACTCGGGTTTCTCCTGAAGCGCCAGAAAGGTGTTCAGGGAGTAGCACACGGCGGTAAAGGGAATGCTGCTGTCGATGGCTTCGATAATCCACGGCGTGGTCGTTCCGCAGTCAAAAAACAGCGTCTGGTGCGGCTGTACCAGCGTGGCCGCAAGGCGCGCGGCTTTGCGTTTCTCGTCCACCAGCCGCGTCTTCTGGTCGCTGATCAGATAATGGCTGGCGCTACGCGGCTCAAGTACAATATACCCGCCCAGCAGCACGATGGGCGCGCTTTCGCTGTTCAGATCCCGACGAATGGTCATCTCTGAGACGCCGAGGAGGTTGGCGGCTTCCTTAAGATGCAGCTTATCGCTGCGCTTCAGCGCCTGTAGCAGCTGAGCAATGCGGTCATCGCGACGTGTTTCCATAGTTCCTCGGGATAAAAAAAGTGAACCCCCGCAGGGCGGGGGGTCAAGTGTAACCTGTCAGGTTGGGGTTAGTCACGTATCCAGCCTTTGCGGATCGGGATAGCGAAAATGGCACGATAGAGTGAAGACAGCGTGCGGTAGAGCGCTTCACCGAAGAGGCTCCACAGGATAGCCGCGCTCACGCAGCCAATCAGCCCGACCAGGAAACCGCCCACCATATCGAGCGGCCAGTGAACGCCCAGGTAAACGCGAGACCAGGCGATTGCCAGGGCCGCCACCATCAGGACTGCACCAGACCACAGGCGATGCCAGAACAGGAAAGCCAGCGCGAAGGTGAAGATAACCGTACCGTGATCGCTCGGGAAGGAGTCATCCGGCGCGTGGTGCAGGAAGGTATAGCCGATGCGATCGACAAACGGACGATCGTGCGGGAACGCGTGGCCGAGAATATAGCTGACCAGTACGCTTACTCCGAGTGCCATTGCCACTTTAATCACCAGCTGGCGCTGCGCCTTGACCTGGCTGCGGGGCCCCCACAGCCAGAGAATGGCTGCCAGCGCAGGCACAATACTGATAAGGTCTTTCGCCAGAAAGGTGGCAAAATCGATCATCCACTCTGGCGAGGCCGGGGTGGCGTTGATCAGATAAAACAGCTGATAATTCAGATTCTCTAGCATAGCGTTATCACTCTTTTGCAAACCGGGTGGAAACCAGCCCGTAGACTGCCACCTGGGAAAACCAGACCCACCACCCGGCCCACAGGTTGTGAGAGAAAAAATGTGCCCCGCGCATGACCTGGCCGAAGCCCATCGCCAGACCGAGCAGTACGCCGAGGGCAACAAAACTCCAGGCGAGACGCGGACGCTCGCGCCAGAAGGCAAAAAACAGCCCCATCACCATAAAGCCGCTGGAGGAATGACCTCCTGGGAAACAGCGCCCCGGACCGCTGTCTGCCGGAACGGAACTGAACAGAGGGTAAGACACGGCCTTACCGCCATATTCCACCAGATCCCACGGACAGCTATGGTGGCTCATGCTTTTCAGCACGCCGACCACCAGCGCGCCAAGCCCCATCAGCAGCGCAGCGGTGACCAGCCTTGCATTACGTTTATAAGCGCCGTAAAACAGCGCCATGGCGCCTAAGGCGATCGCAATGTACTTCGCCAGACGATGGTTCAGCAGATCCAGCAGGTGGTCTTTCTGCAGCGGGAAAGTCTGTGTCGCCGCGTCATACCAAAAGCCGGTGATCCATCTGTCGAGTGCTTCATTGCGCGATAGCCAGGTAAACACCACGGCAAGGACTATCAGCACTAAAAGCTGATAACCATAAAAGCGGGGCGGTAAGCGGTAAAGTCGTTTTGTCTTATTTGTCTGTAAGTTAGACAATTCTGAACGGCTGGAAGTGAGTGCCATAATATGAGGTCGTTGACGAATAATCGGGCTATCATAAATCTGTCAACTTAAGGAAACCTTAAACGAAGACGATATGTGCTTTATTTCTGTTTATCCTCGATAAATTACTATCTCGGGCTGCGGCATTTCATTACACTCGTCGCGATTTTGTCATCATAAAGAGATTGCATGTTAAACCGTTCTACTTCTGGTTCACGTCTGGGTCGTCAGGCGTTGCTTTTCCCCCTGTGTCTGGTGCTCTACGAATTCTCTACCTATATCGGCAACGATATGATCCAGCCCGGTATGCTGGCCGTTGTGGAGCAGTACAACGCGGGAATTGAGTGGGTGCCGACCTCCATGACCGCCTACCTGGCCGGCGGCATGTTTTTACAGTGGCTGTTAGGCCCGCTGTCGGATCGTATTGGCCGCCGTCCGGTCATGCTGACGGGGGTGGTGTGGTTTATCGTCACCTGTCTTGCTACGCTGCTGGCGCAAAACATTGAGCAATTTACCCTGCTGCGCTTCCTGCAGGGGGTCAGCCTGTGCTTTATTGGCGCCGTGGGGTATGCCGCCATTCAGGAATCGTTTGAAGAGGCGGTGTGTATCAAAATTACCGCGCTGATGGCGAACGTGGCGCTGATCGCCCCCTTACTCGGGCCGCTGGTGGGGGCCGCATGGGTGCACGTTGCACCGTGGGAAGGGATGTTTGTGCTCTTTGCCGTTCTCGCCGCTATTGCGTTCTTCGGCCTGCACCGTGCGATGCCGGAAACGGCTACCCGTCTGGGCGAAAAACTCTCGCTGAAAGAGCTGGGCCGGGATTACAAAGCAGTGCTGAAAAATGGCCGCTTTGTGGCGGGGGCGCTGGCGACCGGATTCGTTAGCCTGCCGCTGCTGGCGTGGATCGCGCAGTCACCGGTTATAATCATCAGCGGTGAAAAACTCAGCAGTTATGAGTACGGCCTGCTGCAGGTGCCGATCTTTGGCGCGCTGATTATCGGTAACCTGGTGCTGGCCCGTCTGACGTCTCGCCGCACCGTGCGTTCCCTGATTATTATGGGCGGCTGGCCGATTGCGGCAGGTCTGATTCTTGCTGCGGTGGCGACCGTCGCGTCATCCCACGCCTACTTGTGGATGACGGCGGGGCTGAGTATTTATGCTTTCGGGATTGGCGTGGCGAACGCCGGCCTGGTGCGCCTGACGCTGTTTGCGAGCGAGATGAGTAAAGGCACGGTGTCCGCGGCGATGGGGATGCTGCAGATGCTGATTTTTACCGTCGGTATCGAAGTGAGCAAGCATGCCTACGCCCTGGGCGGCAACGGTCTGTTCAGCCTGTTTAACCTCGCCAACGGCGCGCTGTGGGTTGGACTGATGGTGGTGTTCCTGAAGGACAAACGCGTCGGAAACGCCCTGCAACCCTAATTATTATTCCCTCTACCCGTGGGCTGAGGGATCCCCAGTAATTTATAAGCAGAAGCAATAAGGTTGTTTCAGAACGAGTTAAAGCTTTCAGCGACGCCCTGGTCCGGCTGTAAATCGCCGAAGCGTTTCCGTAAGGCCGGGGCGAGGCGCACGGATGCGCCGAGAGGGCGTGGCCTGCAGGGATGCAGGCTCATGCCCGACCCGATAGCCTGAAGGAATAAGCTGAGGGTACCGCGAAGCGGCGATTTACCGCCGGGAGCCCGGGTCGCCAGGGCGGTGGCGATTGAGCCGCCCTGGCACGTTCACCGGTCATGTCCTTACAGAGTAGCAAGGAACATAAAGTGAACGGAATGACCACCGGAGCCGTATGTTTCCCCTCACCCTAACCCTCTCCCCAAAGGGGCGAGGGGATTACTCACTGCTCGCATTAATTTGTGGGGATCCCTCAGCCCTGTGGGAGAGGGTCAGAGTGAGGGCACCAGACCGCACGCGGTCAATTAAACGGCGCCTCCCCGTTCAACACCTTCTCAATCACGTCTAAAACGCCTTCATCGTTATTGTGCGGCGCTTCAAAACGCGCCGCCGCTTTAATATGCGGTCTGGCATTCGCCATCGCAAAGCTGAACCCGGACTGGCGCAGCATCTCCACGTCGTTGCCGCTGTCGCCGAAGGCAACCACTTCGCTATCGTCTATGCCCCAGCGCGTTTGCAGGATCCGCAGACCGTTGGCTTTATGCACGCCGGGGATAATCAGGTCAATGCTGCCGTGACCGGTGGTGACGGGCACCATAATGTCGCTCAGCTTTTCATGCAGCAGCGCCTGAATGCGCGGAATTTCATCATCGGAAACGTTGAGCCCGAACTTGAAGAAGATGTCGTTCAGGTTGTCGAAATCCTGCACCCTTTCGAGGCGGTGATAATATTTTGACGCGATATCAATGAAGGCATCGTCATAAGCCTTAAGGGTGTAGGCGCTGCCTTTCCCGCAGGCGATAATCTCAATGCCGGGAACATCGTTCAACACGGTGGCCACGGTGCTGAAATGCGCTTTTGTCAGCTCGCCGTTGAATACATCTTCCCCGGCATCGACCACCCAGCCGCCGTTTTCGGCGACGAACGCAATTTCATGCGCGATCTCCGGGAAAAAGGAGATCAGCTGGTAGTACTGGTTACCGCTGGCGACCACGAAGCGAATGCCTTGCGCCTTCATGCGCGCATACTGCGCCAGAAAGCGCGGGCGGTTATAGGTCTTGGCATCACTCAGGAATGTGCCATCCATGTCGACGGCGATCAGTTTAACGCTCATATCCCTTCTCCAGTGTCGTTTGATTCGTTTCCGGCTTTGCCACCGCGCGCGCCACCAGCGCCGCGATGATGACCAACCCTAATACCACCAGCATGGCGCTGCGCAGCCCGTAGTGCTCGCCGAGGAAGCCGAGCAGCGGTGGCCCGACCAGGAAGGCAAGATAGCCCGTGGTCGCCACCACGCTGACGCGGGTCGGGGCATCCGGGCCGGTATCGCTGGCGGCTGAAATGGTCAGCGGGAAGCCGAGCGACGCGCCCAGACCCCAGAGGATCACCGAGACCCCGGCAATCCAGTCCACGTCCACAAAGACGATCATCGCAATACCCAGGCCGCCCAGCAGGGCGCTGGCGCGCACCACCGCCACGCGGCTGTAGCGGTCGATAAACCAGCCGCCGGTGAAGCGCCCGACGGTCATCCCCAGCGTAAACCCGGCGTAAATCAGCGAACCGGAGGTCGGGCTAAAGCCGTGACCGTCCACCATCAGCAGCGGCAGCCAGTCGTTGGCGGAACCTTCCGCGAAGGCCATCGCCAGCACCACCACGCCGATGAGCATCAGCTGGAAATCGCGGTAGAAGGGCAGCCCTTTTTCCGCCGAATGCTGTTCTTCAGCGGAATTCTTGCCGGTGCCGTTCGGGATCGCCCGGATGCCGGTCAGGATCGGAATGATGCACACCAGCGCCGCCAGCAGAATATGCAGATTCGCGCTCACGCCGGTGGCCGTCAGCGCCATCCCCACACCCGCACCGGCGAGGGTGCCGAGGCTGTAAAAGCCGTGCATCATCGGCAGCACGGTTTTATTCATCTCGCGCTCGACCGCAGCCCCTTCAACGTTGATGGCAACCTCAGCCGAACCGAAGCTGCCGCCAAATACCGTCAGCCCCAGGGCAAACAGCACCGGCGAGGCAAACCACAGCGCCACGCTTAATATCACCATCCCGAACACCGCGAAGCACATGGTGGTGCGGATCACCGCCCGCGTACCGAAGCGCTTAACCAGCCAGGCAGAGCAGAGAATGCCGCTCATGGAGCCTATCGACAGGCCGAACAGGACGATGCCCATCTCAGCGGTAGAAACGGACAAAATATCGCGAATGGCGGGGGTGCGCGTGGCCCAGGAGGCCATCAGCAGGCCGGGAATGAAGAAGAACATAAACAGCGCCCACATGCGGAGCTGCAGGGCTTTACGGGGAGAGGTCAGCGTCATTGGGGAGCACCAGAAGTACAACGATAGCGACAACACTAGCAAGTTTGTGTACATTTGTACATAAACCACGTGAGGAATTTATGAGCAGACCACCGAACGATCCGCATCGCCGGGAGAAGATCCTGCAGGCCACGCTCGATACCATTGCCGAGCACGGGATTCACGCCGTCACGCACCGTAAAATCGCCACCTGCGCGGGCGTGCCGCTGGGGTCGATGACCTACTATTTCGACGGTATGGAGCCGCTGCTGGAGGAGGCCTTCACGTGGTTTACCCGACAGATGTCGCAGCAGTACCGGGATTTCTTCGCGGGCGTCACCGGGCCGGAAATGGCGTGCGAATCCATCACCACGCTGATCCACAGCTCGCAGGTGACCACGCCGCACAACATGGCGCTGATGTATCAGCTCTACGCCTTTATGCACCGCAGCGCGGCGCTCAAAACGGTGATGCAGGATTGGATGAAGATGAGCCAGACCACGCTGGAGCAGTGGTTCGACCCGGTTACCACCCGCGCGCTGGACGCGTTTATCGAAGGGATGACGCTGCACTATGTCACTGACCGGGCGCCGTTAACCCGCGAAGAGATCCGGGCGATGGTGGGGAGAATTGCGGGCGAGGGGAACCTTTAGGCATCACTCGCCCTGCCAGTTTTACCTGGGTTCGATTTTGTTCCCGCTGGCGTCCACGACGGCTTCGCCATCCTCTTTCGTAAACGCCCCTTTCTGCGCCTCCGGCAGAATGTCGAGCACGACTTCAGACGGGCGGCACAGGCGGGTGCCAAGCGGCGTCACCACGATTGGACGGTTAATCAGGATCGGGTATTGCAGCATAAAATCGATAAGCTGGTCGTCGGTGAAGGTATCTTCGGCAAGGCCGAGCTGTTCATACGGCTCCACGTTTTTACGCAGCAGATCCCGTACCGAAATGCCCATATCGGCAATCAGAGTGGTCAGCTTCTCGCGCGACGGCGGGGTTTCCAGATAGAGGATAATCTCCGGCTCCGCGCCGCTGTTGCGGATCATCTCCAGCGTATTGCGCGACGTGCCGCAGGCGGGGTTGTGATAAATGGTGATGTGGCTCATATCAGTGGCTCATTACAGTGTGAAGGAGAGACGTAGCGCCAGCGCGGCGAGCGTCACAAACAGGACCGGCAGCGTCATGATGATGCCCGTCCGGAAATAGTAGCCCCAGGTAATCGTCATGTTTTTCTGCGCCAGCACGTGGAGCCAGAGCAGGGTGGCGAGGCTACCGATAGGCGTGATTTTCGGCCCCAGATCGCAGCCAATCACGTTGGCGTAAATCATCGCTTCCTTGATCAATCCCGTCGCCGTACTGCCCTCAATGGAGAGCGCGCCAATCAGCACCGTGGGCATATTGTTCATTATGGATGACAGAAGCGCGGTGATGAACCCGGTCCCCAGCGTGGTGGCCCACAGTCCGTGTCCGGCCAGGCTATTCAGCACGCCTGTGAGAGAGTCCGTCAGCCCGGCATTGCGCAGGCCATACACCACCAGATACATCCCCAGCGAGAAGATAACAATTTGCCACGGTGCGCCGCGCAGCACTTTTCCGGTGTTTATCGCATGTCCGCGTTTTGCAACAGTAAACAAAATCAGCGCGCCGACGGTGGCGATGGCGCTGACCGGAATGCCGAGAGGTTCAAGCACAAAGAAGCCGACGAGCAGAAGCAGCAGCACGATCCAGCCCGTTCTGAACGTCGGGAGATCGTGAATGGCCCGCGCGGGCTCCTGAAGTTTCGCCAGGTCATATTTCGGGGGAATTTCCTTGCGGAAGAAGAGATGCAGCATCACCAGCGTTGCGGCAATCGCGGCGATATCTACCGGGATCATCACCGAGGCGTATTCGCTGAACCCCAGCTTAAAGAAGTCTGCCGACACGATGTTGACCAGGTTGGAGACAATCAGCGGCAGGCTGGCGGTATCGGCGATAAAACCTGCCGCCATCACAAACGCCAGCGTGGCCTGCTTGCTGAACCCCAGCGCCAGCAGCATGGCGATAACGATAGGCGTGAGGATCAGCGCCGCACCGTCATTGGCAAACAGCGCCGCCACGGCCGCACCCAGCAGTACGATATAAGTAAACAGCAATCGACCGCGACCGTTTCCCCAGCGGGCAACGTGCAGCGCCGCCCATTCGAAAAAGCCAGACTCATCCAGCAGCAGGCTGATGATGATGACGGCGATAAACGTTGCCGTGGCGTTCCAGACGATATTCCACACCACAGGTATATCGTTAATGTGGATCACGCCGCTTGCCAGCGCCAGCACAGCGCCAATGGTCGCGCTCCAGCCGATACTGAGCCCCTTTGGCTGCCAGATGACCAGCACCAGCGTAAACAGAAAAATAGCCCCTGCCAGAAACATCTTTTACTCCGTTATATCTGCTTTTATGAATGTATTGTTATCAGCACGAGCCCGGAAGCCGGTTTTTAAGCTTCATGCGCGTCTCTTCCCGCAGGCAGTTCCAGCTGTTGTCGATAACGGTTGCCGCCCATGCAGGCATGTTGGGAGAGAGACGGTAATGGACCCATTTGCCCTCGCGACGGTCGATAACCAGCCCGGACTCGCGCAGCAGGGCCATGTGGCGGGAGACTTTAGGCTGCGACTCGTTGGTCGCGGTGCAGAGATCGCAGACGCACAGTTCGCCGGCTTCACGGAGCAGCATGACGATGGCGAGCCGCGTTTCGTCGGAGAGGGTTTTGAAGAGCTGGAGGGGATGGAGCATGCGGATTCCTGCTAGCGGATTAACTCATATGTGTTTAATCATATATGTTTTGATGGTAAGAGAGAAGGTTAGATTAGAGGAAGGGGAATTTCAGGCAACAAAAAACCCATCAACCTTGAACCAAAACGGCGGGGTTGATGGGCTCCACAAATTGGGGACATCAAAGAAAAGCAGTGGCACTAGTTATGACTGCCCCCTGCAAAAAAAGTTCTGCGCGTAACAAAAATTTTTTCATTACGCGCAAACTTAGGAGTTATCCGAGTCCCGGCCAGATGATGATAATCAGCGTACCCGCCAGCGTCAGCAGCACGTTAGCGATAGCGTAGGTGCCTGCATACCCCAGCGCCGGGATGTTGCTGCGCGCGGTATCGCTGATGATTTCCATAGCAGGCGCACAGGTACGCGCCCCCATCATCGCCCCGAAGAGCAGGGCGCGGTTCATGCGCAGCACGTAGGCGCCGAACAGGAAGCAGATCACCACCGGCACCAGGCTGACGATAAGGCCGGAAACCAGCATCTGCCAGCCGACGGCGCCCAGGCTGTGGCCGATGCCGCTGCCCGCGCTTAAGCCGACGCCTGCCATAAACACCATCAGACCGAACTCTTTCACCATGTTCAGCGCGCCCTGCGGAATGTAGCCGAAGGTCGGATGGTTGGCTCGCAGGAAGCCCAGCATGATCCCGGCGAACAGCAGCCCGGCGGCGTTACCGATGCCGAAGCTGAAGTTGCTGAACTGGAAGGTGATCATCCCGATCATCAGGCCAACGATAAAGAAGGCGCAGAAGGCCAGCAGGTCGGTGACCTGGCTGTGAATGGAGATAAAACCGATGCGGTCGGCAACGGTTTTCACGCGACGCGCGTCGCCGCTGACCTGCAGAACGTCGCCTTTGTTGAGCACGACGTTATCGTCGATGGGCATCTCAATCTGGCTGCGGATCACGCGGTTGAGGAAGCAGCCGTGGTCGGTCAGCTTCAGCTGCGCCAGGCGGCGGCCCACGGCGTTATGGTTTTTCACCACGATCTCTTCGGTGACGATGCGCATATCGAGCAGGTCGCGGTCGAACACCTCTTTGCCGTTACGGAAGCTCGGGTCGAGACGAGCATGGGCGTCCGGGTAACCCACCAGCGCGATGTCGTCGCCCATCTGCAGCACCGCGTCGCCGTCCGGGTTCGCCAGAATGCCGTTGCGGCGGATACGTTCGATGTAGCAGCCCGTCTGGCGGTAAATCCCCAGCTCGCGAAGATTTTTGCCGTCAGCCCACGCCACCAGCTCCGGCCCGACGCGATAGGCGCGGATAACCGGAAGATAGACTTTACGTTTGGAATCGGTATCCAGGCCGCGCTCGCGGGCGATTTGCTGGGCGCTGGTCTGAAGATCCTGGTGCTGCAGTTTTGGCAGGTAGCGTGCGCCAACGATCAGGCTCACCAGACCAATCAGATAGGTCAGGGCGTAGCCGAGGCTCAGGTGGTCGAGGGCGGTAGAGAGCTGCGCGCCCGCCATGCCGGAATGGCGCAGGGTATCACCGGCACCCACGAGCACGGGGGTGGAGGTCATGGAGCCAGCCAGCATACCGGCCGTAAGCCCGATATCCCAGCCAAACAGTTTGCCCAGCCCTAACGCGATCAGCAGCGCGCTGCCGACCATCACCAGCGCCAGCATCAGATAATTTTTGCCGTCGCGGAAGAAAATTGAAAAAAAGTTAGGTCCCGCTTCTACGCCAACGCAAAAAATAAACAGCATAAAACCTAAGTTGAGCGCGTCCGTGTTAATGCTGAAGTGCTGCTGGCCTAATAATAAGGAGACGACTAAAACGCCAATGGAATTACCGAGTTGAACCGAACCCAGGCGCAATTTACCCAGGCAAAGACCCAGCGCCAGTACCACAAATAATAACAGGATGTAATTCCCATTTAACAAGTCTGCGACGTTTATATTCACGGAGGCTAACTTCTTGTTTACCAGTAAGTTGTTGAATGAAAGGACTTTTTGGGCTACTGTTTTCTGGGCCAGGGAAAGGCGTTAACGCTCCCTGTTTCCTGCTTTATTCCCTAAAACATTAGCTGGCGTGTAGTTTAATCGCATTAGCTACTGACAGCTACTGATTATCGCATCACCCTGTGCGTACTTTGGCATGGATTGCCGCACTGCTTTATCTGACTGGGCGTCTACCCGACGAATGTGTATTTGATAGAGATAAGTCAGGAGGATAGTTTGAATATGAAACGAAACTGGGCGGGGGTGATCAGCTGTTTTTTGCTGTTCACGGTCGTGTGCATGTCGCTCGCATTTAATGTGAAGGGCGCGTTCAGGGCGTCCGGGCATCCTGAGCTGGGGTTGCTCTTCTTCACGCTGCCGGGGGCTGCCGCCAGTTTTCTCTCCCGCAAAGGGGAGGTGGTGAAACCGCTTCTCGGTGCCATACTCGCAGCGCCGCTGTGTCTGCTGATGATGCGCCTGCTGTATATTTCAACGCGGAGTTTCTGGCAGGAGCTGGCGTGGCTGCTGAGCGCGGTGTTCTGGTGCGCTCTTGGCGCGCTCTGCTACCTGTTTGTGCGCAGTCTGGTTCAGCACCGACGGCACCACAAATAAAAACGCCCTCACGGTGAGGGCGCCTTTTCATTACTGAGCGGCAAACAGGCCCAGATGTTCTTTGGCGTAGGCTTCAAAGTCGGTGCAACCGCCGATGTGTTTCTGATCGAGGAAGATCTGCGGTACGGTTTCAACCGGCTTACCGACGGTTTTTTCCAGATCGGCTTTGGTGATGCCTTCCGCGTGGATGTCCACATAGCGGAAGTTGAAGTCATCGCGCTCTTCGGTCAGTTTCTCAGCCAGCTCTTTCGCGCGAACACAGTAAGGGCACCCTGGACGACCAAAAATTACTGCAAACATTTCTCTCTCCTCAAAAAACAAGCCTGACGGCGAATAACACGTATAGTGCCCGATAACCTGTCGTCATTAAAGAAGGTTTCGCCTGTCGTTATAATATCTATGAGCTATGTTTCGCCAATTACATCGCGCATATCATTGCCTATACTGGCTGCCATACGTATTAAGCACGACAAAGAGAGACAAGATGACGCCAACCATAGACCTGCTCCTTTCCCACCGTTCCATTCGCCACTTCACCGATGAGCCGATTACCGAGGCGCAGCGCGAAGCGATTATTAACAGCGCAAGAGCGACCTCCAGCTCCAGCTTCCTGCAGTGCAGCTCGATTATCCGCATTACCGACCCGGCCATGCGTGAACAGCTTGTCACGCTGACCGGCGGGCAGAAGCATGTGGCCCAGGCGGCAGAGTTCTGGGTGTTCTGCGCCGACTTTAACCGCCACCTGCAGATCTGCCCTGAGGCCGAGCTGGGGCTGGCCGAACAGCTGCTGCTGGGCGTGGTGGATACCGCGCTGATGGCGCAAAACGCCTTTACGGCGGCGGAGTCGCTGGGATTAGGCGGTGTTTATATTGGCGGGCTGCGTAACAACATTCAAAGCGTGACCGATCTGCTGAAGCTGCCAAAACACGTGCTGCCGCTGTTTGGCCTGTGCCTCGGCTGGCCGGCGGATAACCCGGATCTGAAGCCGCGCATTCCTGCCGCGATGCTGGTGCACGAGAACCACTACCAGCCGGTCGATCAGAACGTCCTGAATCAATATGATGAAGAGCTGGCCAACTACTACATGACGCGCGGCAGCAATAACCGTCGCGACACCTGGACTGACCATATTCGTCGCACCATCATCAAAGAAAACCGCCCGTTTATTCTTGATTACCTCCACAAACAGGGGTGGGCGACGCGATAGTCCATTCCTCCTGCGCCTGCCTGCGTATATGATATGCAGGCTTTTTCCATGTCTTCAGAGAGGTGCAGGGTGAAAATTGCCATATTGTCCCGGGATGGAACGCTCTATTCATGTAAGCGCCTGCGAGAAGCGGCGGCGAAACGCGGGCATCAGGTTGAGATCCTCGACCCGATGTCCTGCTATATGAACATCGACCCGGCCGCCTCGTCGATTCACTACAAAGGCCGCAAGCTGCCGCATTTTGATGCGGTGATCCCGCGCATCGGCTCCCAGATCACCTATTACGGCACCGCCGCGCTGCGCCAGTTCGAGATGCTGGGCAGCTATCCGCTCAACGAGTCCGTCGCCATTTCCCGCGCCCGCGACAAGCTGCGCTCGTTGCAGCTGCTCGCCCGTCAGGGTATCGATCTTCCCGTCACCGGGATTGCCCATTCCCCGGACGACACCAGCGATCTTATCGATATGGTGGGCGGCGCGCCTTTAGTGATCAAGCTGGTGGAAGGCACGCAGGGCATTGGCGTGGTGCTGGCGGAGACCCGTCAGGCAGCGGAGAGCGTGATTGACGCCTTTCGCGGTCTGAATGCGCATATTCTGGTGCAGGAGTACATCGAAGAGGCGAAAGGGCGCGATATTCGCTGCTTTGTGGTAGGTAACGAGGTCGTGGCGGCTATCGAGCGTCAGGCCAAAGAGGGCGATTTCCGCTCTAACCTCCACCGCGGCGGCGTGGCGCGGGTGGCTGATATCAGCGACCGCGAGCGGGAAATTGCCGTCAAAGCGGCGCAAACCCTCGGGCTGGACGTGGCAGGTGTGGACCTTCTGCGGGCGACGCGCGGGCCGCTGGTCATGGAGGTGAATGCCTCGCCGGGGCTGGAGGGCGTGGAAAAAACCACAGGGGTCGATATTGCAGGTAAAATGATCGCATGGATCGAACGTCATGCGACGCCGGGCTACTGTCTTAAAACGGGCGGTTAAATGGATTACCGCGCGCTTTTTGAGTACCCTATGCGAAGTTTTTATTAAAGAGGCTGCACAGCGATGGATTTACAGGTCGTTCCTACACTGGATACGTTACGTCAATGGCTTGATGATGCCGGGATCACGTTCTTTGAATGCGATTCCTGCCAGGCGCTGCATCTGCCTCACATGCAGAATTTCGATGGCATTTTCGATGCCAAAATCGATCTGATTAACGACGTGATCCTATTTTCCGCGCTGGCCGAAGTGAAGCCGTCCGCGCTGCTGGCGCTGGCCTCCGATCTCTCGGCGATCAACGCCAGTTCTTTGACGGTGAAAGCATTTCTCGATATACAGGATGATAATCTGCCGAAACTGGTGGTTTGCCAGTCTTTATTCTCCGGTGCCGGGCTGTCGTTCAAGCAGTTCGCCTGGTTTATGCGCTTGAGTGAAGAGCAAATTTCCATGGTAATGATGGAAGCCAATGCACACCATCTGCTGTATAGCGCGGAAGATGATGCAGAGAATAATGATGCATCTCCCAATTTTCTTCACTAAGCCTGTCTGACTTTTGCGCAGTCGCTGCCAGAGCGGCTGCATAAGGCCATTTTTTCTGCTGCTTTTAACCTTTCTTTAAAGAATATTTCACCTCCTCAAAGGCCGTTTCGGCTTATCACGTAGACTTAACCTGCATAAAAAATTGATAAAAGGCGTTTTTTCGTCTGGGCTATAGCCGGAGACACGGGCTACAGTTATTCTTGCGATGCTTAAAAAAGCGAGCGGAAGCTGCCGGGTAAAGAGGTTTCTTTTTATTTTGAGCAGAGCGACAAACTATGCATGATTTTTGCATATATCCAGATTGCACAGTTTTAGTTCGTTTGTTAACGAGCTTTCAGAAGGAATAACACTATGATCGCCTTGAATAAAAAATGGTTATCGGGTCTGGTTGCGGGTGCTCTGATGGCCGTCTCTGCCGGCACGCTCGCTGCGGAACAAAAAACGCTGCACGTTTACAATTGGTCTGACTATATTGCGCCGGACACGGTGGCAAATTTTGAAAAAGAGACCGGCATTAAGGTGGTTTACGACGTTTTCGATTCCAACGAAGTGCTGGAAGGAAAGCTGATGGCGGGCAGCACCGGGTTTGACCTGGTCGTGCCTTCCGCGAGCTTCCTGGAGCGTCAGCTGACGGCGGGCGTGTTCCAGCCGCTGGATAAAAGCAAATTATCGAACTGGAAAAATCTCGATCCGGAAGTGCTAAAGCTGGTCGCCAAGCATGACCCGGATAACAAATACGCCATGCCTTACCTGTGGGCGACCACCGGTATCGGCTACAACGTGGATAAAGTCAAAGCCGCGCTGGGCCCGGACGTCAAGCTGGACAGCTGGGACGTGGTGCTGAAGCCGGAAAACCTCGAGAAGCTGAAAAGCTGCGGCGTCTCCTTCCTCGATGCGCCGGAAGAGATTTTTGCCACCGTGCTGAACTACCTGGGCAAAGATCCGAACAGCAACAAGGCGGATGACTACACCGGCCCGGCGACCGATCTGCTGCTGAAGCTGCGTCCAAACATTCGTTACTTCCACTCGTCTCAGTACATCAACGACCTGGCGAACGGCGACATCTGCGTGGCGATCGGCTGGGCAGGGGACGTGTGGCAGGCGGCTAACCGCGCGAAAGAGGCGAAAAACGGCGTGAACGTCTCTTACTTCATTCCGAAAGAGGGTGCCCTGGCCTTCTTCGACGTCTTCGCGATGCCGGCTGATGCGAAAAACAAAGACGAAGCGTATCAGTTCCTTAACTACCTGATGCGTCCTGAGGTAATCGCCCACATCAGCGACCACGTGTACTACGCGAACGGTAACAAGGCCTCCGTGCCGCTGGTGAGCGAAGCGATCCGCAGTAACCCGGCAATCTATCCGCCGGCGGACGTGTTCGCCAAGCTGTTTACCCTGAAGGTTCAGGATCCAAAAATTGACCGCGTCCGTACCCGTGCGTGGACTAAGGTGAAAAGCGGTAAATAATTTACCGTGAGTCGTAGGCCGGGCAAGCGCACCGCCCCCGGCAACGGGCGCACCGTTCTGGTGCGCCTGCACCATGATTTGATTTATGCCGGAGAGCACCCCGTGAATGACGCGATCCCCCGCCCGCAGGCGAAAGTCCGTAAAGCGCTGACCCCGCTTCTTGAAATTCGTAACCTCACCAAATCTTTTGATGGCCAGCATGCCGTGGACGACGTCAGCCTGACTATCTATAAAGGCGAAATATTCGCGCTACTGGGCGCCTCGGGCTGCGGTAAATCGACCCTGCTGCGTATGCTGGCCGGTTTTGAACAGCCCACCGCCGGGCAAATTATGCTCGATGGCGTGGATCTCTCCAGCGTGCCGCCGTACCAGCGCCCGATTAACATGATGTTCCAGTCCTACGCGCTGTTTCCGCACATGACGGTGGAGCAAAACATCGCCTTTGGCCTGAAGCAGGACAAGCTGCCGAAAGCCGAAATCACCGCGCGCGTGGCAGAAATGCTAAGCCTCGTTCACATGCAGGAGTTCGCGAAGCGTAAGCCGCACCAGCTTTCCGACGGCCAGCGTCAGCGCGTGGCCCTGGCGAGAAGCCTGGCGAAACGCCCGAAGCTGCTGCTGCTCGACGAGCCGATGGGGGCCCTGGACAAAAAGCTGCGCGACCGCATGCAGCTGGAAGTGGTGGATATCCTCGAGCGCGTGGGCGTGACCTGCGTGATGGTCACCCATGACCAGGAAGAGGCCATGACCATGGCCGGACGCATTGCGATTATGAACCGCGGTAAGTTCGTGCAGATTGGCGAGCCGGAAGAGATTTACGAGCATCCGACCACCCGCTACAGCGCGGAGTTCATCGGCTCGGTCAACGTCTTCGAAGGGCTGCTGAAGGATCGTCAGGAGGATGGTCTGGTCATCGAATCGCCGGGGCTGCAGCATCCGCTTAAGGTCGATCCTGACAGCTCGGTAGTGGACAACGTGCCGGTCTACGTGGCGCTGCGCCCGGAGAAGATCATGCTCTGTGACGATCCGCCTGCCGACGGTTACAACTTTGCCGTCGGCGAAGTGGTGCACATTGCCTATCTGGGCGATCTGTCCATCTACCACGTGCGCCTGAAAAGCGGACAGATGCTCAGCGCCCAGCTGCAGAACGAACATCGCTACCGGAAGGGCCAGCCGACCTGGGGCGACGAAGTGCGCCTGTGCTGGGACGCGGACAGCTGCGTTGTGCTGACGGTATAAGGAGCGATCATGAGCACACTTGAACCTCCAGCCCGTGCAGCCAAACCGGGCGGCTTTGCCCGCTGGCTGACGCGCCTTAAGATGAACCACGGCCGCAAGCTGGTGATCGCCATGCCGTACGTGTGGCTGATCCTGCTGTTCCTGCTGCCGTTCCTGATCGTGTTTAAGATCAGCCTGGCTGAGATGGCCCGGGCGATCCCGCCGTATACCGATCTGTGGGAGTGGGCTGACGGACAGCTGACGCTGACCTTGAACCTGGGTAACTTCCTGCAGCTCACCGAGGATCCGCTCTATTTCGAAGCGTATCTGCAGTCGCTGCAGGTGGCGGCGATCTCGACGCTCTGCTGTCTGGTGATGGGCTACCCGCTGGCGTGGGCGGTGGCGCACAGCAAGCCATCGACGCGCAATATCCTGCTGCTGCTGGTGATCCTGCCGTCGTGGACCTCGTTCCTGATCCGCGTTTACGCGTGGATGGGGATCCTGAAAAACAACGGCGTGCTGAATAACTTCCTGATGTGGCTCGGGGTTATCGATCAGCCGCTGACGATCCTGCACACTAACCTTGCGGTCTATATCGGCATTGTGTACGCCTATCTGCCGTTTATGGTGCTGCCAATCTATACGGCCCTGACGCGGATTGATTACTCGCTGGTGGAAGCGTCGCTTGACCTCGGCGCGCGTCCGCTGAAGACTTTCTTCAGCGTAATCGTCCCGCTGACCAAGGGCGGCATTATCGCCGGGTCGATGCTGGTCTTTATTCCGGCGGTCGGGGAGTTTGTGATCCCGGAACTGCTCGGTGGGCCGGACAGCATCATGATTGGCCGCGTCCTGTGGCAGGAATTCTTCAATAACCGCGACTGGCCGGTGGCATCGGCGGTGGCGATTATCATGCTTCTGCTGCTGATCGTCCCGATCATGTGGTTCCACAAGCATCAGCAGAAACAGATGGGAGATCGCGGATGAACAACCTACCGGTAGTACGCTCCCCGTGGCGAATTCTGATCCTCATTATCGGCTTTACCTTCCTGTATGCGCCGATGCTGATGCTGGTGATCTACTCGTTCAACAGCTCTAAGCTGGTGACGGTCTGGGCGGGCTGGTCGACGCGCTGGTACAGCGAGCTGTTCCACGACGACGCGATGATGAGCGCGGTGGGGCTGAGCCTGACCATTGCTGCCCTGGCGGCCACGATGGCCTGCGTTCTGGGCACCATCGCCGCGCTGGTGATGGTGCGCTTCGGGCGTTTTCGCGGGTCGAACGGGTTTGCCTTTATGATCACCGCCCCGCTGGTGATGCCGGACGTGATAACCGGCCTGTCGCTGCTGCTGTTGTTCGTGGCGCTGGCGCACGCCATCGGCTGGCCGGCGGATCGCGGTATGCTCACCATCTGGCTGGCGCACGTGACTTTCTGTACCGCGTATGTCGCGGTGGTGATCTCTTCGCGCCTGCGCGAGCTGGATCGCTCCATCGAAGAGGCGGCGATGGATCTCGGCGCCACGCCGCTGAAGGTCTTCTTCATCATCACGCTGCCGATGATCATGCCGGCGGTGATCTCCGGCTGGCTGCTGGCATTCACGCTGTCGCTGGACGATCTGGTTATCGCCAGCTTTGTCTCCGGCCCGGGCGCGACGACGCTGCCGATGCTGGTCTTCTCCAGCGTGCGCATGGGAGTCAACCCGGAGATCAACGCCCTGGCCTCTATCATCCTCGGCGTGGTCGGAATTGTCGGATTTATCGCCTGGTATTTGATGGCGCGCGCGGAAAAACAGCGTGTGCGCGATATCCAGCGTGCAAGACGCGGCTGAAGCATTTAAAATTTCCAGTGATGTGCCGCGCATGACGCGGCACTGTTTTTCAGGGAAGTAAAACATTGGGATTATTAAAAAAATCACGTCTTACGCACGCCCGTCCTAACGTTCCTGCGCTGGTGCAGGTGGCGGCGCTCGCCATTATTATGATCCGCTGCCTGGACGTGCTGATGATTCTGAATACCCTGGGCGTGCGCGGCATCGGGGAATTCATTCACCGCAGCGTGCAGACGTGGAACCTGACGCTGGTCTTTTTGAGCAGCCTGGTGCTGGTGTTTATCGAGATCTACTGCGCGTTTTCGCTGGTTAAAGGGCGCAACTGGGCGCGCTGGGTCTATCTGCTCACGCAAATTACCGCCGCCAGCTATCTGTGGGCCGCCTCGCTGGGCTATGGCTACCCGGAGCTGTTCAGCATTGCCGGTGGCTCAAAGCGCGAGATTTTCCATGCGCTGGTCCTGCAGAAGCTGCCGGATATGCTGGTGCTCTGCCTGCTTTATATTCCTGCCTCCAGTCGGCGGTTCTTCCGTCTGCAATAATGTGTATAATCGCAGCCCTCGTTTTCCTTAAGGTTTTCATATGCAGTGCGCACTCTATGACGCCGGACGCTGTCGCTCCTGTCAGTGGATAGAACAGCCGGTCTCTCAACAACTCACCGCCAAAATGGCCGACCTGCAACAGCTGCTGGCAGAACGCGCGGTGGGCGAGTGGTGCGCACCCGTCAGCGGCCCTGAGCAGGGCTTTCGCAACAAAGCCAAAATGGTGGTCAGCGGCAGCGTTGAAAAACCATTGCTGGGGATGCTGCACCGCGACGGCACGCCGGAAGACTTAACCCACTGCCCGCTGTATCCCGCCTCGTTTGAGCCGGTTTTTGCCGCACTGAAGCCGTTTATCGCTCGCGCGGGGTTAACGCCTTATAACGTCGCCCGCAGGCGCGGCGAGCTGAAGTATCTTCTCCTGACCGAAAGCCAGAAAGACGGCGGGATGATGCTGCGCTTCGTGTTGCGTTCGGAAGCCAAGCTGGAACAGCTGCGCGCGGCGCTGCCTTGGCTGCAGGAACGGCTTCCCCAGTTAAAGGTGATTACCGCAAATATTCAGCCGGTGCATATGGCAATCATGGAAGGGGAGAAAGAGATTTTCTTCACTGACCAGCACGCGCTGGCGGAGAGCTTCAACGACGTGCCGCTGTGGATCCGCCCGCAAAGCTTCTTCCAGACCAACCCGACCGTGGCAAGCAGCCTGTACGCCACCGCCCGCGACTGGGTGCGCGCGTTAAACATCAAGCATATGTGGGATCTGTTTTGCGGCGTGGGCGGTTTTGGTCTGCACTGCGCCACGCCTGAGATGCAGCTCACCGGAATTGAGATCTCTGCCGAGGCGATTGCCTGCGCGAAACAGTCCGCCGCTGAACTGGGGTTAACCAATCTGCATTTCCAGGCGCTGGACTCCACGCAGTTTGCCACCGGTCAGGGCAACGTGCCGCAGCTGGTGCTGGTCAATCCGCCGCGCCGTGGCATTGGAAATGCGCTGTGCAACTACCTGAGCCAGATGGCGCCCGATTTTATCGTCTACTCCAGCTGCAACGCGCAGACCATGGCGAAAGACATCGCCAGCCTGCCGGGCTACCGCATTGAGCGGGTACAGCTTTTTGATATGTTCCCGCACACCGCGCATTATGAAGTGCTGACGTTGCTCGTGAAATCTTAAACAAAATGTGAACTCTGCCGGCCCACAAAATCAGGTAAGCTTACGTCATAAGAGATGAATAAAGGCTTACCCATGAAGCAGATCCTGCTGGTGGAAGATGACCACGATATCGCGGCGCTTCTGCGACTCAATTTAGAAGACGAAGGCTACGCCATTACCCACGAGCCCGACGGGGGCAACGCCCTGCAGCGCCTTGAAAAACAGCCGTGGGATGCGGTGATCCTCGACCTGATGCTGCCCAACGTTGACGGCCTGGAAATTTGCCGCCGCATCCGTCAGATGACCCGCTACCTGCCGGTGATCATCATCAGCGCCCGCAGCAGCGAAACCGACCGCATCACCGGGCTGGAAACCGGCGCCGATGACTACCTCGCCAAACCCTTTTCGGTGCAGGAGCTGATCGCCCGCATCAAAGCGCTGTTCCGCCGCCAGCAGGCGATGGGGCAGGCGCAGGCTGACGGGCAAATTCAGGCCCACGGCCTGACGATCGATCCGCTGGCGCGCAGCGTGCTGCTTCACGGCCAGGCGGTGGATCTCACCCCGCGCGAATTCGAACTGCTGTACTTCTTCGCCCGCCATCCCGGCGAGGTGTTTTCCCGTCTGGCGCTGCTGGAGCAGGTGTGGGGCTATCAGCACGAAGGCTATGAGCACACCGTCAACACCCATATCAACCGCCTGCGCATCAAGATTGAGAAGGACGCCGCCGAGCCGGAGATTATTCGCACCGTCTGGGGCAAGGGCTATAAATTTGCGGAGCCAAACCATCATGCGCCGCTTTAGCCTGAGCCAGCGCCTGACGCTGCTGTTTGTCCTGCTGATGATGCTCTGCGCCACCGTCGCCTGCGCGGTACAGCTCTACAGCAGTATGCAGTACGGCAATGCGATGGTGCAGCGGTTGTCGGGCGGCCTGGCGCAGCAGATCGTCCAGCGGGAACCGATTCTGGACGGGCAGGGCAGGGTCGACCGCAGCGCGCTGAAACCGCTGTTTGACCGGCTGATGACCTTTAATCCGAGCGTTGAGCTGTACGTCGTCTCCCCGGATGGTGATATTCTGGCCGACGCCGCACCGCCGGGCCATATTCAGCGGCAAAAAATCGACCTGGCACCGATTCAGACCTTCCTGAGCGGTACCGCCATACCGGTACTGGGCGACGATCCGCGCAGTCAAAATAAAAAAGTGTTCAGCGCCACGCCGCTGCGACAGGACGGCGAGCTTAAGGGCTACCTGTACATTATTTTGCAGGGCGAGGAGTCGAACGCGCTGGCGGAAATGGCCTGGCATAAGGCGCTCTGGAGCACGGTACTCTGGTCATTGCTGTGGGTCGCGCTGTTTGGCCTGCTGGCGGGACTGCTGGTCTGGTACTGGGTGACGCGTCCGGTTAAGCGCCTGACGGAGGAGGTCACCGGCCTGGAGCAGGACAGCATTAGCGCAATCAGGCTGCTGGCAGCACAGCCGCCGGACGCCGCGGCCAATGACGAAGTGGCCCTCCTGCGCAACAGTTTTATCGAGCTGGCGCGGAAAATCACCCGCCAGTGGGACCAGCTGGCCGACAGCGATCGCCAGCGCAGGGAGTTTATCGCCAATATTTCGCACGATCTCCGCACGCCGCTCACCTCGCTGCTGGGCTATCTGGAAACCCTGTCGCTCAAATCCGCCACCCTGACGCCGCAGGAGCACCAGCAGTATCTCGCCACCGCGCTGCGTCAGGGACAAAAGGTACGTCATCTTTCGCAGCAGCTGTTCGAGCTGGCGCGCCTTGAGCACGGCGGTATTAAGCCGCAGCGCGAGCGTTTCGCGATGGGAGAGCTGATTTCCGACGTGGCGCAGAAGTTTGAGCTCACCGCCCGCACACGCGAGGTCAATCTGCATATTGACGTGCCGGGGCCCCTGCCGCTGGTCAATGCCGATGTGTCGATGATCGAGCGCGTGGTGACCAACCTTCTGGATAACGCGATGCGTCATACGCCCACCGGCGGGGAAATTCGTCTGGCGGTCTGGCAGGAGAATGAGCAGCTTCAGGTCGAAGTAGCCGACACCGGAACGGGAGTGGATGCCTCGCTGCGCGACGATCTGTTCCAGCGGCCGTCGGCGCTGAATACCCAGGCAGCGCGGGAGAACCGCGGTGGGTTAGGGCTGTTAATCGTTAAGCGTATGCTGGAGCTGCACGGCGGCGGGATCAGGCTGATGGAGTCGGTGAGCGGGGCGCGGTTCAGGTTCTTTGTACCGCTGTGAGAGAGTGCCGGGTAAGGCGAAGCCGCCACCCGGCAAAAGAGATTACTGCGGGAACCACTGGTCGCTGATTTTCTGATACGTGCCGTCCGCTTTGATTGCTTTCAGCGCGCCGTTCAGTTTTTCCAGCAGGGCCTTGTTATCCGGACGTACCGCGATGCCGAGGCCCGTGCCGAAGTACTGCGGGTCGGTGACTTTCTCGGTCGCCGTACCCAGCTGCGGATTGGTTTTCAGCCATTCGTTCACCACGGCGGTGTCGCCGAATACGCCATCAATACGGCCGTTTTTCAGGTCGATAATCGCGTTCTGGTAGCTGTCATAGGCCACGGTCTTCACTTCAGGATGCTTGTCCTGCAGGTATTTCTGGTGCGTGGTGCCGTTTTCCATCCCGATGCGTTTGCCTTTCAGCTCGTCGAAGGACTTGTACGCCCCTTTCTTCGCAATCACTACCGCCGAGTTGGCGTAGTACGGGTCGGTAAATGCCACCTGCTTGCTGCGCTCCGGCGTGATGTCCATCCCGGAGATCACCGCATCGTATTTTTTGAATTTCAGCGACGGGATCAGGCTGTCAAACGCGTGGTTGGTAAAGGTGCAGTCGGCCTGCATCTGCTTGCACAGCGCTTTCGCCAGGTCGATATCGAAACCGACGATCTGGTTGCTGGCATCCAGCGATTCAAACGGCGGATAAGTCGCCGAAACGCCAAAATTGATTTTATCAGCAGCGGATGCGCCAGCGGCGAAGGTTGCCAGTAGTGCGGCCAGAACTAACTTTTTCATTGTAATGCTCCCGTCTGTCTTATTTATGCGCCGTGTCTGCGGCATGGATGTACAATGCCATTTAATGAATTTATATGCAATAAAAATGATTAAATATTATTTTAATGGCAAAAAAAAGCGGATAACCCATCAGGTTACCCGCTCTGTGAATATCGTTTTATGCACTCGCGTGGTTAATTTCTGCGCTCAAACGCTAACGCTTTACGCTCAATCAGGCGCATCATCAGCGTCAGCAGGCCGTTTACCACCAGATAGACCACGCCGGCCGCGCCGAACACCATCACGTCATAGGTGCGCCCGTACAGCAACTGCCCGTGGCCCATAACTTCCATCAGGGTGATGGTGTAGGCCAGAGAGGTACTCTTGAACACCAGCACCACTTCGTTGGAGTAGGAGGAGAGTGCGCGCTTAAAGGCGTACGGCAGCAGGATTGCCAGCGTGTCTTTCTTGCTCATGCCCAGCGCCCCGCAGGACTGCCATTGTCCTTCCGGGATGGCGCGGATCGCACCAAAGAACAGCTGCGTGGTATAGGCCGCACTGTTCAGCGAAAGGGCAATCAGGGCGCACAGCCACGGCTCAGAGAGCAGGTGCCAGATAACCGGATACTCCTGCAGCGACGGGAACTGGCCCGGGCCGTAGTAAATCAGGAAGATCTGCACCAGCAGCGGCGTACCGGTAAACAGGGTGATATAGCCGCGCACGATCCACACCAGCACCGGCGTTTTCAGCGTCAGGACGATGGTGAAGATAAGGGCCAGGATCAGCGCCACGATAATGGACGCCACGGTCAGCGTCAGGCTGGTGTGCAGCCCTTTCATCAGCTCGGGGAAATATTCAAGCATCAGCCTGGTCTCCGTTCAAAGCGCGTCGCACGCAGGTCAATACGCTTGAGGATGTACTGACTGAGCAACGTGATCACCAGGTAGATAGCCGCCGCCACAATGTACCACGTAAAAGGTTCCTGGGTACGGGTGGCGATGCTTTTGGTTTGCAGCATTAAATCGTTAACGCTGATCAGGCTCACCAGTGCGGTATCTTTCAGCAATACCAGCCACTGGTTACCCAGCCCCGGCAGGGCGTGGCGCCACATCTGCGGCATCACCAGACGGAAGAAGATGGCTGATTTCGACAGGCCTAACGCCTGACCCGACTCCCACTGCCCCTGCGGCACGGCCTTCAGCGCACCGCGCAGGGTTTGCGACGCGTACGCGGAGTAGAGCAGGGAGAGGGCAATCACGCCGCACAGGAACGGGCTGACGTCGAAGTTGTCAATCTGCATCTGCACCGGGATCTGCGCAAAGCCAAGATTGAGGGTGAAGCCGTCCGACAGCGTGAGCAGCAGCTGCGAGGAGCCGAAATAGATGAACAGGACCACCAGAATTTCCGGTAGCCCACGCAGCACGGTGACCAGCGCGGAGCCCGTCCAGGCGACGGGGAACCATTTCGCGGATTCCCACACCGCAAAGAACATCGCCAGCACGAGGCCGATAATCAGTGCGCAAACGGCAAGGCCGACGGTCATCCCGGCGGCGCTTGCTAAAGGAAATATTTCATTCATCAGGAATTACTTCTGGAACCATTTTTTGTAGATGGTTTCGTAGGTGCCGTCTTTCTTCACTTTTTCCAGCGCAGCGTTGAATTTCTGCTGCAGCTCGGTGTTGCCCTGACGAACGGCAATCCCCAGACCGGTACCGAAGTAATCCTTATCGGTCACTTTGTCGCCCACTGGCGCCAGTTTGTCGTTGGCTTTCAGCCACTCGGTCACGACAGCGGTATCACCAAATACGCCGTCGATACGGCCATTCTGCAGATCCAGCTTCGCGTTCTGGTAGCTGTCATACGGAACGGTGGTGATTTCCGGGTGTTTATCCATGATGAATTTCTGGTGCGTGGTGCCGTTCTGCACGCCCACTTTTTTGCCTTTCAGCTGATCGACAGAGGTGAATTTACCTTTCTGACCAATAAACAGGGCGGAGTTGTCGTAGTAAGGGGTGGTGAACAGCACCTGCTTTTCACGCTCCGGGGTGATGTCCATACCGGCCATGACGGCGTCAATACGGCGGAACTTCAGGCTTGGGATCAGGCTGTCGAACGCCTGGTTGCTGAAGGTACAGGTTGCATCGATCTCTTTACACAGGGCGTTTGCCAGGTCTACGTCGAAGCCAACAATTTTGTTGTTCGCATCAATGGACTCAAACGGAGGGTAAGAGGCTTCCGTGGCGAAACGAATAGTCTGGGCTGCGGTAGCGGAAAGGGTAACGCCAGCAAGCAGCACGGCAAGTAATACTTTTTTCATTATATTTCCCCTGACACAATCAATGAGATAAATAGTTTTTGAAGGCATCGGTTTGCGGGTTCGCGAAGCAGCTCGCGTCACCTTGCTCAACGATGTACCCGTTTTCCATGTAGACCACACGGCTGGCGGTTTTACGCGCCACTTCCACTTCGTGGGTAACGATGACCTGCGTGATATTGGTTTCCGCCAGCTCGCGAATAATGCTCACGATCTGGGCAGTGATTTCCGGGTCCAGCGCCGCGGTCGGTTCATCAAACAGCAGTACCGCAGGCTCCATCATCAGCGCGCGGGCAATGGCTACGCGCTGCTGCTGACCCCCGGAGAGGTGCAGCGGATAGCGGTCGCTGTAGGGCTTAAGGCGCAGACGTTCCAGCAGCTTTTCGGCACGCGCGATGGCCTGCTCCTTGCTTAACCCCAGCACGCGGCACGGGGCTTCAATCAGGTTTTGCAGGACGGTCAGATGCGGCCAGAGATTGTATTGCTGGAAGACCATGCCGACGTTTTGACGCAGCTCGCGAATCGCTTTATCTGACGGGGTTTTCGCGAAATCAAAATGGTTACCGGCGATAGCCAGCGTACCGGAACGGGGCATTTCAAGCAGATTAAGGACGCGCAGAAGGGAGCTTTTGCCTGCACCGCTTGGGCCAAGTAAAACCAGCGTTTCGCCTTCCGGGCAGTTCAGCGTGATGTCAAACAGCGCCTGGTGTGCGCCGTAGAAGCAGTTAATGCCGTTTAGTTTAATACTCATCGGGGCAGTCTTTACTCATCCAGGCAATCTATAGCAATTGAGGCCGCAGATAGTACCGTTGACAGAATAGTTATGCAATATTTCTGCGTTAAAAGTTAAATATAACCCGTATTTCCTCTTAAACATAGCACAAAATAGCGAACGGCAAGGTCGGCGAGTATAAATGTCGGCATTCCGCACGAAATGCCGGACATTTTACGGGGGTAACATTTTTATCACTGATGATTTAGCGGTTCTCAATCGACTGGCGCAGCGTGCCGGCCGGGGCATGAACGCTGCCGCCGATGTAGCGCACGTCGTCCACCGCCCAGCACTGACCTTCACGGATCATCAGCACTTCATCCTGCCAGGTCTGGGTTCCCTGGGTCAGCTTCACGCGCAGCGGAATATTCCGCGCATCGGTGTTCGGGATGGTTGACGCGCTGGCCACCTCGGCGCTGTCCGGCAGCGTGGCGCGGCTGGAGAACGGATCGGATTTCAGCAGGGCGTTATGCTGCGGATCGCGGGTGGCGTCGTTGAGCAGTTTTGCCAGGTTATCGCTCAGGTACGGGCGCAGGGCGCTCAGGTCATTCCCGCGATGCTGAATGCGGTAATCATAAAATTGTTGCGCCACGGTATCCGGGCCGCCGTCGATGCAGGGGCCGCTGCGGGTACCGATATCCTTAAAGGCTGGCGTGACCGTGGTGGTACAGGCGCTGAGCACCAGCGCGCAGGGCACTAAAAGTGTTAAAGCAGAGTAGCGCATGTTGATTTCCTTATTTATTAACTATCCTTTCAATCATAGCGTAACGAACCGATAATGCTGTGCCTAAGGCATTGAACGCTAAAGAAGGAGAAAAGAATGCAGTTTTCAACAACGCCAACCCTGGAAGGACAGACCATCACCGAGTATTGCGGCGTGGTTACCGGCGAAGCGATTCTCGGCGCGAACATTTTCCGCGATTTCTTTGCCGGCATTCGTGACATCGTCGGTGGACGCTCCGGCGCGTACGAAAAAGAGCTGCGTAAAGCGCGAGAAATTGCGTTTAAGGAGCTCGGCGAGCAGGCAAAAGCGCTGGGCGCGGACGCCGTTGTGGGAATCGATATTGATTATGAAACCGTCGGCAAAGATTCCAGCATGCTGATGGTGAGCGTAAGCGGCACGGCGGTGAAAACCCGTCGATGAAGCGTTCGCTTTCAACGCTCCTGCTGGCGATGTTGCTGGCAGGATGCGCCCCGGAAAAAGGTATCGTTGATAAAGGCACCTACGAGCTGGATACGCGCCATCAGGCGCAGGCGGCCTATCCGCGTATCAAGGTGCTGGTAATCCACTATACCGCCGATGACTTCGACACCTCGCTTGCGACCTTAACCGACAAAAACGTCAGCTCGCATTATCTGATCCCCGCGAAGCCCCCGGCACCGGACGGCAAGCCGCGCATCTGGCAGCTGGTGCCGGAGAGCGAGCTGGCCTGGCATGCCGGCATCAGCTTCTGGCGCGGCACCAACCGCATCAATGATACGTCTGTTGGCATTGAGCTGGAAAATCGTGGCTGGCAGAAAACGGCCGGGGTGAAGCATTTTACGCTGTTTGAGCCTGCGCAGATTGCGGCGCTGGTGCCGCTCGCGAAAGATATCATTGCCCGCTACAGCATCAGGCCTGAAAACGTGGTGGCCCATTCGGACATTGCGCCGCAGCGCAAAGACGATCCTGGCCCGCTGTTCCCGTGGCGGGAGCTGGCTCAGCAGGGGATAGGTGCATGGCCCGATCCCGCGCGCGTGGCGTTCTATATAAACGGACGACCGCGCTTTCAGCAGGTAGATACCGTCGCGTTGCTCGATGTGCTTGCGCGCTATGGCTATGACGTGCCGGTTAACAGTACCCCGGCGCAGCAGAAACGCATCATCATGGCATTCCAGATGCACTTCAGGCCTGACCTGTGGAACGGCATCGCTGATGTTGAAACGATGGCCATAGGTGAAGCGCTTTTAGAGAAGTACGGGCAGGGGTAATCCTTCGGAATACCCCGAATCAGTTGTTTTTCCTGAAAACCCTTCAGATTAATCTTAAGTACAAACTCAATTCATTTTTAGTTAATTGACTTAAAATTATCCGGATTTAAGATAGACACATAGCTTGCTAACTAATGCAGCAAATAAATATATCGCATTCAGTTCTTAATTTTTCTCCTTGAGAACATCTTCAGAAAAATTTTCGAAGATTAAGGCTTTTATTGCCTTGGTCCTGCATCTTTAAAATTTCATATCTTAAATCGGGTATAACAATGTTAAGCATCTACGCAAAAAAATTACGTCCGCAACATGAAATGGAAGCCATTATTTCTGCAACCTCAGGTTTTGAAGAGAAAACCTTAAAGAAATGGCAAAAAATATCTACGTCTGATTCGCAATATATCCATGTTATCGTCAGCGGCGAAGTGGAATTCCGACGCGAATCCGACGAGCTGTGCATGTTCACGGTAACGGGTCAGTGCATTTTTGGTCTCGCGGCTATGTACTACAACGCGACCCACATGTACGGCCTCGTTCGCGCCAACACCGTGGTGCGCTCAATCAAAAAAGAGGTCTTCGCGCAGCTGATGACCGATAAGAATTTATGGCCTGAACTGACCAAAGTGCTCTCCTGGTACATTTGCATGCTGAGCAAACGCGATGATGTGCTGGTTGCCCGCAGCGCTTATTCTGTCGTACGTGAATTTTTGTACGAAATTAACGATCTAATTGTTCATCATCAGCGCGATATCAATATTTATGATTATATTCAGGAATACACCAACCTGGCGCGCAGTACCATTATTAAAATCCTCTCCGATCTGAAAAAAGGTCAGTATATTGTCGTGGAAAAGGGTCGACTCCTTAACCTGACAACGTTGCCTGAAAAATATTAACTACTCCAGCCGGTCTCCTTTCTTACTCAAAGGTGACCGGGGATCCACTTTCTGCAATGAACCTTTCTGCGAATTATCCTGCGTCTCGTCAACCGGCGGCGCGGGAATTTTGCCTTGCGAATAATCCTGCTCTTGTTCTTTTAATGCCTGCTTAAATAATTCGGTTATTGAGGCATCGTCACCGCTTGCGCTGGCGGGTACCGCATCGTGCGCTTCGGTTCCGGGTAAAGTATCCCGCGACGTATCGTGCGGCACGCCGCCGTCAGGTGCCTGCTGCCAGTCAGCATCATCGCTGTTGATGGGCAGATCCTGCATGGCGGGAACATCAGCGTGTACCGGCGCGGGTTTTGGATGCGGATGCGGGAACGGCTTACTCACATACACGTAGTGCATATCTGAAAGCTGCGTTTCGGGTTTCGCGACGCTCGCTTTAACCGGTTCCGGCGCCGGATGGCGCAGGTTCCAGTAAACGTGCGCGTACAACCCTGCCATGACCATGGCGCACAAACCTAACGCCCACAAAAAGGTATTACCGCAAATTTTTCTCAGGCTGGGGACGCGGTATGAAAACCAGACCGCCTCCCCGGTGGCGTAGCTGCGCTGAGCCGCAAGACAGATGGTAGACATTAGGAATGCTTCTCCTGCGTTTTGGCGTCTGATGTGGCCTGGAGCAATACGCTCGGCGTGGTATGGGTTTCACGCATGAGCTGCATCAGCGTGTCTTCTCCAGGAATGCCATCCACGTGCAGATTCATTTTTTGCTGGAACTCGCGGGTGCGTTTCATCATCTCCGCCGTCCAGGTCTGAGCATGGGTTTCAGGCTGGGCAAGAGCCAGGCTCAGTTGCTGATCCAACCAGCCCATGTCTTTCGCATCGCTGGCGGCACTGATGGCGTCTTTACCTTCCGGCGTCAGGCGGTGCAGCTGGGTATAGTTCCCGGTCGCATGCTGGTTAAACCAGCTGCGGCTTACCTGCCAGGTGCGGTTGTTCATCAGCAGGTCGATAGAGGTATCCCCAACGCGGGCGACCACGGCGTAGTTAAGATGGTCACCGGTTTTGAGTTCACTGACCCACGGATAACCCTCTCGTGCCAGCGCATCCGGCGAGGCGTTGCCCTGTTTACACATCAGGTTCACCTTCGCGGCGTTTTGACACAGGGCGTCATCCGCCGAGGCGTCGTACCCCCACATCAGGTAAAGCTGGTGCATCGCATCCGGCTGATTAACCATTTCGTTGTCGATAACCGGCACCGCGGGCGCCTCAACTTTTGGCGCCTGCTGTTTCCAGCTGACGGGCACCGGCAGTTGAACGGGAAGTTTTGCGGTGATCGAGGAGGTTAAATACCAGCCGCAGGCGGCGAACAGCACGGAAGCGAACAGTCCCACGGTTGCCAGGCGCTTACCGTGTTTTTTCGCAGGAAGGCTCTCACCGGCCGCCAGGCGTAAATGACGAGGGCTGACCTGTAGCGCACGTTCGGTCCAGGCGGCCAGCATTGACAGGTGTGCCAGTTCATTCAGCTTGCTGATATTCCCTTTGGTCAGCGCGTGCATCTTACGCACACGCGCCGGCGTAAGCGGCGAGCTCTCGCACCCGTGCTCTTCACACTGCGCCTGGACATAGCTGAGAAATTCCCGGCAGGTCAGGGGACGTAACGTGTGACGGGTATGTGCATATTCACGCAGTTCAGATTTCTGCATCAGAACGGCGTCCTGATCCTTCGTGCCCATCAGCACCACGGCCAGGCGAAACTCCAGCTCCTGGGCGCGCGTGAGCAACATACCCAGCACCTCGCGGCAGCTCTCTTTCATGGCTTCGGTATGGGTAATGACCAGCACTTTCGTTCTGGCTTTCCCACCCTGCCACTGCTGCAGCACCGCATCTACCGCCTGAATCCGGTTCTTGTTCTCTTTCGTTCCCGGGTTGAGCTTGTACAGCAGGCTACTGGCGCTCAGTTTTGGAAACGCGTTGATGGCAAGAACGCCGGGCGTCGCGGTTTTCAGCGCATGGCTGAACTGACCTAACAAACGGGCGTCGTCACAAAAGAGACCGCTCACGCCCGCCTGTTGGGTTTTCTCTTTCAGCAGGTTGAACACGTCCTGATGATAGGGCACCAGAAAATCCCCGGATGAGCGGGCGATCTCCCTGAACGGCGGGTTTTTAAAATGAAAGTGGCTCTGATACATAACGACTTACCGTCTCTGATTAGGAATAGCAACAGGACGAGAAAGTAAAGCAACGCTATAGGGTGGTCAATTTGCGTGCAGGGTAAAAATATCCAGTGGATGATGCCTAACATCTGGATTTTATACGGTCAATATTTTTCTTTATGAAAGTTAGCGGCAAAGTCAGTGGTCGTATTTACAGCAGCTAATTACTATTTTCTCACATATTGGCGCAGCACGACGCTGCTTATTTTCGCTTTGTTAAAGGCCAGATGAAAAATGAGGTTCTCATTTCTGTCACGGTGGATAACGCCTTGCATTATGTTTGCGCTGTTAATTTTTTGCGGCCAGCAAGGCTATCTGACGTTTAAAGATTATAAAAAAGTTACGAATAAATTGGCTAAATCTGATGAACAGCCACTGAAAAATCGTCGTGAAGAAAAAAAGTTCACCCTTTTCACGGCTGCGGTGCGTCAGGACAACTTACCGACTGCGACGAAAGCCCCGCTGGCAGCGGAGATAGAAGGTATCGTGCGTAGCGATGACGCCTGGCTTTCCTTCGCGGTTATCAAAACGCCGGGGGGGGAGAAGAGCTATCGTGAAGGCGAGCCTCTGACCGGTTTCAACGATGCGTTTATTCAGGAAATTAACAAAGACAATGTGGTGGTTAATTACGAAGGTGCTACGCAGGTACTGGCGTTAAATAAGCCTGACTATTTTAAGGGCGGCGTTGACAGCGGCCCGGTAACCAAATCGACGAAAGATGCAGGCGCGGAAAGCGTGCATCTGGATGATTATCTGGTGCTCAAACCGTTAATCGAAAAAGGCCAGCTGGAAGGCTACAACATTAATCCAAGGAATGCCTCCTCGTTCTATAGCCATTCGGGGCTACAAAAGGGCGATGTGGCGGTAGAAGTTAACTCTGTCGATATGACCGATGAAGCAAAGGCAAAAAGTATTATTGCCAACTGGTCGAAAATGAAAGAAGCGGAGGTCGTCGTCAGACGTCACGCTCACCTTGAAAATATTCGGGTCAATGTTCTAAACAATTAACAAGTGTACAGACATGAAGAAATTTCCTTGGGCGTGCGTGGCGCTGACCGCATTGTCGTTATATTCCAGTTCGCTGCTTGCAGCCAACTTTAGCGCGAGCTTTAAAAATACCGATATCCGCGAGTTTATCGATACGGTAGGCCGCAATCTTAACAAAACCATTCTCGTCGACCCGTCCGTTCAGGGCACGGTGTCGGTCAGAACCTATAACGTGCTGACGGAAGATGAGTATTACCAGTTCTTCCTGAGCGTGCTGGATCTGTATGGTCTGTCGGTGATCCCGATGGACAACGGGATGGTGAAAGTGGTGCGCTCAAGCGTAGCCCGCACCGCGGGTGCGCCGCTGGCCGACAGCAAAAACCCGGGCAAGGGCGATGAGATCATCACCCGCGTGGTGCGCATGGAAAATGTGCCGGTGCGCGAGCTTGCCCCGCTGCTGCGTCAGCTTAACGATGCCACCGGTATCGGGAACGTGGTCCACTTCGAACCGTCCAACGTGCTGCTGTTAACCGGTAAAGCCTCGGTGGTTAACCGCCTGGTTGACCTGGTGCAGCGCGTCGATAAAAACGGTGTTCAGCGTCGCGAAATTGTGCCGCTGCGTTTTGCTTCCGCCAAAGATCTGTCGGATATGCTGACTAACCTCAACAACGAGGAGCAGAAAGGGCAGAACGCACCGCAGTTGGCCACAAAAGTGGTGGCCGATGACGAAACCAACAGCCTGGTGATCAGCGGCCCGGAAGACGCGCGCGCGCGTACCCGTTCTCTTATTCATCAGCTGGACCGTGAGCAGAACAACGAGGGGAATACCCGCGTCTTCTATCTCAAATATGCCAGCGCCACCAAAGTGGTTCCGGTTCTCACCGGGATTGGCGAGCAGCTGAAAGACAAGCCGGGCACCGCCAAAGCGAAAACCGCGAGAGCCACAACGGATCTGAATATTACCGCCGACGAGTCAACCAACTCCCTGGTGATCACCGCGCAGCCTAACGTGATGAACTCCCTGGAGAAGGTGATCGACAAGCTGGATATTCGTCGTCCGCAGGTGCTGGTGGAAGCGATCATTGCTGAAGTGCAGGACGGCAACGGCCTGGATCTCGGCGTGCAGTGGACCGGCAAGCACGGTGGCGTACAGTTCGGCTCCACCGGCCTGCCAATCAGCCAGATTAAGAACGGTACCATGAAGGGGGCGAGCTTCACCGGCCTGGCGACCGGTTTCTTTAACGGTGATTTCGGCGCCCTGATGACCGCGCTCTCTACCGACGGTAAAAACGACATTCTCTCCACGCCAAGCGTCGTTACGCTGGATAACAAAGAAGCGTCGTTTAACGTCGGCCA
Source organism: Enterobacter sp. 296B2 (assembly GCF_034106185.1). Lineage (NCBI taxonomy): Bacteria > Pseudomonadati > Pseudomonadota > Gammaproteobacteria > Enterobacterales > Enterobacteriaceae > Enterobacter > Enterobacter sp. 296B2. The sequence goes on along the minus strand of NZ_JAWNCA010000014.1, from coordinate 8,534 downwards.
GGACGTGCCGGTCCTTTCCGGTTCGCAGACCACCAGCGGCGACAACGTCTTTAACTCCGTTGAGCGTAAGACCGTCGGTACCAAGCTGAAAATTGTGCCGCAAATCAACGATGGCGACATGATCCACCTGAAAATTGAGCAGGAAGTGTCCAGCGTTGACAACAGTGCAACGGAAGACGCCAGCCTCGGCCCAACCTTCAACACCCGCACCATCAATAACGAAGTGATGGTGCACAGCGGTCAGACGGTGGTGCTTGGCGGCCTGATGGAAAACGTCACCAAACAGTCGGTCTCCAAAGTCCCGCTGCTGGGCGATATCCCGCTGGTCGGGCAGCTGTTCCGCTACACCTCGCAGGATACCTCCAAGCGCAACCTGATGGTGTTTATCCATACCACCGTCCTGCGTGACGACGAAAACTACAGCGCGGCGTCGAAAGAGAAATATGACCAGATCCGCGTTCGCCAGATGCAGCGCGCGGAGGAGAAAAAGCTCGGCATTCTTGAACCGGCGGATAACGCCGTTTTACCCGCGTTTCCGTCTGCCGGCACCAGTACCCACGCCGCTCCGGTGAAAACCAGCGCGACGCGCAATCCGTTTAAAGAGTAAGGCGGAGGGGCAACGTGGACGAACTGAGTAAAACTCTGTGTAGCAGCAGCTACGCAAAAGATAACGGCGTTTTATTTTATAACAATGACGTCTATATCCGTGATGACACTCCGGCATTTGCACTGCTGGAGGTGCGCCGGGTGCTGGGACGCGCGTTCGTCCCGGTCACCCTGACGCCGGAAGCGTTTGACGAGATGCTGGCCAAAATCTGGCAGCAGAGCAGCGGCGTGTCGCAGCAGCTGGTAGACGACATGGACGCGGACATCGACCTGATGGCGTTAACCGAGGAGATCCCGGACAACGAAGATCTGCTCGATAACGACGAAAACTCGCCGGTGATCCGCCTTATCAACGCCATTCTCGGCGAGGCGGTGAAAGACGGCGCGTCGGATATTCATATCGAAACCTTTGAGCGCACGCTGAGCATTCGCTTCCGCGTCGACGGCGTGCTGCGCCCGGTGCTTCAGCCGGCGCGCAAGCTCGCGCCGCTGCTGGTGTCGCGTATCAAGGTCATGTCGAAGCTGGATATCGCCGAGAAGCGCCTGCCGCAGGATGGCCGTATCTCCCTGCGCATTGGCCGCAAGGCGATTGACGTGCGTGTCTCGACCATTCCGTCCCAGTACGGCGAGCGCGTGGTCATGCGTCTGCTCGATAAAAGCAATCTGAAGCCCGACATCAACAAGCTGGGGCTGATTGATGAAGAGCTGGAGAAGTTAAAGGGGCTGATTGACCGCCCGCACGGCATTATCCTGGTCACCGGGCCGACAGGTTCCGGTAAAAGTACCACCCTGTACGCCATTCTTTCGGCGCTGAACGGTCACGAACGCAACATCCTGACCGTCGAAGACCCGATTGAATACGAGCTGGAAGGGGTGGGGCAGACGCAGGTTAACCCGCGCGTGGACATGACCTTTGCCCGCGGGCTGCGCGCCATTCTGCGTCAGGACCCGGACGTGGTGATGATCGGGGAAATTCGCGACGGTGAAACCGCGCAAATCGCGGTGCAGGCGTCGCTCACCGGTCACCTGGTCATGTCTACGCTGCACACCAACAGCGCCGCAGGGGCGATTACGCGTCTGCGGGATATGGGGCTGGAGTCGTTTTTAATCGGATCATCGTTGCTCGGTGTCATTGCCCAGCGTCTGGTGCGCCGGCTGTGCACGCACTGCCGGACCACCAGTCCGCTGGACGCCAATGAAAAAGCGCTGTTCAGCTTTATGGACGCGCCGCCAAAAGCAATCTATCGCGCGGTGGGCTGTGAACACTGCCGCCAGAGCGGCTATCAGGGCCGTGCCGGTATTCATGAGTTCCTGGTGGTGGACAGCACCATGCGCCGCGCCATTCATGAAGATAAAGACGAAATGTCGATTGAAACGCAGCTTTTTAAGCAGGCCTACAGCCTGCGTGAAAACGGGCTGCTGAAGGTGATTAGCGGCGTGACTTCTCTGGAAGAGGTGATGCGCGTCACCGCCGAGCGTGGGGGGGATGCGTAATGGCCTTCTACGCCTGGACGGCGACGGATGCCGCGGGGAAAACCCAGCGTGGTACGCTGCAGGCCGAGGGGCAAAAGCAGGTTCGCCAGATGCTTCGCGAGCAAAAGCTGATGCCCGTCAGCATCACCGAAACCCGTGAAGCGGCGTCCGCCGGAAAAGCAAAAACCGGGGCAAAGCTCTCAACGCCGGTGCTGTCGATGTTTACCCGCCAGCTTTCCACGTTGGTCAACGCCGCGCTGCCGCTGGAGAGTGCGCTGAAGGCGATCTCTAAGCAGACGGAAGACAAAAAGCTGGCAGCGATGGTGGTGGAGATCCGCGAGAAGGTGGTGGAAGGGCACACGCTGTTTGACGCCTTCAGCCAGTTTCCGCGCACCTTCGACAAGCTCTACTGCACGCTGGTGATGGCCGGTGAAAAGACCGGCCACCTGGGCGATGTGCTGGAGAAGCTGGCGGAGTACAACGAGCAGCGCCAGAAGATGAAGAGCAAGCTGACGCAGGCGATGGTCTACCCGATCACCCTGACCGTGGTGGCCATCGCGGTCATCAGCATTCTGCTGGTGGCGGTGGTGCCGCAGGTGATTGAGCAGTTCACCCACATGAAGCAGCAGCTGCCGATCACTACCCGCACGCTGATTGCGGTGAGCGATTTCCTGCAGGCGTACGGCATCTATATTGTGGGCATCCTGGGGGGCGGCTTTATCGGCTTTAAAACCTGGCTCAGAAATGTCAAAAACCGCTTTCGCTGGAACAGCTGGCTGGTGAACGGTTCGCCGATTAAAAAGCTGGTGTGCGCCATCAACAGCGCCCGCTATATCCGCACCCTGAGCATTCTGCAGGCCAGCAGTGTGCCGCTGCTGGAGGGGATGTATATCGCAATGGACGGTATCGAAAACCTCTACGCCCGGCAGGTGCTGGAGCAGGCGGCGGATACCGTGCGCCAGGGGGCATCCCTTTACGCGGCGCTTGAACAGGCGAAATTATTCCCGCCGACCATGCTGTATATGATTGCCTCCGGCGAAGAGAGCGGGGAATTAGGTAATTTAATGGACCGCGCGGCGGAAAACCAGGAATCGGCATTACAGCATCGCATTACATTAACGCTGTCGGTATTTGAACCGGCGCTGGTGGTATCCATGGCAACGATTGTTTTATTCATCGTACTGTCAATATTACAACCGCTTCTGCAACTTAATAATATGGTAGGTTAAATCATGGCTTTAAAACGTAAAAACCTGGCGCGCCAGGCGGGCTTCACGTTGCTCGAATTAATGGTGGTGATTGTTATTCTCGGCGTTCTGGCGAGTATGGTAGTGCCAAACTTAATGGGGAATAAAGAGAAAGCGGACGAACAAAAAGCGACCAGCGATATTGTTGCGCTCGAAGGTTCACTGGATATGTATAAGCTGGATAACCACCGCTACCCGACCACAGAGCAGGGGCTGCAGGCGCTGGTGACCAAGCCTGAAATCGCGCCAATTCCGAACGGCTACCGCGCCGATGGCTATATCCGCCGTCTGCCGCAGGACCCGTGGGGTGGGGATTATATTCTGGTGAGCCCGGGCGAGCACGGCGCGGTCGACGTCTTCTCAGCCGGTCCGGACGGTGAAGCGAATACCGCCGATGATATTACGAACTGGTCTCTGGACAAGAAAGAGAAATAATGAATAAACAACGCGGCTTTACGTTGCTGGAAATTATTCTGGCGCTGGTGATATTTGCCAGCTGCGCCATGATGGTAGTGTCAACAATACCTTCGCGCAGCGGTGCGGATATATTTGGCCAGCAATTAAAAGCCCTCGTTGATTATGGTTCAGACCGTGCGGTGATGGACGGAAATATTGTCGGGCTGGTGATTACCACGGATAACTATCAACTGGTGACGCTCGAAGATAAAAATGGCGAACGTCGCTGGGTGCCGTTATCCGCGGGGCGAATTACCACCAAAGGCGATTTCCCGGAGGAGATGCACGTTTCGCTCTCGCCGCAGCGCCTTGCCGCCACGGTAACCTCCGACCCGCAGGTGCTCTTTTTACCGGACGGCGAAATCAGCCGCTTCACGCTGACGCTGCAAAGCTACGACAAACAGCACCATTTCCGCGTGGTGTCGCAAGGCGCGGCCCCGGTATCGGTAGAAAACGATGGCTAACGGCAATAAAAAGCAAAAGGGGATGACGCTGCTGGAGGTAATGGTCGCGCTGGTGATCTTCTCCACCGCCGCGTTGGCGCTGATGAACTCCGTCACCCTGAACGTGCGTTTCACCCACGGTCTGGCCGAAACGCTGCAGGCCAGTTGGGTGGCGGAAAATCAGCTGGCGGAAGCGCAGCTCACGAAAACCGACTTCCCGGACGCCGAGGAGCAGGGGACGGAAATCATGGGCGGACGCAGCTGGAACTGGCGTAAGCAGCGGGTAAAAACCGCCGACAACGTCTGGGCGAACGCGATCCGCGTCTACGCGGAAGGCGACGACAGCCAGCCGGTTATTGCCCTGCACATCATTCCGCCGGGAGAGAGCAAGTGAAAAAAACGCGACGCCAGCGCGGATTTACCCTGCTGGAGATCATGATTGCCCTGACCATCTTCGCGGTGATCAGCACGCTGGCCTGGCAAATTCTGGACGGCGCGATGCGCACCAGTTCGGCGACGGATGCCAGCGCCGCAAAGCTCAACCAGCTGCAGCGGGCCTGGAATCTGATGGAGCGCGATTTTTATCAGCTTCAGGCGCGCGCGCCGCGTAACGAGCCGGAACTGTTTCGTCAGGAGGGCGATGCCCTTGAGCTGACCACCCTGAACGGGGTGAGTGGAACGGTTCAGCTGGAGCGCGTGCGCTGGCGGCTGGAAGAGGGGCGTCTGTATCGCGACGTCTGGCCGGTGATTGACGGCCCGGCGGACGTTAAACCCGATGAGGTGCCGATTGTCAGCGAGGTGAAATCCCTGCAGTGGCGTTTTTACCGTCAGGGCTGGCAGAAAAGCTGGAGCGACGCGGCGCATCTGCCGGACGGCGTGGAGCTGACGCTGACCATGGAAAACGGTGACACCTGGCGCTGGGTCTTCACGACCCCGGGCGATATGCCTGAAGCGGCTGCGCCCGCCGCTGCGCCCGCCGCTGCGTCTGCGCCAGCACCAGCACCAGCACCAGCACCAGCACCGGAAGCAAAATCATGAGTGCATTACGTAAACAAAAAGGGGTCGCGCTGCTGGTGGTGCTGATCCTGCTGGTCATGATGTCGGCGCTGGCCGCCAAAATCAGCCAGCAGTTCTGCCGCAACCTGCAGAAAACCCATTACCAGGTGAGCCAGCAGCAGCTGCGCTGGGCGATGCAGGCGCAGGAAAAGGTGGTGAAAGACCGCCTGCAGGCCGACGCCAGCGGTGAAAACAAGGCCCTGAACCTTGAAGGCGACTGGCATCAGCCGCTGGAAACCCGGGGCGAAGATTACACGGTGGTCAGCCAGGTGGAAGACGCGCAGGACTGCTTTAACGTCAACAACCTGCTGGCCGCAGAGAAAATACCGCAGGGGCAAAACGCGCCCGCGGTGCCGGAAAAACCGCGTAACGAGCAGATTGTTGAACAGATCCTGACGGAAAGCGGCATCAGTCACACTACGGCGGAAGAGGTGTATCAACAGCTGGTGGACTATCTCGATGGCGACGCGACGACCGCCAAAGACGGTGCAGAGAGCGATGCCTGGGCCGGCGTCGTGCCTGCCCGCCAGCCCGCAAACCAGATGATGCGCACCATTGCTGAGATCAAACAGCTGCCCGCGTTCCCGGCAGCGGCATACCCGAAGGTGAGCAAGCTGCTCTGCGCGCTGCCGGACTCTGCCAGCAAAGTGGATGTGAATACCCTGAAACCGGAGCAGGCCGCCTTACTGGCCGCCCTGTTCCCCGGAAAATTAACGGAAGATGACGCCGTTCGCCTGATTGATTCGCGTCCAGAAACCGGCTGGGAAAATATGGAAACCTTCAGCAAGGCGCTGGAGCAGACCTTCCCGCAGTTGAAAGACGATCTCCCGCAGGTGGCTGAGCTTCTCTCCATCAGCAGCCGGTATTTCCGGGTGAACTATACCGGCAATACCGATGAATTAACGCTTCGCGTGGTTAGCCAGCTTCAGGTCAATAACGAAGCCGGTGAGATCGTGACGTGGCAACGTCGTTACCGAATGATTGAATAAGAAAAGTAGATCGCTATGAAACAGGTACTTTTTGTTCGTCCCGATAACCGCGAGGGCGGGAAAATTATGGGGTGTGTCTCCGGCAGCCAGCAGGTTGAGACGCTGGAGAGCCTGGACGCACTGGCGGACCATCCACTGGCGTCCCGTGTTTGTCTGCTGCTGCCCGCCAGCAGCATGATCTTCCGTCATTTTACGCTGCCGAAAAAAGTCGCCTCTCAGGCGACGGCGTTCTCCTGGATGGCGGAAGAGACGCTGATTGGCGACGTGGATAATCTCCACTGGACGGTGCTGAACAAAAAAGGTGCCGAAGTGGATGCGGTGGCGATAGACGCCGATCTGCTGCGCGGGTGGTTAAACCGCTGTCAGGAGGCGGGGTTAAAGGTGATTCAGGTGCTGCCGGATGCCTGGCTGCTGCCCGTGACGGCTGGCGGAAGTACCCTCGTCGCCCTGGATGACAGCTACTGGCTGCGTTTATCACCACATATTGCCAGTGAGATGGAAGCGAGCCTGCTGCCGCTTCTGATGCAGAAGGCCGGAGAGGGGGAGGTGTGCTGCTACGGTGAAGCGCCTGCCGGCGTCGCGGTCGACATCGCCCAGCCCTGGCAGCATCCGCTGGTGCTGATCCAGCCCCAGTGGCAAGCCTGCCGCGTCACGCTCCTGCACGGCGAATTCAGCGCGAAAGCGGGCTCGGGGAAAGCCTCGAAGGGCATCAAAGCGGCAATTGCCGCGGCGGGTCTGCTCTCTCTCGGCCTGTTGCTGGGCCCGCGCGTCGCCATGGCCTGGATGCTGGTGCAGCAGGAAAATCAGATTCAGCAGGAGATCCTGCAGGTTTATCAGCACCATTTTCCGAGCATGCGCCAGCAGACCAATATCAAATATCACTTTGGTCAAAACATGAAAAAGCAGAGCAAAGGGGTGTTTCTGCAGCTGGAAGATCTGGAGAAAGCCAGGCAGGCCGTACCCGCGCTGGAGATCACGCTGCTCGAATACGATGCTCAGCAAAACACGCTAACGCTGAGCGCCAGTTCGCAAAGCCAATCCGCGTTGCAGACGTTTGTAAACCAGGCGGGGGAATATTTTGATTTCACCTTACAGCCTGTTTCGACCTCAGCTCCTTATACCGCCATGATCGCAGGGAAATATAAATGAAAGAGCGAATCACGCAGCTTAAGTCTCGTTACCAGAATTACAGTGCCAGGGAAAAAATTATTCTGAAAATATGTGCCGTCGCGATAGCGGGGGCGGTTATTTATTACGCGGGAATGGTTCCGCTGGATAATATGATTCAGAACAGTAAGGCCACGCTGAGCAGACAAAAAGAGACGTTGAACTGGATGCGCAGTGAAATAGATAAAAACCATCTTCAGGTCCAGATTGTCAAAACGGATAATCCGCGCACGGTGGTGGAGAACAGCGCCCAGGAGATTCATTTGCCTCTGACAGACGTGCGTCAGGATGGGCAAACCTTATCGTTCGTGGTCAGTCGCGTAAATGTCTATGAATTAAAGAGCTGGCTGCGGGAAATAAACCAGACCTCCGGCGTCAGGCTGCAGAAAATGAACCTCACGCCGATCGACCACCTCAGCGACGTGAAAGCGGAAGTCCAGCTCACCTGGAGCAAAAAGGCATGAACACGTTCGCGCTGATGCGGGACGTTTACCCGGTGGGGTTCCCGGTAATGAGTGCGATCTTCGGCAGTATTATCGGGAGCTTTCTTGGGGTGGTTGCCGAACGCGTGCCGGGCATGGTGATGCAGGAGGAGAGGGGCGGTAATCTGCTCTTTCCGGCGTCGCACTGTCCGGTGTGCCAGCACAGCCTGACCGCCTGGGAGAATATCCCGCTGGTCAGCTGGCTTGTATTACGCGGGCGCTGCCGCCAGTGCAGAACGGCTATCCCCTTGCGGCTATTTTTAATCGAACTTTTTTCCGCGCTGTTTTGCGGCATCACCGCCTGGTGTATGCCAGACATCCTGTCCCTTTTCGCCCTGTGGCTGCTGGCCGCTTTTTTGCTGCCCCTGGCAATGATTGACTGGCGGCATCAGCTCCTGCCGGATTGTCTGACGCAGCCTCTGCTGTGGGCAGGATTATTGTTCCATGCGTTTGACCACCAGATGCCGCTGCGCGATGCGCTGTTCGGTGCGGTCGCGGGCTATCTCTCCCTCTGGCTGCTCTACTGGGCATTCCGTCTGATTACCGGGCGGGAAGGGCTGGGATATGGCGATTTTAAGCTGCTGGCGGCCCTGGGCGCCTGGTGCGGCTGGCAGG
>NZ_JAWNCA010000013.1:0-119323 GCF_034106185.1 Enterobacter sp. 296B2 | reverse complement strand
CGCCAGCGTTCAATCTGAGCCATGATCAAACTCTTCAATTTAAGTTTGATGCTCGTGAATTAAACTTCGTAATGAATTACGTATGTTCACTCAGAGACTTGGTATTCATTTATTGTCCGAAGACATTAAGAATCCATGTCACTTTGAGTGCCCACACAGATTGTCTGATAAATTGTTAAAGAGCAGTGCCGCTTCGTTTTCGCTGCGGCGCGGGGTGTGCATATTACGCTTTCCCGCTTCAGAGTCAAGCGTTTGTTTTGCTTTTCTCTGCTGACCCGGCGGCGTGTGTGCCGTTGTTCCGTGTCAGTGGAGGCGCATTATAGGGAGTTATTCTTAAGTGACAAGAGGAAACTTAAAAAAAGTTTCTGTCCGCGTTTTTTTTCACCAACAGCGGTGAAATCAAGCTACAAATTGTTCTATTTGATGTATCTGCAACCACAATCACATTCGAGGTGGCATAATTATCAGCATGAAACATTAAGGAATAAAAGCGATGCCATTAAGCGCACAACAGCTAGCCGCCCAAAAAAATCTGTCCTATGTGCTGGCAGAAAAGCTGGCGCAGCGGATTTTAGCGGGTAAATATGCCCCGGGCAGCATCTTGCCGGGTGAAATGGAGCTGGGTGAGCAGTTCGGGGTGAGCCGTACTGCCGTTCGCGAAGCGGTGAAAACGCTGACGGCAAAAGGCATGGTGCTTCCACGCCCTCGTATTGGCACGCGCGTGATGCCACAGAGTAACTGGAATTTTCTCGATCAGGAGCTGCTCTCCTGGTGGATGACTGAAGATAACTTTAATCAGGTTGTCGATCACTTTCTGGTGATGCGCAGCAGTCTGGAACCCCAGGCATGTCTGCTTGCCGCCTCGCTCGGAACGGCAGAGCAGAAAGCGCAGCTTAACGCACTGATGGAAGAGATGGTGTTCCTGAAAAAACACTTCAACCGGGAACGCTGGGTTGAGGTCGATATGGCCTGGCATGAACACATCTATATGATGAGCGCCAATCCGTTCCTGACCTCCTTTGCCTCGTTATTCCATTCGGTGTACCACACCTACTTTACCTCTATTACACAAGACGAAGTGGTAAAGCTGGATTTGCATCAGGCGATAGTGGATGCCATTCAGGAGAGCGACGGGCAGCGAGCCCTGACTGCATGCCAGGCATTGCTGACCGCGCCAACCCACCAGCAGGTAAATAAATGACAGAGAAAAAAGCACGCAGCATGGCCGGATTGCCGTGGATTGCAGCCATGGCGTTCTTTATGCAGGCACTGGATGCCACCATCCTCAATACGGCGCTTCCCGCTATCGCGCAAAGCCTTAACCGCTCCCCACTGGCAATGCAGTCCGCCATCATCAGCTATACCCTGACGGTTGCGATGTTGATCCCGGTTAGCGGCTGGCTGGCCGATCGCTTCGGCACCCGCAGAGTTTTCATGCTGGCCGTAACGCTATTTACGCTCGGTTCGCTGGCCTGCGCGCTTTCAACATCCTTAACGGAGCTGGTTATCTTCCGCGTGCTGCAGGGAATTGGCGGCGCGATGATGATGCCGGTGGCGCGCCTTGCCTTGCTGCGTGCCTATCCACGCAGCGAACTGCTTCCCGTACTCAACTTCGTCACCATGCCGGGGCTGGTCGGCCCAATACTAGGCCCGGTTCTCGGCGGGGTACTGGTTACCTGGGCAAGCTGGCACTGGATTTTCCTGATTAATATTCCGATTGGCGTGGCAGGGCTGATCTATGCCCGCAAATATATGCCGAACTTCACCACGCCAAGGCGCAGCTTCGATATGGGCGGCTTTTTCCTGTTTGGCCTGAGCCTGGTGCTGTTCTCCAGTGGGATGGAGCTCATTGGCGAGAAGATCGTTGAAACGTGGCTGGCACTCGCCGTCATCCTCAGCGGTATTCTGCTGTTCCTTCTTTATATACGTCATGCGCGTCGTCATCCGACACCGCTTATCTCTTTATCTCTCTTTAATACCCGAACCTTTTCCGTCGGGATCGCGGGCAATATTGCCTCACGTCTGGGCACGGGCTGCGTACCGTTCCTGATGCCATTGATGCTGCAGGTAGGTTTCGGCTACCCGGCGCTGATTGCCGGCTGCATGATGGCGCCCACGGCAATGGGTTCCATTCTGGCGAAATCGACGGTCACTCAGGTACTGCGCTGGTTTGGCTATCGTAAGACGCTGGTTGGCGTGACGGTCTTTATCGGTCTGATGATTGCGCAATTCTCGCTACAATCCGCCGCGTTACCGGTCTGGATGCTGATCCTGCCGCTGTTTGTGCTGGGGATGGCGATGTCAACGCAGTTCACATCGATGAATACCATTACCCTTGCGGACCTGACCGACGAGAACGCCAGCAGCGGCAACAGCGTACTGGCGGTGACCCAACAGCTGTCGATCAGCCTCGGGGTAGCCGTGAGTGCGGCGGTACTGCGGTTCTACGAAGGGTTTGACGGTACCAATACCGTTGAGCAGTTCCACTATACCTTTATCACCATGGGCGTGCTGACGGTGGTGTCGGCGCTGGTCTTTATGCTGTTAAAACCGAAAGACGGCCGCAACCTGATCAAAGAGCGACACAAAGCAAAGGCTAAACCGAACCCCGTTCCATCAGAACAGGAGTAAGCTGCAGACGTTGCTGCTGCAGCGTGGGCTGCGCCATTCGGTGAATCAACACATCAATGGCCAGCTCACCCAGTTCATCTTTAGGCTGATGAATGGTGGTCAGCGGCGGCGTCATGTAGCGCGCCAGTTCGATATCATCGTAGCCCACTATCGCCATATCGTCCGGCACGCGCAGTCCCGCCTGATACAGCGCCTGATAGGCACCAAACGCCATTGCATCGTTACCGATAAACACCGCCTGCGGGCGAGGATCCTGCGCCAGCAGCTTCTGCATAGCCTCGAAACCGCCGTTAAATTCAAAATCACCGGTGATTCGGTAGCCATCAGGAATGGCAAGCCCAGCTCTCTCCATTGCAGAGAGATACCCTTCCAGACGCAAGCGCGCCGGGGTTTTATCCAGCGGGCCGGTAATGCAAGCAATGCGAGTATGACCTTTATCGATCAGATGCTGAGTCGCCATATCGCCGCCCAGCAGGGAGTTATCCTGAATCAAATCGCTGGTACCGTCGAAGGGTGCCCAGTCCATCATCACCGTGGGAATAGAGGGATAGCGCTGGATGATCTCTTTCGAGGGTTGATGCGTTTCGGTACAGAGCAGCAGCAGCCCGTCGACGCGTTTTTGCATCAGCGTTTCCAGGTTGCGGTTCATGCGCTGCTCGTCGCCTTCGGTATTGCACAGCACCAGGCTGTAGCCACGCTCAAAGCAGCTGCGTTCTACGCCACGAACAAGTTCAGAATAAAAAGGGTTGGTACTGGCGGTGATCAGCATACCGATGGTGCGCGTCTGGTTAAGCTTCAGACTGCGCGCCAGCGCCGACGGCGCATAGTTGAGATCTTTTACTGCGGCTTCGACTTTCTCACGAATCGCCTCGCTGACGAAGCGGTCGTTATTAATAACGTGAGAGACAGTCGAAGTAGAAACGCCCGCCATGCGGGCGACATCTTTCATCGTAGCCAAACGTTACCCCTGCTGACTTAAGAATTCATCGATCTCTTTGCGCCACGGAACGGAAGGCTGTGCGCCTTTGCGCGTCACCGCAATCGCGGCGGCGGCATGCGCAAAGCGGATGGCATCATCCATTACGTTTCCTTCCAGCAGCGCCGTCACCAGCGCACCGTTAAAGGTGTCTCCTGCGGCGATAGTATCAATGGCTTTGACCTTAAAGCCCGGCACGCGACGCCCTTCGCCATTTACGCTTGCCCACACCCCACGGCTGCCAAGAGTAATGATAACGGTCCCGATGCCTTTTGCATGCAGCACTTTCGCCGCACGCGCGGCATCGTCGTCATTTTCAACGCGAATGCCCGTCAGCTTTTCGGCTTCGGTTTCGTTCGGCGTAATGATGTCCACCAGCGCCAGCAGCTCGTCTGATAATACACGGGCTGGGGCCGGGTTAAGTACGACAGTGGTATGATTTTCATGCGCAATTTTCGCCGCAGCCAGCACGCTTTCAACCGGTGATTCCAGCTGCATCAGCAGGGCTTCCGCTCCAGCGATGATTCCGCGTTGCACTTCAACGCGTTCTGTCGTTAACGCAGCATTAGCCCCCGCATGAATACCGATGACATTCTCACCTTCCGCATTGACGAAAATCAGCGCCACGCCGGTAGATTCCCCTTCGACTACGCTCACTGGCGAAATATCAATGTTGTCGCTCGCCAGCTGTTTGCGTACGCGCTCACCGGTGTCGTCATCCCCCGTACAGGCGATAAATGCGATATTCGCCCCACTTCGTCCGGCGGCGACGGCCTGGTTTGCGCCTTTACCACCAAAGGCCACCTGGTACTGGTTACCCGTGACGGTTTCGCCCGGCGTGGGGAAGGTTTCAAGGTTAAGAATGTGATCGGCATTGATACTGCCAAGGACGACGAGGTTGCCTGCGGTTTTCATGGTTGAGCTGTCCATCTGAGAGCGCCACCGGTGTTACCCGGTGGCGTATGCCACACTTTTCTTTTATTTGGTGTCCCTCAGGCAGCCAGCGACTGCCTGAATCGCCTTTTACTGCTTAATGACCAGCTTCAGGTCAACCGGATATTTGGCCTGAACTTTTTCGCCCTTCAGCACTTTATCGGCAGTTTGCACGCCAGTGGCGCCAATCTGCTCAGGCAGCTGAGCGATGGTCGCAGCCAGTTTGCCATCATTTACTGCTTTTTCACCATCCGGCGTGCCGTCAAATCCGACAACCATCACATCAGATTTACCTGCAGTCTGCAGGGCACGCAGCGCGCCCAGCGCCATTTCGTCGTTCTGGGCGAACACAGCCTGCACATCAGGATGCGCAGTCAGCAGGTTCTGCATGACGTTCAGACCTTTAGTACGGTCGAAGTCTGCCGGCTGGCTAGCCAGCACGTTGAATTTATGTGCTGCTACAGCCTGCTGGAAGCCTTCACCACGCTCGCGGGCAGCGGACGTACCGGCAATGCCCTGCAGTTCGATAACTTTCGCGCCTTCACCGGCTTTCTTCGCAATGTAGTCACCGGCGATTTTACCGCCCAGCACGTTATCAGAAGCAATGTGGCTGACCACGTCGCCTTTCGTCGCCTGACGGTCCAGGGTAATGACCGGGATTTTTGCCTGGTTTGCCATCTTCACGGCGTTACCTACGGCGTCAGAATCGGTTGGGTTGATCAGCAGAATTTTGGTACCACGAACGGTTAAGTCCTGAACGTTAGCCAGCTCTTTCGCCGGGTTGTTCTGAGAATCCAGCACCACCAGGTTGTAGCCCAGCTTGTCCGCTTCTTTCTGCGCGCCGTCCTTCAGGGAGACGAAGAACGGGTTGTTCAGCGTGGAGATAACCAGCGCGATGGTGTCTTTAGCCATGGCGTTAGCACTTACGGTTGCGCTCAGCGCGACAGCGGAAACCAGGGTAGCCAGTTTTTTCATGTTCATATCTAAGATGTCCTGTAGTGTCGTCAGTTACTGTTTTTTGTTGTCTACCAGTACCGCCAGCAAAATCACCACTGCCTTAACGATCATCTGGTAATAGGAGGAAACACCTAACAAATTCAAACCATTATTCAGGAAACCAAGAATCAGTGCGCCGATCAATGTCCCAACAATGCGACCTTTACCGCCCGCAAGACTCGTACCGCCCAAAACCACTGCTGCAATGGCGTCCAGCTCATAACCCGTACCCGCCGTCGGCTGCGCGGAGGAGAGGCGCGCCACTTCGATGATGCCCGCCAGGGAGGCCAGCAGGCCACACAGGGAGTAAACGATAATTTTGACTTTATTAACGCTGATACCGGAAAGGCGCGTTGCCGCTTCGTTACCACCCAGCGCATAGATATAACGGCCCAGACGGGTGTGATGCAGCATGTACCACGCCGCCAGGAAGACGATAGCCATGATCCAGACCGGCGTTGGAATGCCCAGCGGGCGGCCAATACCGAACCAGCCAAACAGATCCGCGTTATCGGTAAAGCCGGTATTGACCGGGCTACCGTTGGTGTAAACCATGGTTACACCGCGCAGCAGCAGCATCATCACCAGCGTAGCGATAAACGCCTGAACGCGGCCCTTTGCCACAATCACGCCGGTTACAGCGCCTATCGCCGCGCCAGCTGCCAGGGCCGCAGCAACAGCCACCAGCGCGTTAACTTCAATACCAACAATCGAAGCGGCGATCGCACCGGTGAGCGCCAGCAGGGAACCGACGGACAGATCGATACCCGAGGTCAAAATCACCAGCGTCATGCCGACCGCCATAATAGCGTTCACCGACGTCTGCTGCAGAATGTTGAACAGGTTATTCACGGTGAAGAAATTCGGGCTCATGGTCGACACAATCGCGATCAGCACCAGCAGGGCAATCAGCGATTTTTGTTCCATCAGCCATGCCTTTGTGAAATAGCGGCGACCAGAAACAGCCTGGGTAGTCATCTTCTTACTCCTGATTCACGCGATTAAGCTTGCCCACAGCGGCAGCCATCAGAACTTCCTGGGTGGCCTGCTCGCGAGTGAATTCACCGCCGAGATGCCCTTCATGCATGACGATAATGCGATCGCTCATGCCTAATACCTCTGGCATCTCGGAAGAGACCAGAATGATGCTCAGACCGTCGGCCTTAAACTGGTTAATCAGCTGATAGATCTCTTTCTTCGCGCCCACGTCCACGCCGCGGGTTGGCTCGTCGAGGATCAATACTTTCGGGCGCGTCATCAGCCCGCGGGCAATCGCCACTTTCTGCTGATTCCCGCCGGACAACAGGCCAATCGCCTGCTCCATCGACGGGGTTTTGACGTTGAAGAGACGGATAAAATCGCTGACCGCCTGCTGCTCGTCTTTATGCTTCAGGCTCCCACCGCTATGGCTGAAATAGCGCAGCGCGGTAAGCGACATGTTCTCTTTTACCGACATCCCCAGCACCAGGCCGTCGCGCTTACGGTCTTCGGATATATAGACGATACCGTTCGCCAGGCCATCCTGCGGAGAGCGAGTGACCACTTCATGACCGTCGAGGGTGACATAACCGCTGGTGCGCGGCAGTGCGCCGTAGAGCACTTTCATCAGCTCGGTACGGCCTGCGCCCATCAGGCCCGCCACGCCCAGGATCTCCCCCTGACGCAGGGTAAAGGTCACGTCGTTCACACCCGGACCGCAGAGGTTGTCCACCTTCAGGCGGATCTCACCTGGCGCTTTGTCCAGACGCGGATACTGATCTTCAAGCTTGCGTCCCACCATCATTTCGATGAGCGTATCTTCGGTCAGCGTCGCCACTTCGCGCTCGGCAATAAACTGCCCGTCGCGGAAGACGGTGACGTCGTCGCAGATTTCGAAGATCTCTTTCATGCGGTGAGAAATATAGACAATCCCACGTCCCTGCGACTTCAGCTCGCGGATAACGCGGAACAGGGATTCGGTTTCGGTATCGGTCAGGGCGTCGGTCGGTTCATCCATAATGATGACCTTCGACTCAAAGCTCAGCACCTTCGCGATTTCCACCATCTGCTGATCGCCGATGGAGAGATCGCCCACCAGGCGGTCGCTTTTAAAGCGCAGGTTCAGCTTCGCCAGGAGTTTATCCGCTTCGGCGTACATGGTTTTCCAGTCGATTTTGCCGAACCTGTTCACAAACTCGCGGCCGAGGAAGATATTCTCTGCAATAGTGAGCTGCGGGATAAGGTTCAGCTCCTGGTGAATAATGCCGATGCCCGCTTCCTGTGAAGATTTCGGGCCGTTAAAGGTGGTCTCTTTGCCCAGCCATAGCAACGAACCGGCATCGCGCTGGTAGATCCCGGTCAGCACTTTCATCATGGTGGATTTGCCGGCGCCGTTTTCCCCCACCAGCGCCATCACGCGCCCGGGGTAGACGTTCAGCGCCGCGCCGGAGAGGGCTTTTACGCCCGGGAACGACTTATCGATCCCTTTAAGTTGCAGTAATGCGTCCATGATGGCCTCAGAAGGTGACGCCAGCACAGAGAATGATATTCGCATACGGGGAACACTCCCCGCTGCGAATCACCGCCTGACTGTCTGCGGTTTGTTGTTTGAACTGCTCGTGCGTTGTGTAACGAATTTCTATGGTGTTTCCCTGGTGTTGTTGCAGTTGCTCAATGTGGCTGAGCAACGTTTCGTGAAGTTGCGGATTATGTTGTTTGATTTCCGCCGCGAGAATGACCGCCTCAACCTGCATCTCCGTCGTCACGACTTCCAGTACCTGCATAAACGAGGGAACACCCTGCGTTAACGCCATATCAATACGGGTTGTGCTGCGCGGAACCGGTAAGCCTGCGTCGCAAACCACCAGCGTATCGGTATGCCCAAGACGGGAAATAACCGATGAGATTTCTGAGTTGAGAACCGTGCCTTTCTTCATTTTCTTGCTCCACTAGCGAAACGTTTCGCTAAAAAGAGTGTAGACGCAAGAGTGTTCAGAAAACCACCATGACGTAACGGAATTGTGATCAACGTCGAAACGTTTCGCTAAGTGAAATGTAGTGGAGGTAAATGCAAAACGGTAACCCCAGGGTTACCGTTTTTTATGTTTGCGCCCTCTTCCTCAAAGGAGAGGGGGTCGTCCATGCAAATATTATTTTGTGGGGATCCCTCAGCCCTGTGGGAGAGGTCGGGCTGAGGGCATCAGGCCGCACAAAGACTTAAATCTCGACCTGCGTTCCCAGCTCAATCACGCGGTTAGGCGGGATCTCAAACTGGTCAGGCGCACGCAGGGCGTTACGCTGCAGGATGAGGTACAGCTTGCCGCGCAGGCGCAGATACCACGGGCGCTTGCCGATAATCAGCGACTCGTGCGACATAAAGAACGACGTTTCCATCATCCGACAGCTCAACCCTTCCAGACCGCAGCGGTGGAACACCTCTTCCACGTTAGGCGTTTCGCGCCAGCCGTAGCTTGCCACCACGCGCCAGAAGGTCGGGGACAGCTGCTCAATCTGAACGCGACGCACGTTGTGAACGTACGGCGCATCTTCTGTACGTAGCGTCAGCAGGATCACGCGCTCGTGCAGAACCTTGTTGTGCTTGAGGTTATGCATTAGCGCGAACGGGATTACATTCAGGGCACGAGACATATAAACCGCGGTGCCCGGCACGCGAACCGGCGGTGATTTCTCCAGCGATGCGATCATCGCCTCAAGAGAATTGCCGTGCTCGTGCATGCGACGCAGCAGACGGAAGCGCTCGCTCTTCCACGTGGTCATGACAATGAACATCACCAGGCCCAGCGTCAGCGGCAGCCAGCCGCCGGAAACAATCTTGTCGAGGTTGGCAGAGAACAGCGGCACGTCGATACACAGGAAGCCCACCAGAATCATTGCTACAAGGAATTTATTCCAGTGCCAGTTTCGGTACGCCACCGTGGTGGAGAGAAGCGACGTCAGCACCATAGTACCTGTGACCGCAATACCGTAGGCCGCGGCCAGGTTACTGGAGTGCTCGAAGCTGACAATCACAATCACAACAGCAAAATAGAGCAGCCAGTTAACGAACGGGATGTAGATCTGGCCCGACTCCATTTCTGAAGTATGGATGATGCGCATTGGCGAGAGATAGCCCAGACGAACGGCCTGACGGGTCAAAGAGAACACCCCGGAAATCACCGCCTGAGAGGCAATAACGGTCGCCAGCGTGGCCAGAATGAGCATCGGCACCAGCGCCCAGTCAGGCGCCAGCAGGAAGAACGGGTTCTTAATCGCTTCCGGGTTCTTAAGCAGCAGCGCGCCCTGACCGAAGTAGTTCAGCACCAGCGAAGGGAGCACCACAATAAACCATGCCACGCGGATCGGCAGTTTTCCGAAGTGCCCCATGTCAGCATACAGCGCTTCCACACCGGTGATGGAGAGCACGACCGCCCCCAGCGCCACGAAGGAAACCACTTTGTATTCCAGGAAGAAATGCACCGCCCAGTAAGGGTTTAGCGCATGCAGCACGTCCGGATTCGCGATAATGCTGCGTAAGCCGAGCGCCGCCAGGATCACGAACCAGGCCAGCATAATCGGCGCAAACAGTTTGCCCACCAGCCCGGTACCGTGTTTCTGGATCATGAACAGCAGCGTCAGGACAATTATGGCCAGCGGAACCACCCATGAATCGAGCTGTGGCGCGATAATTTCCAGCCCCTCTATCGCCGAGAGCACTGAGATAGCCGGTGTTATCACCACTTCCCCATAGAAGAAGCTACCGCCAATCAGGCCGATAATCACCAGCACGGACGTCATTCTGGCCGAGGTATTGCGACCGGCAAGAGACATCAGGGTCAGGATCCCGCCTTCGCCCGCGTTATCTGCACGCATAACGAAGGAGAGATATTTAACGGAAACGACCAGGATCAGCAGCCAGAAGATGAGGGACAGGAAGCCAAACACGGCATCGCGCTCAACACCAAAGCCAAACTGGCCGGACAAACATTCACGAAGCGTATAAAGCGGGCTGGTGCCAATATCACCGTAGACAACCCCGATCGCCGCAAGCGTAATTGCGGGTAATGATTGCTTATTATCAGTGCTCATAGACTAGTCTTTTCGTTTAAATAACAAATGTGTTCCTGTCCCTTGGTCCACAAAAAGCGCACAGTATGCACGATTCATTGCAAAATCGTACCCCTAAATGCAACCGCATTAATGTAGCGCAAAGAAAATTGCGCCGCACTTCAGCCTATTACCAGCCCTGACTGAAACGTCTATACTCGCTTCAATTGGCCGCCACAACGGCGAAAGGATGCAAAACTATTATGGCTCACTCACATTTATTAGCAGAAAGAATTTCCCGCCTCAGCAGCGCGCTGGAGAAAGGCCTTTACGAGCGTAGCCACGCCATTCGCCTTTGCCTGCTGGCGGCGCTGAGCGGTGAAAGCGTGTTTCTGCTGGGTCCGCCGGGCATTGCTAAAAGTTTGATTGCACGCCGCCTGAAGTTCGCTTTTCAGAACGCCCGTGCATTTGAATATTTGATGACGCGCTTCTCCACCCCCGAAGAAGTTTTCGGCCCGCTTTCTATTCAGGCACTGAAGGACGAGGGGCGCTATGAGCGTCTGACGGCGGGCTATCTTCCGGAAGCGGAAATCGTCTTTCTCGATGAGATCTGGAAAGCCGGCCCGGCCATTCTGAACACCCTGCTGACGGCAATTAACGAACGTCGTTTCCGCAACGGGGCCAGTGAAGAGAAAATCCCCATGCGCCTGCTGGTGGCCGCGTCAAACGAACTTCCCGAAGCAGACAGCAGCCTGGAAGCGCTGTATGACCGTATGCTGATCCGCCTGTGGCTGGATAAAGTACAGGATAAATCAAACTTCCGCTCCATGCTGGTGAGCCAGCAGGATGAGAACGAAAACCCGGTGGCTGCGTCACTGCAGGTGACGGACGAGGAGTACCATCAGTGGCAGGAAGAGATCGGCAAAATAAAACTGCCCGATGCCGTTTTTGAGCTGATCTTCATGCTGCGCCAGCAGCTTGATTTACTGCCTTCCGCCCCGTATGTCTCTGACCGTCGCTGGAAAAAAGCGATCCGTCTCCTCCAGGCCAGCGCGCTGTTCAGTGGTCGCGACGCGGTCGCCCCTATCGATCTGATCCTGCTAAAAGACTGCCTCTGGCACGACGCAGAAGGCATGAACCTGATGCAGCAGCAGCTGGACGTTTTGATGACCGGACACGCCTGGGGGCAGCAGGCGATGCTCAACCAACTGGGGGCGATTGCCCAACGGCGCTTACAGCTCCAGCAGCAGCAAAGCGATAAAACCGCGCTTAAAGTGAATCGCCTGGGGGGCATGTTCGCCCGCAAACCGCATTACGAGCTACCCGCCGATCTGACCGGCACGACGCTGACATTGCTGCTCCAGCAGCCGCTCAAGCTGCATGATATGCAGGTAGTGCACATTACGATTGAGCGCGAGCCGCTGGCGCAGTGGCTGGATAAGGGCGGAGAGATCCGCGGTAAGCTCAACGGCATCGGTTTCGCGCAGCCGCTGAATATGGAAGTGGACAGCAGTCAGCACCTGGTGATCCGCGACGTGAGCCTTCAGGGATCGCGTCTTGCGCTTCCCGGCACCGCCTCTGACAGCGTGCCGGAAGAGATCAAACAGCAGCTGGAAGCGCTGGATACCGAATGGCACCAGCAGCACACCCGCTTCAGCGAGCAGCAAAAATGCCTCTTTATTCATAGCGACTGGTTAGGCCGCATTGAAGCCAGCCTGCAGGACGTCAGCGCGCAGATCAAACAGGCACGGCAATGCTAACGCTGGACACGCTCAACGTCATGCTGGCGGTCAGCGAGGAAGGGTTAATTGAGGAGGTGGTGATAACACTTCTGGCGTCCCCACAGCTGGCGGCGTTTTTTGAAAAATTCCCGAAGCTCAAAAAAGCAATGACGGACGATCTCCCGCGCTGGCGCGATAACCTGCGTCAGCGGTTTAAGGAGACGGAAGTCCCGCCAGAACTGACGGAGGAAGTCGCAGCCTATCAGCAGTGCCAGCGGCTATCGACGCCGCAGTTTATCGTCCAGATCCCGCAAACCCTGGCGCTGCTCGATAAAGTCCATTCTCCGTTTGCCAGCCAGGCCAGAACGCTGGTCACGGAAAACGCCACCATTACCCCGGCGCTGCACACGCTATTTTTACAGCGCTGGCGCCTGAGCCTGGTCGTCCAGGCCACCTCGCTGAACCAACAGCTGCTGGATGAAGAGCGCGAGCAGCTGCTCAGTGAAGTCCAGGAACGTATGACCCTGAGCGGTCAGCTCGAAGAGGTGCTGGTAGAAAATGAAAACGCCGCCGGTCGCCTCTGGGACATGAGCGCCGGGCAGCTGCGGCGCGGGGATTATCAGCTGATCGTGAAGTACGGCGACTTTTTAACCCAGCAGCCGGAGCTGATGAAACTCGCGGAACAGCTGGGTCGGTCCAGGGAGGCAAAGTCTGTCCCAAAGAAGGATGCCCCGATGGAAACCTTCCGCACCCTGGTACGCGAACCGGCCACCGTGCCGGAACAGGTCGACGGACTTCAGCAAAGCGACGACATCCTGCGCCTGCTGCCCACGGAGCTAAGCACGCTGGGAATGACCGAACTGGAGTATGAGTTTTACCGTCGGCTGGTGGAAAAACAGCTTCTCACCTATCGACTGCACGGCGAAGCCTGGCGCGAGAAGCTAAGCCAGCGCCCTGTCGTTCATCAGGATTTTGATGAACAGCCGCGCGGGCCGTTTATTGTTTGCGTGGATACGTCCGGCTCAATGGGCGGTTTTAACGAGCAGTGTGCGAAGGCGTTCTGTCTGGCGCTGATGCGCGTGGCGCTCGCCGATCGCCGTCGCTGCTTTATCATGCTCTTCTCCAGCGAAGTCGTGGGCTATGAGCTGACGAACCAGCAGGGCATCGAGCAGGCCATCCGCTTTTTAAGCCAGCGTTTTCGCGGCGGCACCGATCTGGCCAGCTGTTTTCGAAGCATTGTGGAGCGTATGCAGGGCGGCGACTGGTACGACGCTGACGCAGTAGTGATTTCAGATTTTATTGCCCAGCGGCTGCCGGATGATGTGGTAAATAAAGTGAAGGAGCTGCAGCGGGTGCATCAGCACCGTTTTCATGCGGTGGCGATGTCCGCCCATGGAAAGCCCGGCATCATGCGCATCTTCGATCATATCTGGCGCTTTGATACCGGGTTGCGGAGCCGCCTGCTCAGACGCTGGCGACGTTAATTAAAGAAGAGAACCGACGCTTTCACGAACCTGCTGCGGCCAGACTCCACACTGCACCTGACCGATATGGGACAGCTGCAGCAGCAGCATGGTCAGACGGGACTGGCCGATACCGCCACCAATCGTCTGAGGCATTTCGCCGCGCAGCAGCGCCTGGTGCCACTCGAGTTTGAGACGATCTTCATCACCGGTCACCGCCAGCTGGCGCTTCAGCGCGTCAGCATCCACGCGGATCCCCATAGAAGAGAGCTCAAACGCATCTTCCAGAACCGGGTTCCAGACCAGAATATCGCCGTTCAGACCGGCATATTCGCTTTCGGCCACGGTGCTCCAGTCATCATAATCCGGCGCACGAACGTCGTGACGCTTGCCATCAGACAGTTTACCGCCGATGCCAATCAGAAATACCGCGCCCAGCTCTTTGGCGATCGCCCGCTCGCGGCCTTTGGCATCCAGATCCGGAAAACGGCTCAGCAGTTCCTGGCTGTGGACAAAGTGGATCGTTTCCGGCAGGAACGGTGCCAGACCAAACTCTTTGCTCACGGCCGCTTCGGTCGCTTTGATCCCGGCGTAGATCGCCTCAACGGTCGATTTCAGCGTGCCGACGTGGCGTTCACCATCTCCCATTACGCGCTCCCAGTCCCACTGGTCAACGTAGACAGAGTGAATCGGGGAGAGACGGTCTTCATCGGGGCGAAGAGCTTTCATGTGCGTGTAAAGCCCTTCGCCCGCGCTGAAGTCGTGTTGTCCCAGGGTTTGACGCTTCCACTTCGCCAGTGAATGAACCACTTCGAACTGTGCGTCAGGCAATGTTTTCACTTTCACCTGTACCGCTTTTTCGCATCCAGACAGGTTATCCTGCGTCCCGTCACCCACGCGGCTCAGAATTGGCGCCTGAACTTCAATAAGACCAAGCTTCTCTTCCAGCTGGCGGGAAAAATGGGATTTTACGAAACTGATCTGGCGTTGTTTTGCGATGTAAGCGGTTTTCATTATTTATACTCCTGCGTCCTGTTGGTAATGATTAAGCAACAGAACCGGTACTTAATTCAATAACTCATCAACAAAAAGCCGCCTTCACTTTTGATTCGTTAAAATATGACGCTAGAATAGAGGTATTCATTAATCTTCATAAGAAAAAGCTATGGAAAATTATCAGATCGACAATCTGGACCGCGGCATTCTGGAGGCCTTAATGGCCAATGCCCGTACAGCCTACGCCGAACTGGCAAAACAGTTTGGCGTCAGCCCGGGAACCATTCACGTTCGCGTAGAGAAAATGAAGCAGGCAGGGATCATTACCGGCGCGCGCATTGACGTCAGCCCGAAGCAGCTGGGTTACGACGTCTGCTGCTTCATCGGCATTATTCTTAAAAGCGCAAAAGACTACCCCTCCGCGCTGGCGAAGCTTAACGCGCTCGATGAAGTCACCGAGGCGTACTACACCACCGGGCACTACAGCATCTTTATAAAGGTGATGTGCCGATCCATCGATGCTCTCCAGCAGGTACTTATCAACAAGATCCAAACAATCGATGAAATTCAGTCCACCGAGACACTGATCTCCCTGCAAAACCCGATCATGCGTACCATCCGCCCGTGATCGGGCAAATTCATTCCCACATTTTCCACAGGTAGATCCCAGCTCGTTCACAGCGTACAATGATCCCCTCTTTATCTGAGCGAGCGATCAATGGCGGACATTACCCTTATCAGCGGCAGCACCCTTGGCGGTGCGGAATATGTAGCGGAACACCTGGCTGAGAAGCTGGAAGATGCGGGCTTTTCCACGGAAACCCTGCATGGGCCGCTGCTTGAAGATCTCCCGAATGACGGGGTCTGGCTGCTGATCACCTCCACGCACGGCGCGGGCGATCTGCCGGATAACCTGCAACCTTTATATGACGAACTGCTTGAACAGCAGCCCGACCTGTCAAACGTCCGTTTTGGCGCGGTGGGGATCGGCAGTCGTGAATATGACACCTTCTGCGGGGCAATAGAGAAAGTCGAAGCCGCTGTTACCTCTTGTGGGGCAAAACAGCTGGGTGAAACGCTCAAGATCAACATCCTCGATCATGACATTCCGGAGGATCCGGCCGAGATCTGGCTCGCGGAATGGAAAAATTTACTCAAAAACGATTAAAGATCGCGCGAACAGATGTGGATAACTCTGGTTAAAAGCTCGTATTAACCCGTAGTTATCCAAATAACAACCGTGGCTTAGTTTTTAGCCTGTGTATAAACTCGCGATCTGATCCCAGCTTATACGGTCCAGGATCACCGATCATTCACAGCAAACGATCCTTCCTAACTGCATGATCTTATTTGCGGGATCGGACTTATCCACATGGGTCCGCGATCCTAATAAGAGATCACAATAGAACAGATCTCTAAATAAAAAGATCTTCTTTTTAATAGCCCAGGATCCCAATGCTTTCTCGAAAGACTAAAGTTGAGTAGAATCCACGGCCCGGGCTTCAATCCATTTTCATACCGCTTTACGCGAGGCAGACCACCATGTTTTATCAGGATCCTTTTGACGTCATCATCATTGGCGGGGGTCACGCAGGCACTGAGGCCGCAATGGCCGCAGCGCGTATGGGTCAGCAGACCCTGCTTTTGACACACAATATCGACACGCTGGGACAGATGTCCTGTAATCCGGCGATTGGCGGCATTGGGAAAGGACACCTGGTAAAAGAAGTGGATGCACTTGGCGGCCTGATGGCGAAAGCGATCGATCGGGCTGGCATCCAGTTTAGGATACTAAACGCAAGTAAAGGCCCCGCTGTTCGTGCCACCCGTGCACAGGCAGACCGCGTGCTTTACCGTCAGGCCGTACGCACCGCACTGGAGAACCAGCCGAACCTGATGATCTTCCAGCAGGCGGTAGAAGATCTTATCGTTGAAAACGATCGCGTTGTGGGCGCCGTGACCCAGATGGGCCTCAAGTTCCGTGCTAAAGCCGTAGTGCTGACAGTCGGGACATTCCTGGACGGCAAAATTCATATCGGTCTGGATAACTACAGCGGTGGCCGTGCCGGCGATCCGCCGTCTATTCCACTGTCTCGTCGTCTGCGTGAGCTGCCGCTGCGCGTTAGCCGCCTGAAAACCGGTACGCCGCCGCGTATTGATGCGCGGACCATTGATTTCAGCGTGCTGGCGCAACAGCACGGTGATAACCCGATGCCGGTCTTCTCGTTCATGGGCAACGCGGCGCAGCATCCGCAGCAGGTACCGTGCTACATCACGCATACCAACGAGAAAACCCACGACGTGATCCGCAATAACCTCGATCGCAGCCCCATGTACGCTGGCGTGATCGAAGGGATAGGCCCACGCTACTGCCCGTCGATCGAAGACAAAGTGATGCGCTTTGCCGATCGTAACCAGCACCAGATCTTCCTGGAGCCGGAAGGGCTGACCTCAAACGAAATTTACCCGAACGGCATCTCCACCAGCCTGCCGTTCGACGTGCAGATGCAGATTGTTCGCTCAATGCAGGGGATGGAGAATGCGAAAATCGTTCGCCCTGGCTACGCTATTGAGTACGATTTCTTCGACCCGCGTGACCTGAAGCCGACGCTGGAGAGCAAATTCATCCACGGTCTGTTCTTCGCGGGCCAGATTAACGGCACCACCGGCTACGAAGAAGCCGCAGCGCAGGGTTTGCTGGCCGGTCTGAATGCCGCTCGCTTCTCTGCCGAGAAAGAGGGATGGGCGCCGGCGCGTTCTCAGGCCTATCTGGGCGTGCTGGTTGACGATCTCTGCACCCTGGGCACCAAAGAACCGTACCGTATGTTTACCTCTCGCGCGGAATATCGTCTGATGCTGCGCGAGGACAACGCCGACCTGCGTCTGACCGAGATGGGCCGCGAGCTGGGTCTGGTGGATGACGAACGCTGGGCGCGCTTCAACGAGAAGCTGGAGCGCATTGAACAGGAACGCCAGCGCCTGAAAACCACGTGGGTAAATCCGCAGGCGGAAACTGCTGCCGAAGTGAACGCTCACTTAACTGCGCCACTCTCGCGGGAAGCCAGCGGCGAAGATCTGCTGCGTCGTCCGGAAGTGACCTATGAGAATCTGGTGAAACTCACCGCGTTCGCCCCGGGTCTTGAAGACGCGGAAGCCGCTGAACAGGTCGAAATACAGGTGAAGTACGAAGGTTACATCGCGCGTCAGCAGGATGAGATCGAAAAACAGCAGCGCAACGAAAACACGCTGCTTCCGGAAATGCTGGACTACCGTCAGGTGACGGGCCTGTCCAACGAAGTGATCGCTAAGCTGAACGATCACAAACCGGTATCGATTGGCCAGGCTTCACGGATCTCCGGCGTCACGCCTGCCGCGATTTCGATTCTGCTGGTGTGGCTGAAAAAGCAGGGTATGTTGCGCCGCAGCGCGTAATTGCAGTCGTTTTGGCGGGTGGCGCTTTGCTTACCCGCCCAACATCGTTCGTAGGCCCGGTAAGCGTTAGCGCCACCGGGCAAATTGTTTCTAAACAGGTATTCACCGTGCTCAATAAACTCTCTCGTCTGCTGGATCAGGCAGGTATTTCGCTCACCGATCACCAGAAAAACCAGCTGGTGGCGTATGTCGATACGCTGAACAAATGGAATAAAGCGTACAACCTGACGTCTGTTCGCGACCCCAACGAGATGCTGGTACGCCATATTCTCGACAGCATCGTGGTCGCGCCGTATCTGAAAGGTGAGCGTTTTATCGACGTGGGGACGGGGCCTGGTTTACCGGGCGTTCCGCTGTCGATTGTCCGACCTGAGAGCCATTTCACGCTGCTGGACAGCCTGGGCAAGCGCGTGCGCTTTTTACGTCAGGTCCAGCATGAACTTAAGCTGGATAACATCACGCCCGTACAGAGCAGGGTAGAGGAGTTCCCGGCGGAGCCGCCGTTTGACGGTGTTATCAGCCGCGCGTTTGCTTCGCTCAATGACATGGTGAGCTGGTGTAAGCATCTGCCGGCAGTCGATGGCCGTTTTTATGCGCTTAAAGGACAGCTGCCCGGTGATGAAATTGAACAGCTTCCGGACGGTTTTAGCGTTGAAACCATCGAGAAATTAAACGTTCCTCAGCTCGATGGTGAACGTCATCTGGTGATAATTAAGCCAAACAATTTTTAAAAAATTAATAAAAAATGTGGAATTTGTGCTGTTCTGAGCATGTTAAAAAACAGCACAACTACCCGGGATTTATCAGAGAGCGTTTAACCACTTTTTTACTATGGGTTTTCTTGCAGTTAACCTCGCGCTGATTATTCATCGTGAAGATAGTCAACTATGAAAATATCAGCCTGCTAAAAGTGGAAGACTGTAACCAGAACACAATGTTAAATATTTATTAAGAATGTCAATAAAAGGTTTTTATTGTGTACGGGGCTGTTTTGAAAATAGTTGCGATATTTTATCTTTAATTTCAGAAAGATAATTCTGGGCGAATTACGGCTTTGATAAATACAACCTTATCGCAAATGTGTGTTTTGTGATCTCGTGCACGCTTTGTAGTCAACGTTTTCGCGCTGTTTGCAGTTTTGCTCGAAGGTCGATGCTTTCTACGAAAGTTAAAAAATAGCGGTGGGGAAAAATATTTAAACATTTATTCACCTTTTCGCTACTTAATGTTTGAAATCACGGGTACGCACCGTATAATTTGTCCGCTTTTTGATGCTTGACTCTGAGCCTTAAAGGACGTTTTATACGACACGCGGCATACCTCGAAGGGAGCAGGAGTAAAAACGTGATGTCTGTGTCGCTCTTGAGTAGAAACGTTGCTCGTAAGCTTCTGTTCATTCAGTTTCTGGCTGTGATAGCAAGTGGACTGCTGTTTAGCCTCAAAGACCCCTTCTGGGGCATCTCCGCCGTGTGCGGGGGTTTGGCGGTCGTGCTGCCAAACGTGTTGTTTATGATTTTTGCCTGGCGTCATCAGGCGCATACACCCGCCAAAGGCCGCGTGGCCTGGTCCTTCGCCCTCGGCGAAGTGTGTAAGGTGTTGCTGACCTTTGCTCTACTGGTGATGGCGCTGGCGGTTTTGAAAGTGGTATTCATGCCGCTGATAGCAACGTGGGTTTTGGTGCTGGTGGTACAAGTTCTGGCTCCAGCTGTAATCAATAACAAAGGGTAAAAGGCATCATGGCTTCAGAAAATATGACGCCGCAGGATTACATAGGTCACCATCTGAATAACCTTCAGCTGGACCTGCGTACATTCTCGCTGGTGGATCCACATAACCCCCCGGCCACCTTCTGGACGATCAACATCGACTCCATGTTCTTCTCGGTGGTTTTGGGTCTTCTGTTCCTGGCCATGTTCCGCAGCGTTGCTAAAAAAGCGACCAGCGGTGTTCCAGGGAAATTCCAGACGTTCGTTGAGATGATCATCGGCTTCGTCCATGGCAGCGTGAAAGATATGTACCATGGTAAGAGCAAGCTGATTGCTCCGCTGGCCCTGACCGTGTTCGTTTGGGTCTTCCTGATGAACCTGATGGACCTGCTGCCAATTGACCTGCTGCCGTTCATCGGCGAGCACATCTTCGGCCTGCCTGCGCTGCGTGTGGTACCGTCCGCGGACGTGAACATCACCCTGTCGATGGCGCTGGGCGTGTTTATCCTGATTCTTTTCTACAGCATCAAAATGAAAGGCGTAAGCGGCTTTGTGAAAGAGCTTACCTTGCAGCCGTTCAACCACTGGGCGTTTATTCCGGTCAACCTGATCCTGGAAGGCGTTAGCCTGCTGTCCAAACCTGTTTCACTGGGTCTGCGACTGTTCGGCAACATGTATGCGGGTGAGCTGATTTTCATTCTGATCGCGGGTCTTCTGCCGTGGTGGTCACAGTGGATTCTTAATGTGCCGTGGGCCATTTTCCACATCCTGATCATTACGCTGCAAGCCTTTATCTTCATGGTTCTGACGATCGTCTATCTGTCGATGGCGTCTGAAGAGCACTGATTTTTTACCAACACTACTACGTTTTAATTGAAACAAACTGGAGACTGTCATGGAAAACCTGAATATGGATCTGCTGTACATGGCTGCCGCTGTGATGATGGGTCTGGCGGCTATCGGTGCTGCGATCGGTATCGGCATCCTCGGAGGTAAATTCCTGGAAGGCGCAGCGCGTCAACCTGATCTGATTCCTCTGCTGCGTACTCAGTTCTTTATCGTTATGGGTCTGGTGGATGCAATCCCAATGATCGCTGTAGGTCTGGGTCTGTACGTGATGTTTGCTGTCGCGTAGTAGTTGTTTTAAAACCCCAAGCCACAGAAATTTAAGAGGTATTGTGCTGTGAACATGAACGCAACAATCCTCGGCCAGGCCATCGCGTTTATTCTCTTTGTCTGGTTCTGCATGAAGTATGTATGGCCGCCTTTAATGGCTGCCATCGAAAAACGTCAGAAAGAAATTGCTGACGGTCTGGCTTCCGCAGAACGCGCTAAGAAAGATTTGGACCTTGCACAGGCCAACGCGACAGACCAGCTGAAAAAAGCGAAAGCTGAAGCTCAGGTAATCATTGAACAGGCTAACAAACGCCGTTCTCAGATCCTGGACGAAGCCAAAGCTGAAGCAGAACAGGAACGTACTAAGATCGTGACACAGGCTCAGGCTGAAATTGAAGCTGAGCGTAAACGTGCTCGTGAAGAACTGCGTAAGCAGGTTGCGATTCTGGCTGTTGCTGGCGCCGAGAAGATCATCGAACGTTCCGTGGATGAAGCTGCTAACAGCGACATCGTGGACAAACTTGTCGCTGAACTGTAAGGAGGGAGGGGCTGATGTCTGAATTTGTTACGGTAGCTCGCCCCTACGCCAAAGCAGCTTTTGACTTTGCTGTCGAACACCAAAATGTCGATCGCTGGCAGAATATGCTGGCGTTTGCCGCTGAGGTGACGAAAAACGAACAAATGGCCGAGTTGCTTTCCGGTGCGTTAGCACCTGAAACCCTCGCCGCGTCGTTTATCGCCGTGTGCGGAGAGCAACTGGATGCCAACGGCCAGAACCTGATTAAGGTGATGGCAGAAAATGGTCGTCTCCGTGTGCTCCCGGATGTTCTCGAGCAGTTTGAGCACTTACGTGCCCTTAGTGAAGCTACTGCAGAAGTCGAAGTGACTTCCGCGACTGAACTGAGTGACGAACAGCTTGCGAAAATTACCGCCGCGATGGAAAAACGTCTGTCACGCAAAGTTAAGCTGAATTGCAAAATCGATAAGTCTGTAATGGCAGGCGTAATCATCCGCTCGGGTGATATGGTCATTGATGGCAGCGTACGCGGCCGTCTTGAGCGCCTTGCAGACGTCTTGCAGTCTTAAGGGGACTGGAGCATGCAACTGAATTCCACCGAAATCAGCGAACTGATCAAGCAGCGCATTGCTCAGTTCAGTGTTGTGAGTGAAGCTCACAACGAAGGTACTATTGTTTCTGTAAGTGACGGTGTTATCCGCATCCACGGCCTGGCCGATTGTATGCAGGGTGAGATGATTTCCCTGCCGGGTAACCGTTACGCTATCGCACTGAACCTGGAGCGCGACTCCGTAGGTGCAGTTGTGATGGGTCCATACGCTGACCTCGCCGAAGGCATGAAGGTTAAGTGTACTGGCCGTATTCTGGAAGTGCCGGTTGGCCGTGGCCTGCTGGGTCGCGTTGTTAACACCCTGGGTGCGCCAATCGACGGTAAAGGTCCGGTTGAGCACGATGGCTTCTCCCCAATCGAAGTTATCGCACCGGGCGTTATCGACCGTCAGTCCGTTGATCAGCCAGTGCAGACTGGTTATAAGTCCGTTGACGCCATGATCCCAATCGGTCGTGGTCAGCGTGAACTGATCATCGGTGACCGTCAGACCGGTAAAACCGCGATGGCAATCGACGCCATTATCAACCAGCGTGACTCCGGCATCAAATGTGTGTACGTGGCTATCGGCCAGAAAGCGTCCACCATTTCTAACGTGGTTCGTAAACTGGAAGAGCACGGCGCGCTGTCTAACACCATCGTTGTTGTGGCTACCGCTTCTGAATCTGCTGCACTGCAATACCTGGCGCCATACGCTGGTTGCGCAATGGGCGAATACTTCCGTGACCGCGGTGAAGATGCGCTGATCGTATACGATGACCTGTCTAAACAGGCTGTTGCTTATCGTCAGGTTTCCCTGCTGCTCCGTCGTCCACCAGGACGTGAAGCATTCCCGGGCGACGTATTCTACCTCCACTCTCGTCTGCTGGAGCGTGCTTCCCGCGTTAACGCGGAATACGTCGAGAACTTCACCAAAGGTGAAGTGAAGGGTAAAACAGGTTCTCTGACCGCTCTGCCGATCATTGAAACCCAGGCGGGTGACGTTTCTGCGTTCGTTCCGACCAACGTAATCTCCATTACCGATGGTCAGATCTTCCTGGAAACCAACCTGTTTAACTCCGGTATTCGTCCGGCGGTTAACCCGGGTATCTCCGTATCCCGTGTGGGTGGTGCTGCTCAGACCAAGATCATCAAGAAACTGTCCGGTGGTATCCGTACCGCGCTGGCACAGTATCGTGAACTGGCTGCGTTCTCTCAGTTCGCATCCGATCTGGACGAAGCAACCCGTAAACAGCTGAGCCACGGTCAGAAAGTGACCGAGCTGCTGAAGCAGAAACAGTACGCTCCAATGTCTGTTGCTCAGCAGGGCTTGGTACTGTTCGCGGCTGAACGCGGTTACCTCGAAGATGTGGAACTGGCGAAAATCGGTAGCTTCGAAGCCGCTCTGCTGGCTTACGTCGACCGTGATCACGCTCCGCTGATGCAAGAGATCAACCAGACCGGTGGCTATAACGACGAAATCGAAGGCAAGCTGAAAGCTATCCTCGATTCCTTCAAAGCAACCCAATCCTGGTAATCGTCCGGCGGCTTGTCTCAGGGCAAGCCGCCTGGCATTGAGGAGAAGCTCATGGCCGGCGCAAAAGAGATACGTAGTAAGATCGCAAGCGTCCAGAACACGCAAAAGATCACTAAAGCGATGGAGATGGTCGCCGCTTCCAAAATGCGTAAATCGCAGGATCGCATGGCGGCCAGCCGTCCTTATGCAGAGACCATGCGCAAAGTGATTGGTCACCTTGCAAACGGTAATCTGGAATATAAGCACCCTTACCTGGAAGAACGCGACGTTAAGCGCGTGGGCTACCTGGTGGTGTCGACTGACCGTGGTCTGTGTGGCGGCTTGAACATTAACCTGTTCAAAAAACTGCTGGCGGATATGAAAGGCTGGTCTGATAAAGGCGTTCAGTGCGATCTGGCACTGATTGGCTCTAAAGGCGTCTCTTTCTTTAACTCCGTTGGTGGCAACATTGTCGCTCAGGTGACCGGTATGGGTGATAACCCGTCCCTGTCTGAACTGATCGGCCCGGTTAAAGTGATGTTGCAGGCCTACGATGAAGGCCGCCTGGACAGACTGTACGTTGTCAGCAACAAATTCATTAACACCATGTCTCAGGTTCCAACGCTCACTCAGATGCTGCCGTTACCGGCATCAGAAGATGACGAGCTGAAGCAGAAAGCCTGGGATTACCTGTATGAACCCGATCCGAAACCGCTGCTGGATACCCTGCTGCGTCGTTACGTTGAATCTCAGGTTTATCAGGGCGTTGTAGAAAACCTGGCCAGCGAGCAGGCCGCACGAATGGTGGCGATGAAAGCCGCGACCGATAATGGCGGCAGCCTGATTAAAGAGCTGCAGTTGGTTTACAACAAAGCTCGTCAGGCCAGCATTACTCAGGAACTCACCGAGATCGTCTCGGGGGCCGCCGCGGTTTAACCAGGTTTACGAATTACGTAGAGGATTCAAGATGGCTACTGGAAAGATTGTCCAGGTAATCGGCGCCGTGGTGGACGTCGAGTTCCCTCAGGACGCCGTACCACGCGTGTACGACGCGCTTGAGGTACAGAATGGTAACGAGAGCCTGGTGCTGGAAGTTCAGCAGCAGCTCGGCGGCGGTATCGTGCGTACCATCGCGATGGGTTCTTCCGACGGTCTGCGTCGTGGTCTGGAAGTTAAAGACCTTGAGCACCCGATCGAAGTCCCGGTAGGTAAAGCAACACTGGGTCGTATCATGAACGTATTGGGTCAGCCAATCGACATGAAGGGCGACATCGGTGAAGAAGAGCGTTGGGCTATCCACCGCGCGGCACCTTCCTACGAAGAGCTGTCCAGCTCTCAGGAACTGCTGGAAACCGGTATCAAAGTTATCGACCTGATGTGTCCGTTTGCGAAGGGCGGTAAAGTTGGTCTGTTCGGTGGTGCGGGTGTAGGTAAAACCGTAAACATGATGGAGCTGATCCGTAACATCGCGATCGAGCACTCCGGTTACTCCGTGTTTGCGGGTGTAGGTGAACGTACTCGTGAGGGTAACGACTTCTACCACGAAATGACCGACTCCAACGTTCTGGACAAAGTATCCCTGGTTTACGGCCAGATGAACGAGCCACCAGGAAACCGTCTGCGCGTTGCGCTGACTGGCCTGACGATGGCTGAGAAATTCCGTGACGAAGGCCGTGACGTTCTGCTGTTCGTTGATAACATCTATCGTTACACCCTGGCCGGTACGGAAGTATCTGCACTGCTGGGTCGTATGCCTTCAGCGGTAGGCTACCAGCCGACCCTGGCGGAAGAGATGGGTGTTCTTCAGGAACGTATCACCTCTACCAAAACCGGTTCTATCACCTCCGTTCAGGCGGTATACGTACCTGCGGATGACTTGACTGACCCATCTCCAGCAACCACCTTTGCGCACTTAGACGCAACCGTGGTACTGAGCCGTCAGATCGCGTCTCTGGGTATCTACCCGGCCGTTGACCCGCTGGACTCCACCAGCCGTCAGCTGGATCCACTGGTTGTTGGTCAGGAACACTACGACACCGCGCGTGGCGTACAGTCCCTGCTGCAGCGTTACCAGGAACTGAAAGACATCATCGCCATCCTGGGTATGGATGAACTGTCTGAAGAAGACAAACTGGTGGTAGCACGTGCGCGTAAGATCCAGCGCTTCCTGTCCCAGCCGTTCTTCGTTGCGGAAGTATTCACCGGTTCTCCGGGTAAATACGTTTCCCTGAAAGACACCATCCGTGGCTTTAAAGGCATCATGGAAGGCGAATACGATCACCTGCCAGAGCAGGCGTTCTACATGGTTGGTTCCATCGAAGAAGCCGTGGAAAAAGCCAAAAAACTTTAACGCCTTAATCGGAGGGTGATATGGCAATGACTTACCACCTGGACGTCGTCAGCGCAGAGCAACAAATGTTCTCTGGTCTGGTCGAGAAAATCCAGGTAACGGGTAGTGAAGGTGAACTGGGTATTTTCCCGGGTCACGCACCGCTGCTCACCGCCATTAAGCCTGGTATGATCCGCATCGTTAAACAGTTCGGTCACGAAGAGTTTATCTATCTGTCCGGCGGCATTCTTGAAGTGCAGCCTGGCAGTGTGACCGTTCTGGCCGATACCGCTATTCGTGGCCAGGATCTCGACGAAGCGCGAGCCCTGGAATCGAAGCGTAAGGCTGAAGAGCACATTAGCAGCTCTCATGGTGACGTGGATTACGCTCAGGCGTCTGCGGAGCTGGCCAAAGCGATCGCGAAACTGCGCGTTATCGAGTTGACCAAAAAAGCGATGTAACACCGGCTTGAAAAGCACAAAAGCCAGTCTGGATACCAGGCTGGCTTTTTTTTTGATCCTTAATTCATGATGTAAAAGATGTAGAATTTTAGGCATCAAACGTTTTTACTTCTCTCTCAAACTACCGTCAGGATGCGTATGTCAAACAGTGCGATGAGCGTGGTGATCCTTGCCGCAGGCAAAGGTACCCGCATGTATTCCGATCTGCCTAAGGTGCTCCACACGCTGGCAGGAAAGCCAATGGTGAAGCATGTCATTGATGCAGCGAATGAACTGGGCGCCCGTCAGGTCCACCTTGTCTACGGCCACGGTGGCGATCTGCTTAAAAAGACGCTGGGCGATGACAAGCTCAACTGGGTGCTTCAGGCCGAACAGCTGGGCACAGGCCATGCGATGCAGCAGGCCGCCCCTTTCTTTGCGGATGACGAAGACATCCTGATGCTCTACGGCGATGTTCCGCTGATCTCCGTTGAAACGCTGACTCGCCTGCGTGCTGCCAAACCACAGGGCGGCATTGGTTTGTTGACCGTCGTGCTGGACGATCCAAGCGGTTATGGCCGTATCACCCGTGAAAACGGCAACGTCACGGGTATTGTTGAGCATAAAGATGCCAGCGACGAACAGCGTCAGATTCAGGAGATCAACACCGGTATCCTGATTGCCAATGGCGCGGACATGAAGCGCTGGCTATCGCAGCTCAACAACAACAACGCGCAGGGTGAGTACTACATCACCGACATCATTGCGATGGCGTACCAGGAAGGACGTGAGATTGCGGCGGTTCATCCGGCGCGTATTAGCGAAACCGAAGGGGTGAATAACCGTCTTCAGCTTTCCCGCCTGGAGCGCGTGTATCAGTCAGAACAGGCCGAAAAACTGCTGCTGGCGGGCGTGATGCTGCGCGATCCGGCGCGTTTCGATCTGCGCGGCACCGTGTCTCACGGGCGCGACGTTGAGATCGATACTAACGTTATCCTTGAAGGCAACGTTACGCTGGGTAACCGCGTCAAAATTGGCGCCGGCTGCGTGATTAAAAACAGCGTCATCGGTGACGACTGCGAAATCAGCCCGTACAGCGTGGTGGAAGATGCCCGTCTGGATGCCGCCTGTACCATCGGCCCGTTTGCGCGTCTGCGCCCGGGTGCTGAGCTGCTGGAAGGCGCGCACGTGGGCAACTTCGTGGAAATGAAAAAAGCGCGTCTGGGTAAAGGCTCGAAAGCCGGTCATCTGACCTATCTGGGCGATGCGGAAATTGGCGACAACGTGAACATTGGCGCAGGCACCATTACCTGCAACTATGACGGTGCCAACAAGTTTAAAACCATCATCGGTGATGATGTGTTTGTCGGTTCCGATACACAGCTGGTGGCACCGGTTACCGTGGGTAACGGGGTAACGATTGCAGCCGGAACAACCGTTACGCGCGATATCGCCGATAACGAGCTGGTATTAAGCCGTGTGCCGCAGGTACACAAGCAGGGCTGGAAACGCCCGGTGAAGAAGAAGTAACAACAATATACGCCCCTCACCCTGACCCTCTCCCCATAGGGGAGAGGGGAATTGAACGGTGCGGTGTTTTTCTCCCTCGCCCCTTTGGGGAGAGGGCCGGGGTGAGGGGATAACATAATCCTCCCCCCACAGGTAGTACCCATAAAAATAACCCCACTCTCTACAAGGCTCGGGGCGCCCGGAAGGGAAAATACAGGTCAGCGACAACGCAGGCATAATGCCTAAATTCGGAATCTAAAATATGTGTGGAATTGTTGGCGCAGTTGCGCAGCGTGATATTGCTGAAATCCTTCTCGAAGGTTTACGTCGTCTGGAATACCGTGGTTACGACTCTGCCGGTCTGGCTGTCGTGGATGCAGAAGGGCACATGACCCGCCTGCGTCGCCTCGGTAAAGTGCAGATGCTGGCTCAGGCCGCGGAAGAACATCCGCTGCACGGTGGTACCGGTATCGCGCACACCCGTTGGGCGACGCACGGCGAACCGTCTGAAGGTAACGCGCACCCGCATGTGTCTGAACACATTGTGGTGGTGCACAACGGCATTATCGAAAACCACGAACCGCTGCGCGAAGAACTGAAAGCGCGCGGCTATACCTTCGTCTCTGAAACTGACACCGAAGTGATTGCTCACCTGGTGCACTGGGAGCTGGCACAGGGCGGTACGCTGCGTGATGCGGTGCTGCGCGCTATCCCTCAGCTGCGCGGTGCGTACGGTACGGTGATCATGGACTCACGCGATCCATCCACGCTGCTGGCAGCGCGTTCCGGTAGCCCGATGGTTATCGGTCTGGGCATGGGTGAAAACTTTATCGCCTCCGATCAGCTGGCACTCCTGCCGGTCACCCGTCGCTTTATCTTCCTGGAAGAGGGGGATATCGCGGAAGTGACTCGCCGCAGCGTGACCGTCTTCGACACCAAAGGCGAGCAGGTGAAGCGCCAGGAGATCGAATCGAATCTGCAGTACGACGCGGGCGACAAAGGCGCTTACCGTCACTACATGCAGAAAGAGATCTACGAGCAGCCAAACGCCATCAAAAACACCCTGACCGGGCGCATCAGCCACGGTGAAGTTGATCTGAGCGAGCTGGGGGCAAACGCGAACGAACTGCTCGGCAAGGTCGAGCATATTCAGATCGTGGCCTGCGGCACCTCCTACAACTCCGGTATGGTCTCTCGCTACTGGTTTGAATCCCTGGCGGGCGTGCCGTGCGACGTGGAAATCGCGTCTGAGTTCCGCTATCGCAAGTCTGCGGTGCGTCGCAACAGCCTGATGATCACACTTTCTCAGTCCGGCGAAACGGCGGATACGCTGGCGGCGCTGCGTCTGTCTAAAGAACTGGGTTACCTGGGCTCGCTGGCCATCTGTAACGTCCCAGGCTCATCCCTGGTGCGTGAATCCGATCTGGCGCTGATGACGAAAGCGGGCACCGAAATCGGCGTAGCTTCCACCAAAGCGTTTACCACTCAGCTGACCGTTCTGCTGATGCTGGTGGCGAAGCTGGCGCGTCTGAAAGGCGAAGATGCTTCCGTTGAGCATGACATTGTTCACGGCCTGCAGGCGCTGCCGAGCCGTATTGAGCAGATGCTGTCTCAGGACAAACGCATTGAAGCGCTGGCGGAAGATTTCTCTGACAAACATCACGCTCTGTTCCTGGGGCGTGGCGATCAGTATCCAATTGCGCTGGAAGGCGCGCTGAAGCTGAAAGAGATCTCCTACATCCACGCAGAAGCCTACGCGGCAGGCGAGCTGAAACACGGCCCGCTGGCGCTGATTGACGCAGATATGCCGGTCATCGTTGTGGCACCGAACAACGAACTGCTGGAAAAACTGAAGTCTAACATCGAAGAAGTTCGCGCCCGCGGCGGCGTTCTGTACGTCTTCGCCGACAAAGATGCCGGTTTTGTCAGCAACGACAACATGCACATCATTGAGATGCCGCACGTGGAAGAGGTGATTGCACCGATCTTCTACACCGTTCCGCTGCAGCTGCTGGCCTATCACGTGGCGCTGATCAAAGGCACCGACGTTGACCAGCCGCGTAACCTGGCGAAATCCGTTACCGTAGAATAATCCTTCCAGGCTCCACCATCAGGTGGAGCCTTTTTTAATGACAATCTGTCATTTTCAGCTATTTTTTCAGTGTCACATAAAGAAAATATTACTGAAACCCTGCTGTCATGTTTCAACTTAAATCATTGATAAATATATATAGTTTTCTTTTTCTTTAAGTGAAATTTTCATTGTCATAAAACTGTCATAATTCGTACATTTATCTGTCACCTGTTTGTCCTATTTTGCTCATCGTAGCCACTTAAACAATGATTTACGAAATCCTTGCAGGAGACATTATGAAAGTTATGCGTACCACTGTCGCAACTGTTGTCGCCGCGACCTTATCTCTGAGCGCTTTCTCTGCTTTTGCAGCGGCAAGCCTGACTGGCGCTGGTGCAACCTTCCCTGCGCCGGTGTATGCCAAATGGGCGGATACCTACCAGAAGGAAACCGGTAATAAGGTTAACTATCAGGGTATCGGCTCCTCCGGTGGCGTAAAACAAATTACCGCGAATACCGTTGATTTC
This sequence comes from Enterobacter sp. 296B2, assembly GCF_034106185.1. Lineage (NCBI taxonomy): Bacteria > Pseudomonadati > Pseudomonadota > Gammaproteobacteria > Enterobacterales > Enterobacteriaceae > Enterobacter > Enterobacter sp. 296B2. Next base: position 88,833 of record NZ_JAWNCA010000013.1, on the reverse strand, counting down.
GGCGCATCAGACGCTCCGCTGTCTGACGAGAAACTGAATCAGGAAGGCCTGTTCCAGTTCCCAACCGTGATCGGTGGTGTTGTGCTGGCCGTTAACATCCCTGGCCTGAAATCAGGCGAGCTGGTGCTGGACGGCAAAACCCTGGGCGATATCTACCTGGGTAAAATTAAAAAATGGGATGACGAAGCGATCGTTAAACTCAACCCAGGCCTGAAGCTGCCTTCGCAGAATATCGCCGTGGTTCGCCGCGCGGATGGTTCCGGTACCTCTTTCGTCTTCACAAGCTACCTGGCGAAAGTGAACGAAGAGTGGAAATCTAAAGTCGGTTCCGGCTCTACCGTTAACTGGCCAACCGGTCTGGGCGGAAAAGGTAACGACGGTATCGCCGCGTTCGTACAGCGTCTGCCTGGCTCTATCGGCTACGTAGAGTACGCCTACGCTAAGCAGAACAACCTGGCTTACACCAAACTGGTTTCTGCTGACGGCAAACCGGTAAGCCCGACCGAAGAGAACTTCGCTAACGCCGCGAAAGGCGCTGACTGGAGCAAATCCTTTGCGCAGGATCTGACTAACCAGAAAGGCGAAGGCGCGTGGCCAATCACCTCCACGACCTTCATCCTGGTTCACAAAGAGCAGAAGAAACCTGAGCAGGGCGCTGAGGTGCTGAAGTTCTTCGACTGGGCATACAAAAACGGCGGCAAGCAGGCTAACGATCTGGATTACGCCAGCCTGCCGGACAGCGTGGTTGAGCAGGTCCGTGCTGCATGGAAAACCAACGTGAAAGACAGCAGCGGTAAAGCGCTGTACTAACAAGATATTTTTGACGAAGATGGCGGGTGGCGCTCACGCTTACCCGCCCTACGGTTCATCCTGTAGGCCCGGTAAGCGCCAGCGCCACCGGGCATATTCGTAAGACGTTTCATAAAGAAGAGTAATTTATGGCTGCAACCAAGCCTGCATTTAACCCTCCGGGTAAAAAAGGTGACATGATTTTCGGCGCGCTGGTCAAACTGGCTGCGCTGATTGTGCTATTGCTGCTGGGCGGCATTATCGTGTCTCTGATTTTCTCCTCCTGGCCGAGCATTCAGAAATTCGGTTTCTCCTTCCTGTGGACCAAAGAGTGGGACGCGCCGAACGACATCTACGGTGCGCTGGTGCCGATTTACGGTACGCTGGTGACCTCGTTCATCGCCCTGCTGATTGCGGTTCCGGTAAGCTTCGGTATTGCGCTGTTCCTGACGGAACTGGCGCCGGGCTGGCTGCGTCGCCCGCTGGGTATTGCCATTGAACTGCTGGCAGCCATCCCAAGTATCGTATACGGCATGTGGGGTCTGTTTATCTTTGCGCCGCTGTTTGCCACGTACTTCCAGGAACCGGTGGGTAATGTTCTCTCAGCCGTTCCGTTTGTGGGAGCCCTGTTCTCTGGCCCGGCATTCGGTATCGGTATTCTGGCGGCAGGGGTGATCCTCGCCATTATGATTATTCCGTACATTGCGGCGGTGATGCGCGATGTTTTCGAACAAACCCCGGTGATGATGAAAGAGTCGGCCTACGGCATCGGCTGTACTACCTGGGAAGTTATCTGGCGCATTGTCCTTCCGTTCACCAAAAATGGGGTGATCGGTGGCGTGATGCTGGGCTTAGGTCGTGCGCTGGGTGAAACCATGGCAGTCACCTTTATCATCGGTAACACCTACCAGCTCGACAGCGCCTCACTCTATATGCCGGGTAACAGCATTACTTCCGCGCTGGCGAACGAGTTTGCCGAAGCGGAATCCGGGCTGCACGTCGCAGCGCTGATGGAACTGGGCCTGATTCTGTTCGTTATCACCTTCATTGTTCTGGCGATTTCCAAGCTGATGATCCTGCGTCTCGCGAAAAATGAGGGGGCACGCTGATGGCAACTCTCGAAATGCAAAGCACCGCTCAGCTTGCGGAATCCCGCCGCAAAATGCAGGCGAAGCGTCGTTTCAAAAACCGCATTGCGCTGACGCTCTCCATGGCAACGATGGCATTCGGCCTGTTCTGGCTGATCTGGATCCTGATGTCCACCATCACCCGTGGTATTGATGGCATGTCTCTGGCGCTGTTCACCGAGATGACGCCGCCGCCAAATACGGCGGGTGGTGGTCTGGCAAACGCCCTGGCGGGCAGTGGCCTGCTGATTCTGTGGGCGACCGTCTTCGGTACGCCGCTGGGCATTATGGCCGGTATCTATCTGGCGGAGTACGGGCGTAAATCCTGGCTGGCAGAGGTGATTCGCTTCATTAACGACATCCTGCTTTCCGCTCCGTCGATTGTCGTGGGCCTGTTTGTTTACACCATCGTGGTTGCGCAAATGGAACACTTCTCCGGCTGGGCAGGCGTGATTGCGCTGGCGCTGCTGCAGGTGCCTATCGTCATTCGTACCACCGAAAACATGCTGAAACTGGTGCCGGACAGCCTGCGTGAAGCGGCTTACGCGCTGGGTACGCCGAAATGGAAAATGATTTCTGCGATTACGCTGAAAGCGTCGGTCTCCGGGATCATGACAGGTATTCTGCTGGCTATCGCCCGTATCGCCGGTGAAACGGCACCGCTGCTGTTTACTGCCCTCTCCAACCAGTTCTGGAGTACGGACATGATGCAGCCGATCGCCAACCTGCCGGTGACGATCTTTAAATTTGCGATGAGTCCATTCGCGGAATGGCAGCAGCTGGCCTGGGCCGGGGTGCTGATCATCACCCTTTGCGTACTGTTGCTGAACATTCTGGCGCGCGTCATTTTCGCGAAGAAGAAACACGGTTAATTTTTTACGGCGCGGCAGATCGCGGCGCCGAATGAGGAAATGAGTCAATGAGTATGGTTGATACTGCCCCGGGTAAGATTCAGGTTCGTGATTTGAACTTCTACTACGGCAAATTCCATGCCCTGAAGAATATCAACCTGGATATTGCGAAGAACCAGGTCACGGCATTCATCGGTCCGTCCGGCTGCGGTAAATCCACGCTGCTGCGTACCTTTAACAAAATGTATTCGCTCTATCCGGAGCAGCGCGCTGAAGGTGAAATTATCCTGGATGGCGAAAACATTCTGACCCAGGCCCAGGATATCGCCCTGCTGCGCGCCAAAGTGGGGATGGTGTTCCAGAAACCAACGCCGTTCCCGATGTCCATCTATGACAACATCGCGTTTGGCGTTCGCCTGTTTGAGAAGCTCTCCCGTGCCGATATGGACGAGCGCGTGCAGTGGGCATTGACCAAGGCCGCATTATGGAACGAAACCAAAGATAAGTTGCACCAGAGCGGGTACTCTCTCTCCGGTGGTCAGCAGCAGCGTCTGTGTATTGCGCGTGGTATCGCCATTCGTCCGGAAGTATTGCTGCTGGATGAGCCGTGCTCGGCGCTGGACCCGATCTCAACCGGTCGTATTGAAGAGCTGATCACCGAGCTGAAGCAGGATTACACCGTGGTTATCGTGACCCATAACATGCAGCAGGCTGCACGTTGTTCCGATCACACGGCGTTTATGTACCTGGGCGAGCTGATTGAGTTCAGCGATACGGATGCGCTGTTCACCCGGCCCGCGAAGAAACAAACCGAAGATTATATTACTGGCCGCTACGGTTGATTTGCCTTAGTGCATGTGGAGAAACCATGGACAACCTCAATCTTAATAAACACATTTCCGGCCAGTTCAACGCAGAGCTGGAAAGCATCCGCACGCAGGTAATGACCATGGGTGGCATGGTCGAGCAGCAGCTTTCTGATGCGATTACGGCGATGCACAACCAGGATAGCGAGCTGGCGAAGCGCGTCATTGAAGGCGACAAAAACGTCAACATGATGGAAGTTGCTATCGACGAGGCCTGCGTGCGCATTATCGCGAAACGTCAGCCGACGGCGAGCGACCTGCGTCTGGTGATGGCGATCATCAAAACCATCGCCGAGCTGGAGCGTATTGGTGACGTGGCGGATAAAATCTGCCGCACCGCGCTGGAGAAATTCTCTCAGCAGCACCAGCCGCTGCTGGTGAGTCTGGAATCGCTCGGTCGTCACACCGTGCAGATGCTGCACGACGTGCTGGATGCATTCGCGCGCATGGATCTGGACGAAGCAGTTCGTATCTACCGTGAAGACAAAAAGGTCGACCAGGAGTATGAGGGCATCGTCCGTCAGCTGATGACCTACATGATGGAAGATTCACGTACGATCCCAAGCGTGCTAACTGCCCTGTTCTGCGCGCGCTCTATCGAGCGTATCGGCGACCGCTGCCAGAACATTTGCGAATACATTTTCTACTTCGTCAAAGGCCAGGACTTCCGCCATGTGGGCGGCGACGAACTGGACAAGCTGCTGGCGGGTAAAGATCCGAAAGAGTGATTTTTCCCCTCACCCTAACCCTCTCCCTGTGGGAGAGGGCCGGGGTGAGGGGAAAACTCAGCGAGTAATATCCCACCCGCGCGCCTTCCACAGTTCCGGCAACTGCGCCAGCTCGGTAAAGGTCGTTACTTTTGGATGATCGATCGGCCTGTTGTGCGGATCGGCACAGAAGTAAAACACCTCCATCCCCGCATCAATCCCCGACTGCGCGCCCGCAGACGAGTCATCCACCAGAATGCAGTTCTTCACGTTGACGTTCATCGCGTTTGCCGCATGGAACATCAGCGCCGGATCTGGCTTCCAGCGCTGGATATCGTAGCCGCTGAACAGCTTTTCCGGGAAATGGTGCAGCATCTCAAGCTTGCCGAGCGAGTGCTGCATTTTGCTGACCGGGCCGTTGGAGACCACACAGATCGGCACCGTCATTGCATCCAGCAGCGCGTTTGCACCGGCAATGACCTCCAGCTCAGAATCGAACAGGCGTGCGACCTCGGCGCGGTACACCGGTTCCAGATCCGCTTTTGCCAGACTGACACCGTGTTCTTTGTTAATGATGTCGATAATCTCATAGAGCTTTACGCCCTTAAAGCGTTTGAACACCTCTTCGAGTTCCAGCGTAATGCCAAATTCCTGGAACATGGTGACGTACGCGCGGGAACAAATGATCTCACTGTCGACCAGCGTACCGTCGCAGTCGAAAAATACCGCTTCAATTCCGGACATGCCTTTCCCTTTTAACAAGTTTAACGTTTTCGTACGGCAGTTCGCCGGGACGCAATCGTTGCCGTATAAGCAAAATCAATGAAAAAAGTATCACGTAACCGCCACTATTGTCGCATTTTGGTATAGGATAGCGACGAATTTTCCCTCCTTGTTCGGAAATTGATGATGAGTCAACAACACACTACCCAGACATCTGGTCAGGGTCTGCTTGAGCGCGTGTTTAAACTGCGCGAGCACGGCACAACGGCACGCACCGAAGTGATCGCAGGTTTCACCACCTTCCTGACGATGGTCTATATCGTTTTTGTGAACCCGCAAATTTTGGGCGTCGCTGGCATGGACACCAGCGCCGTCTTTGTAACCACCTGTCTGATTGCGGCGCTTGGCAGCATCCTGATGGGCGTGTTCGCTAACCTGCCGGTTGCGCTGGCACCGGCAATGGGCCTGAATGCGTTCTTCGCCTTCGTGGTGGTTCAGGCGATGGGTCTGCCGTGGCAGGTTGGCATGGGTGCCATCTTCTGGGGCGCTATTGGCCTGCTGCTGCTGACCATTTTCCGCGTGCGTTACTGGATGATTGCGAACATTCCGGTGAGCCTGCGCGTGGGTATCACCAGCGGTATCGGTCTGTTCATCGGCATGATGGGGCTGAAAAACGCCGGTGTGATCGTGGCGAACCCTGAAACGCTGGTAAGCATTGGCAATCTGACCTCTCATAACGTGCTGCTGGGCGTGCTGGGCTTCTTTATCATCGCGATCCTGGCCTCCCGCAACATTCATGCGGCGGTGCTGGTGTCCATCGTGGTGACCACCCTGCTGGGCTGGATGCTGGGCGACGTTCACTATAACGGTATCGTCTCTGCGCCTCCGAGCGTCTCTACCGTGATTGGCCATGTTGATCTGGCGGGCTCCCTGAACCTGGGCCTGGCGGGTGTGATCTTCTCCTTCATGCTGGTCAACCTGTTTGACTCCTCCGGTACGCTGATTGGCGTGACCGACAAAGCGGGTCTGGCGGACGAGAAAGGCAAATTCCCGCGCATGAAGCAGGCGCTGTATGTGGATAGTATCTCTTCCGTGGCGGGTTCTTTCATTGGCACCTCGTCTGTTACCGCTTACATTGAATCCTCTTCCGGCGTCTCCGTGGGCGGCCGTACCGGCCTGACGGCGGTGGTGGTAGGTATCCTGTTCCTGCTGGTGATTTTCCTCTCTCCGCTGGCGGGTATGGTTCCACCGTATGCGGCAGCCGGCGCACTGATTTACGTGGGTGTGCTGATGACGTCGAGTCTGGCGCGCGTGAAGTGGGAAGATTTAACCGAAGCGGTGCCGGCCTTTATTACCGCCGTGATGATGCCGTTCAGCTTCTCTATCACCGAAGGTATCGCGCTGGGCTTTATCTCTTACTGCGTAATGAAGATCGGTACCGGCCGCTTCCGCGACCTCAGCCCATGCGTGATTGTCGTGGCGCTGCTGTTTGTGCTGAAGATTGTGTTTATCGACGCCAAATAAACAGCAAGCCCTTTTCTTCGAAAAGGGCTTTAGTGTTTGTTCCCTCTCCCACAGGGAGAGGGCCAGGGTGAGGGCATCAAGCCGCAGTGATCTTACGCCTTCACCCGCTTGATATAATCCCCAAACGCCGTGAGCTGTCCAGAGAGATGATCACGTGTGCTCTGATCCACCACTTCACCCGTTTGCGGGTCGACCTTGTTCTGAATCACACCGCCCATAAATTCCGGTTTGTTCATCACCATCGCATCGAGGAACACCAGGATCTGGCGCAGATGGTACTGGCAGCGCGCGCCGCCAATCGCGCCCATTGAGCTGGTCTGGATCAGCACCGGTTTGCCGGACAGCGGCTGCTCCGGTAAACGAGACAGCCAGTCGATGGCGTTCTTCAGGCCACCCGGAACCGAGTAGTTATACTCTGGCGTGACAATGACCACGCCGTCGGCCTGGCGAATTTGCTCTGCCAGCGCCTCAACGCTCTGCGGGAACCCTTCTTCCTGCTGGACATCTGCATCATAAAGCGGGATATCACCAATAGATGGCAGGGCGCTAATTTCCATACCTGCCGGGGACAGCTGCGGCAGCGTGCGGGCAACCATTCCGTTAAATGAACCTTTGCGCAGGCTTCCCAGTAACGTAACTACTTTCAACGTATCAGACATGATTACTCCTGTTTCATCATGATGACCCTGATTGGATCAGCTATGGGTAAATGCTTTTTCTGCCGGTAAACTGGTTAAACGCATCAGGCGTGCGGCGGGCTCGTTGGCGCGCTCGGGCACATCCGGAAGGCTACTCCATCCCTCTTTGCTGTCAAATTCCCAAATTTTTAGCCGTTCGATGGCAGGGCTGACCGCAACAGACCATATCAACACATCTTCTGCATCGCTGAGCGCCTCTACAAGCGTGGCTTTAGCGGCACGCAGGCGTCCGGAGCCCGGCAACAATTGCAACAGGCTGGCATCGTCTGAAGCGCATCCGCAGAGCTTGCGAATGCTCTGGCGCAGGGTGATGAGCTGGGCACGGGCTTCAACAGGATCGTTCTGGTTGCGTACCCACAGCTTTTCATTGCTGGAAAGCGGGTAGTCATCGTGCGGGCTTGCGCCATGAAACCCCCGCGTCGCACGCTGAAGTTCCATATCCAGCCCGCAATCGCCTTCGGTGGTCAGCGCCACGCCAATGATATTCCCCGTATAGGCAATAGAAAAACGGGGGAGTTCCGGGTCGGCAAAGACCGGGCGACCTTCTGGTTGCGTGACGATCTCGGGCAGTTCGCTGGTGCCGTACAGCATAAACAGCAGTTCTGCGAGAAGCGCTCTGGAGGCTAAAAACCGCGTCCTGCGGTGTTCGGGGAGTTTGAGTGCCTCACTGTGACAGGCTGAAGAGAGTCTTGCCGATACGAGACGTCCTTCTGTAAGTATCCCTCTTGCAAAGTGCGTTGCCATTTTTCGCTCCTTGATAATGGTCGTAATCGGTTAAACGGTTACATGATTATCGCTTAACTTGACTCCTGTTTTAATCAGTAAATAGGAGTAAAAGAAGCCTGAGGGCCGAACTTTACATTTTCTTAGGCAAAAATTGGATCGCTGCCACCGTACAACGCCTTGATGGTCTCCCGCAGCCAGAGAATTTTCGGATTATGGCTGTTCCGTTTATGCCAGATTAGCGTGAAGGGAACGGTCAGCTTTTCAGCCTGCGCTTCGTCAATGGGAATAGGAAGCGCGATCAGCTTCCGCTGGTGGAGTTCATTGTAGTGGCGACAGTAGTGGGGAGCCGTGGCGATATAGTTATGGCCGGGCTGTGCCGCCATAAACATCGACTGCTCAAAGCCCGGCAAACACATGGCAATGTTTCTCTCCCGCCCCATCTCTTTTAGCACCTCATCCAGCGCCCAGGTGTCGCTCCGTTCCCAGAAGATACTGATATGGGGATAGCGCAGGAAGGTCTCCAGATTCCACTCCTCCTGCAGAGCGGGATGGTCCTCGCGTAAATAGACGCAAGGGCGGTCGCTAAACAGGATTTCGTAGTCGATAAACCACGGCATCAGCTTCAGCAGTTCACGCGAGCGCGGGTGCGTTTCACGACCGGTGAAGCCAACGTCCACTTCCCCGCGCGTAATGGCGTCCAGTGAGTCGTAATCCCAGTGACGCACCTTCACCGTCGCCTGCGGATAACGCTGATTGACCTGCTCCAGCAGGGTGTTAAAGCGGATGAGCATCAGCGGCGTTTCGGCGGCCAGCACGAACGTTAGCCCGCCTGGCGAATCATGGTGGAATTTGTCGAGGATCTGGTTGCCGATTTGCATCCAGTCGGCCAGATCCTGCTCCAGGCTGACCGTCAGCGGGGTGGGCAGCAGCCCTAACGGCGTTTTGACAAACAGCGGGTCGTCAAACCAGTCGCGCAGCTTGGCCAGCGATTTGCTCACCGCCGATGGCGTCACGTTCATCCGCTTCGCAGCTTTGGTGACGCTGCGCTCCTGCAGCAAAAGCTGCAGGCAAAGCAACAGGTTAAGATCGAGACTGCTGATGGGCTTCTTCATAGTGTGCCGCGGGCCGGATGACCATAAGTAAGGTGATGCAGACCATGCTACAGGCAATCAGAATCCCGATCAGCATATTGAGCGCGTTAAGTCCGATGACTGCCGCCAGCCATATCCACAGAGACGAGCCGCAGACCTGTGCGATCCCCAGCACCGAGCTTGCCACGCCTGCCCGCAGCGAGAACGGGCCGAGCGCCTGGCTCATCGCCACGCCAAAGCCAACCGAGAACCCGGCACAGATGAGGGTAATGCCCACCAGCATCACCGCATGTGAGCTGGTGGTCGCCAGGATCGCGCCTGCGGCGAGGAATAAAACCTGTGAGGTCAGCATCAATGTACGCTGGCTGAAAATATTTAGCGCAAACGGCGTCGAAAACGAAACGGCCATACTAACCATCGCGGTTAATGCCATCACCGTTGAATACTCACCGCGATCGAAACCCATGGTCTCCATCAGCAACACCGGGGAAACGTTTACATACGTCAGGATCACCGCCACGCTTAAGGTCGTCACAGCCAGACGGCTGAGGAAAAAGCGGTTGAGAAGCTTCTCTGCCGGATGAATGGTCGCGGTATGGCTGGAATTCTGCGAGCCCGGGTGGGTCTCTTTCAGCACGGCGATCGACAGGATAAACACCAGCGTGCCCATGGCCGCCATGGTCCAGAACAGGCTCTGCCACGGGAATTTCAGCATGATCAGATAGCCCACGACCGGAGCCAGCACCGGGATGATGCAGGTAATGCCGTTCAGCATCGAAAGCACTTTAGCGCGGCGCTGGGCGCTTAAGGTGTCGCGCAAAATCGCAAACGCCACCACGTAGCAGCCACCGGCACCAATGCCCTGAATGAACCGTCCTGCCAGGAACACGGTGCTGTTCTGCGCCTGTGAGCAGAGAAGAGAGGCCAGGGCAAAGATGATGGCACCGGTAATCGCGACGGGCTGACGGCCTGCCTTATCCGCAATTTTCCCGGCAAAGACCATCGACGACGCCATCCCCGCGAGGTAGGCCGAAAACGCGATGTGCAGCTGCGCTTCGCTGGCACCCAGATCGCGTGCGATGTGCGGTAATCCCACCAGATACATATCAATGCCTGACGGATAAAGAAGAACTAATGCGAAACTACAAAACAGAAAACGCGCCATAACCCCCCCATAGATGCAGGCATGCAGGATAGGGGGTGAAAAGGGATTAGGCGAGTTGCCATTTGGACAATGGTGATTTCCTGAGAGGAAATCACCATTGATTAGCGGGAACTATTTACCAATACAGAAGCTTGAGAAAATCCTTCCCAGCAGATCGTCCGACGTAAACTCCCCGGTGATCTCGCTCAGATTCTGCTGCGCCAGACGCAGCTCTTCCGCCAGCAGCTCGCCCGCCCACGCGCCGATCAGCTGCGCTTTCCCCTGAACAAGGTGGTTCGCCGCCTCTTCCAGCGCCTGCAGGTGACGACGACGCGCCAGGAAGCCGCCTTCCATACTGGTATCAAAGCCCATGCTCTGCTTGAGATGGTTACGCAGGTCGTCCACGCCTTCACCCGTACGCGCCGACAGGCGAATCAGTGAGTGACCATTCACATCGCTGATGCCCAGCGTTTCGCCGGTAACATCTGCTTTGTTACGCACCACGGTGATCGGCAGTTTGGCCGGCAGACGGGCGATAAAGTCCGGCCAGATCTCCGCCGGGTCAACGGCGTCGGTCGTGGTGCCGTCGACCATAAACAGTACGCGGTCGGCCTGCTCGATCTCCTGCCAGGCGCGTTCGATACCGATGCGTTCCACTTCATCGCTGGCATCGCGCAGGCCCGCGGTATCAATGATATGCAGCGGCATCCCGTCGATGTGGATATGCTCGCGCAGCACGTCGCGGGTGGTGCCGGCAATGTCGGTGACGATCGCCGCTTCACGGCCTGCCAGAGCGTTCAGCAGGCTCGATTTCCCGGCGTTAGGGCGACCAGCAATGACCACCTTCATCCCTTCACGCAGCAGGCTGCCCTGGCGCGCTTCGGCACGCACGGCGTCGAGATCGTTCATCACCTGGTTGAGCTGGGCTTCGATTTTACCGTCAGAGAGGAAGTCGATTTCCTCGTCCGGGAAATCGATAGCCGCCTCCACGTAGATCCTGAGGTGAGTAAGTGCTTCCACAAGATGATTTACGCGTGCGGAGAATGCCCCCTGCAGCGAGTTAAGCGCGGAGCGTGCCGCCTGTTCGGAACTGGCATCGATCAGGTCTGCAATCGCTTCTGCTTGCGCCAGGTCGAGCTTGTCGTTGAGGAAAGCACGTTCGGAGAACTCGCCCGGCTTCGCAATGCGCAGGCCTGGCAGGGTCAGAATACGTTTTAACAGCAGGTCGAGGATAACCGGGCCACCGTGGCCCTGCAGCTCCAGCACGTCTTCGCCGGTGAAGGAGTTCGGGCCGGGGAACCACAGCGCAATGCCCTGGTCCAGCGGCGTGCCGTCCGCATCTTTAAACGGCAGGTAATCAGCGTAGCGCGGCTTTGGCAGTTTACCCAGCACCGCTTCGGCCACCTCTCGCGCCTTCAGGCCGGAGATACGCAGAATGCCTACACCACCGCGTCCCGGTGGGGTTGCCTGGGCGACGATAGTGTCGTTATGGCTCATGGTTGTTCTCGTTCAATACAAATAAAAAAGGCGGTCAATCGACCGCCCTTATTTTAGCGTTAACTTACCGAATCAGGACTTTTTCTTTTCGCGGCTATGCAGGCCACGTTTTTCCAAACCACGGTAAATCAGCTGCTGCTGGATGATGGTCACCAGGTTGCTGACGATATAGTACAGCACCAGACCTGACGGGAACCACAGGAAGAACACGGTGAAGATGACCGGCATAAAGGTCATGATCTTCTGCTGCATCGGGTCGGTCACGGTGGTCGGCGACATCTTCTGGATGAAGAACATCGTCACGCCCATCAGGATCGGCAGGATGTAGTACGGGTCCTGTGCGGACAGGTCATGGATCCACAGGGCGAACGGCGCGTGGCGCAGCTCAACGGAACCCATCAGCATGTAGTACAGCGCAAGGAAGATTGGCATCTGAATCAGCAGCGGGAAGCAACCACCCAACGGGTTCACTTTCTCTGCTTTATACAGGGCCATCATTTCCTGGCTCTGACGCTGTTTGTCATCGCCCAGACGCTCACGCATCGCCTGAATCTTCGGCTGCAGCATGCGCATCTTCGCCATGGAGGTGTACTGCGCTTTGGTCAGCGGGTACATGATGCCACGAACGATAAAGGTGATAACGATGATGGAGAAGCCCCAGTTACCCAGGAAGCTGTGGATGAACTTCAGCAGCTTAAACAGCGGCTGAGAGATGAACCACAACCAGCCGTAATCCACGGTCAGATCCAGGTGCGGCGCGACGGCTGCCATTTTTTCCTGGATTTCCGGGCCGACCCACAGGGTGCTTGCCAGCTTACCGGTTTGACCCGGCTGAACCAGAACCGGCTGTGATTTATAGCCGATGGCTGCAATACCGTTGCCCAGGTTCGCGGTGTAGAAGTTATTGGTACCGTCGTTATTTGGGATCCATGCCGTTGCGAAATACTGTTGCAGCATTGCTACCCAACCGCCTTTGGAGCTGACGTTCAGGTTTTCGTTATCGGCAATGGTGTCGAATTTGTATTTCTCGTACTTCGCGTCAGGCGTGGAATACGCCGCGCCACGGAAGGTATGCAGCGCAAAGTTGCTGCTTCCGGTGTCACGGTGAGAAGGCAGATTGATGGACTGCTTCAGCTGACCGAAGGTAGACAGTTCCAGCGGTTTCGCACCGGCGTTCTGTACGCTGTAGCCCACGTTCACCGCATACTCACCGCGTTTCAGAGTGAAGGTTTTGGTGAAGGTGTTGCCTGCCGCGTCGGTGTAGGTCATCGGGATAACGAGTTCGTTCTGGCCGTCAGCCAGCACAAAGGTGTCGTTGTCGACGTTATACAGTGGACGCGCGCCGTTAGCCGGGTTATCCGGGCCATCACGACCGGTCAGGCCGCTCTGCGCCTGATACAGGAACTCCGGTGTGGTTTCCAGTAACTGGAACGGTTCGTTAGACTTCAGCTCTTTCGGGTAGGTCAACAGCAGCGCCTGCTCAACATCACCACCACGGGTGTTGATAGTCAGCTCAAGCACATCGGTCTTAACCGTAATCTGTTTCCCCTGGCCACTGGCCGGTACGCCCTGGTCGGCGGCGCTACCCGCTGCGGTGGTCGTAGTCTGCGTGGTCTGCTGCTGGGGTTGAGGATTTTTATCCTGCTCCCATGCCTGCCAGATCATGAAAGACACGAACAACAAAGCGATGATAAGAAGATTGCGTTGCGAATCCATCGTTAGTGTTCTCTGGTATCAAAAGGTCCTGGGGGGACGGGGTCGTCTCCACCGGGGTGTAAAGGGTGGCATTTTAATACGCGTTTCACCGTCAACCAACTGCCTTTTATCACTCCAAACCTGCGCAATGCCTCAATTCCATAGCTTGAGCATGTTGGTGTGAAACGGCAGTGCGGCCCGAGTAGCGGACTAATCAGGCGTTGATAGACCCGAATGAGGGCTATCAGGACCCGTGAGCCAGGCGACAGTGGCGGCGCCATAATTTTTCCAACGCTTCCGAGAGAGCACGGTTATCGAGGTCGGCAACCCCCTTTTTAGCCACCACCACGAAATCCATAGAAGGCAATTCGTGCTGACGTAAACGGAAGCTTTCACGCGTCAGACGTTTAATCCGGTTGCGTTCATGCGCACGCTTAACGTTTTTCTTAGCGACTGTGAGACCGATGCGGGGATGCCCCAGCGAATTTTGGCGGCCGAGGATGGTGATTTGCGGCGTGCCAGCCCGTTGTGGCTGCTGGAAGACGAAAGTGAAATGAGTGGGAGTTAACAAACGTAACTCCCTGGGAAATGCTAGCTTAACCACTCAGGGGTTAGCTTTATTACTTGGAAACGGTCAGACGAGCGCGGCCTTTAGCACGACGACGTGCCAGAACCTGACGACCATTTTTAGTAGCCATACGAGCACGGAAGCCGTGAGAACGGTTGCGCTTCAGTACAGACGGTTGAAAAGTGCGTTTCATGGCGATTTCTACCTAAACTTGAAAAAATTCATGACTTTTGCGGATGCCCGACCGAGTTTCGAATGACGGACGCCGAAGCCGTGGGTGATTAAAGAGGCCGGATTGTAATAATTGTACACTCCGGAGTCAATTCTCTTTCCTTATTTCCCGCGTATTTCCGCACGATTTCGCGTGGAAAATGAGCAACGGACGACGCAGGAAGATGAGCATCACGCGCCGGGTCGAGGATTATACGGCCTCGCCAACAAAGCGCAAGGATCGTCCCGGATCTTCGTTAGATCATTTAAGCAATAAATTGTCGTTGCTCATTAAATTTTCCAATATGCGGGCTAAATCGCGGGGCACTCGCGCCAGGATCGTTTACACTTACCCGGTTTCGGATCTTCCTGTGGATAAATCGGGAAGAATCTGTGAGAAACAGAAGATCTCTGGCTCAGTTTACGCTATGATCCGCGGTCCCGATCGGGATCCCAGGATCCTGGTCAGGATAAATTGCAGATAGCAATTCGCACGTCCCCCTTTACACAGGGTCATGTCGATGTGCGCCAACAATCATGAATATTCAATAGTTTTCTTTTATTGTTCGAGTGGAGTCCGCCGTGTCACTTTCGCTTTGGCAGCAGTGTCTTGCCCGATTGCAGGATGAGTTACCAGCCACAGAATTCAGTATGTGGATCCGCCCGTTGCAGGCGGAGCTGAGCGATAACACGCTGGCTTTGTATGCGCCAAACCGTTTTGTGCTCGATTGGGTAAGGGACAAATACCTTAATAACATCAATGGTCTGCTGAACGATTTCTGCGGGTCAGATGTCCCACAACTGCGTTTTGAAGTGGGCACAAAGCCGGTCACCCAAACCGTTCGTGAAACCGTAAATGTAGCCGCGCCTGCTCAGGCTGTTCCGGCTCCGGCACCTCGCGTCGCACCCGCTCGTCAGGGCTGGGATAACGTCCCTGCCCCCGCAGAGCCAACCTATCGCTCTAACGTTAACGTGAAACACACGTTCGATAACTTCGTTGAAGGTAAGTCGAACCAGCTGGCGCGCGCGGCGGCCCGTCAGGTTGCGGATAACCCTGGCGGTGCCTACAACCCGCTGTTCCTCTATGGCGGCACGGGTCTCGGTAAAACCCACCTGCTACATGCGGTAGGTAACGGCATTATGGCCCGCAAGCCTAACGCGAAAGTGGTGTATATGCACTCCGAGCGCTTCGTTCAGGACATGGTAAAAGCCCTGCAAAACAATGCGATCGAAGAGTTTAAACGTTACTACCGTTCCGTTGACGCGCTGCTGATCGATGACATCCAGTTCTTTGCCAATAAAGAACGATCGCAGGAAGAATTTTTCCACACCTTCAACGCCCTGCTGGAAGGTAATCAGCAGATCATTTTGACCTCGGATCGTTATCCAAAAGAGATCAACGGCGTTGAAGATCGTCTGAAATCCCGCTTCGGCTGGGGCCTGACCGTGGCGATCGAGCCACCGGAGCTGGAAACCCGCGTTGCGATCCTGATGAAGAAAGCCGATGAGAACGACATTCGCCTGCCGGGTGAAGTGGCGTTCTTCATTGCCAAGCGTCTGCGCTCCAACGTGCGTGAGCTGGAAGGGGCGCTGAACCGCGTTATCGCCAATGCCAACTTTACCGGTCGTGCGATCACCATCGATTTTGTGCGTGAAGCGCTGCGTGATTTGCTGGCATTGCAGGAAAAACTGGTCACTATCGACAATATTCAAAAGACGGTGGCCGAGTACTACAAGATTAAAGTGGCAGATTTACTGTCTAAACGTCGTTCCCGCTCGGTGGCGCGTCCGCGTCAGATGGCGATGGCGCTGGCAAAGGAGTTAACCAACCACAGTCTGCCGGAAATCGGCGATGCGTTTGGTGGCCGTGACCATACGACCGTGCTGCACGCTTGTCGCAAGATTGAGCAGTTACGCGAAGAAAGCCACGACATAAAAGAAGATTTTTCCAATCTAATCAGAACATTATCATCGTGACGCTATGAAATTTACCGTTGAACGTGAACATTTATTAAAACCGCTGCAACAGGTGAGTGGCCCATTAGGCGGCCGCCCAACGCTGCCTATTCTCGGAAACCTGCTGCTTCAGGTCGCGGACGGTACGCTGTCGCTGACCGGTACAGATCTGGAAATGGAAATGATCGCGCGCGTTACGCTGACGCAGCCGCACGACGCGGGCGCGACCACGGTTCCGGCACGTAAATTCTTTGATATCTGCCGCGGGCTGCCGGAAGGCGCTGAAATCGCCGTGCAGCTGGAAGGCGACCGCATGCTGGTGCGCTCTGGCCGCAGCCGTTTCTCACTCTCCACGCTGCCAGCTGCAGACTTCCCGAACCTGGACGACTGGCAGAGTGAAGTGGAATTCACCCTGCCGCAGGCGACGATGAAGCGTCTGATTGAAGCCACGCAGTTCTCCATGGCGCATCAGGACGTTCGTTACTACTTAAACGGCATGCTGTTCGAAACCGAAGGTGAAGAGCTGCGTACCGTGGCTACCGACGGCCACCGTCTGGCGGTCTGTTCTATGCCGATTGGCGACTCACTGCCAAACCATTCGGTGATCGTGCCGCGTAAAGGGGTGATTGAGCTGATGCGTATGCTCGACGGTGGCGACACGCCGCTGCGCGTGCAGATCGGCAGCAACAACATCCGCGCGCACGTGGGCGATTTTGTTTTCACATCGAAGCTGGTTGACGGCCGTTTCCCGGATTATCGCCGCGTGTTGCCGAAAAACCCGGACAAAACGCTGGAAGCGGGCTGCGATAGCCTCAAGCAGGCGTTTGCCCGTGCCGCGATCCTCTCTAACGAGAAATTCCGCGGCGTGCGCCTTTACGTGAGTGAAAACCAGATCAAAATCACCGCTAATAACCCGGAGCAGGAAGAGGCAGAAGAGATTCTGGACGTCACCTACGCCGGGGCTGAGATGGAAATCGGCTTTAACGTCAGCTACGTGCTGGATGTGCTCAATGCACTGAAATGCGAGAACGTGCGCATCCTGCTGACCGACTCCGTTTCGAGCGTACAGATTGAAGATGCCGCATCACAGTCGGCTGCTTATGTTGTCATGCCAATGAGACTGTAATGTCGCTCACCCGTCTGTTGATCCGCGACTTTCGCAATATCGAAAGCGCGGATCTCGCTTTATCCCCCGGCTTTAACTTCCTGGTTGGCGCGAACGGCAGCGGCAAAACCAGCGTGCTGGAAGCCATCTATACGCTCGGCCACGGTCGGGCGTTTCGCAGTTTGCAGATTGGTCGCGTCATTCGCCACGAGCAGGAATCCTTTGTTCTGCACGGACGTTTGCAGGGCGCAGAGCGGGAAACCGCCATCGGCCTGACCAAAGACAAGCAGGGCGACAGCAAGGTGCGCATCGACGGCACCGACGGCCACAAAGTGGCGGAGCTGGCGCTGCTGATGCCGATGCAGCTGATTACGCCGGAGGGGTTTACTTTACTCAACGGCGGCCCCAAATACAGAAGAGCGTTCCTCGACTGGGGATGCTTTCACAACGAAGCCGGTTTCTTTAACGCCTGGAGCAACCTGAAGCGTCTGCTCAAGCAGCGTAACGCCGCGTTGCGCCAGGTTACCCGTTACGCCCAGCTGCGTCCATGGGACATGGAGTTAATCCCTCTCGCGGAACAAATCAGCAACTGGCGTGCCGAATACAGCGCGGGTATCGCCGAAGACATGGCCGACACCTGCAAACAGTTTTTACCCGAGTTCTCTCTCACCTTCTCCTTCCAGCGCGGCTGGGAGAAAGAGACGGATTATGCCGAGGTGTTAGAGAGAAGCTTCGAGCGCGACCGCATGTTGACCTACACCGCGCACGGCCCGCACAAGGCGGATTTTCGCATTCGTGCCGACGGTGCGCCGGTGGAAGATACGCTGTCGCGCGGGCAGCTCAAGCTCCTGATGTGCGCGCTGCGCCTGGCGCAAGGGGAGTTCCTCACCCGCGAGAGCGGGCGGCGCTGCCTGTACCTGATAGATGATTTTGCCTCGGAACTTGACGACGCGCGGCGCGGGCTGCTTGCCAGCCGCTTAAAAGCCACGCAGTCGCAGGTTTTCGTCAGCGCCATAAGCGCTGAACACGTTATGGACATGTCGGACGAAAATTCGAAGATGTTTACCGTGGAAAAGGGTAAAATAACGGATTAACCCAAGTTGAAATGAGCGAGAAACGTTGATGTCGAATTCTTATGACTCCTCCAGTATCAAAGTCCTGAAAGGGCTGGATGCGGTGCGTAAGCGCCCGGGTATGTATATCGGCGACACGGATGACGGCACCGGTCTGCACCACATGGTATTCGAGGTGGTAGATAACGCTATCGACGAAGCGCTCGCGGGTCACTGTAAAGACATCGTGGTCACCATCCATGCGGACAACTCCGTCTCCGTCACCGATGATGGCCGTGGCATCCCAACCGGTATTCACCCGGAAGAGGGCGTATCCGCTGCGGAAGTGATCATGACCGTTCTGCACGCAGGCGGTAAGTTCGACGATAACTCCTATAAAGTTTCCGGCGGTCTGCACGGTGTAGGCGTTTCCGTAGTTAACGCCCTGTCGCAGAAGCTGGAGCTGGTCATCCAGCGCGAAGGCAAAATTCACCGTCAGATTTACCAGCACGGCGTGCCTGAAGCCCCGCTGGCCGTTACCGGCGATACCGACAAAACCGGTACCATGGTGCGTTTCTGGCCGAGCCTCGAAACCTTCACTAACGTCACCGAATTCGAGTACGACATTCTGGCGAAACGCCTGCGTGAACTGTCGTTCCTGAACTCCGGCGTATCGATTCGCCTGCGCGACAAGCGTGACAACAAAGAAGACCACTTCCACTACGAAGGCGGTATCAAGGCGTTCGTTGAGTATCTGAACAAGAACAAAACGCCAATTCACCCGAATATCTTCTACTTCTCCACCGAAAAAGACGGTATCGGCGTGGAAGTGGCGCTGCAGTGGAACGATGGTTTCCAGGAAAACATCTACTGCTTCACCAACAACATTCCACAGCGTGACGGCGGTACTCACCTTGCGGGCTTCCGCGCGGCGATGACCCGTACCCTGAACGCCTACATGGACAAAGAAGGCTACAGCAAAAAAGCGAAAGTCAGCGCCACCGGTGACGACGCCCGTGAAGGCCTGATTGCCGTTGTTTCCGTGAAGGTGCCGGATCCGAAGTTCTCCTCACAGACCAAAGACAAGCTGGTCTCTTCCGAGGTGAAATCAGCGGTTGAGCAGCAGATGAACGAACTGCTGAGCGAGTACCTGCTGGAAAACCCGAACGACGCGAAAATCGTTGTGGGCAAAATTATCGATGCGGCGCGTGCCCGTGAAGCGGCGCGTAAAGCCCGTGAGATGACCCGTCGTAAAGGCGCGCTGGACTTAGCGGGCCTGCCGGGCAAGCTGGCTGACTGTCAGGAACGCGACCCGGCGCTGTCCGAACTGTACCTTGTGGAAGGGGACTCCGCGGGCGGTTCTGCGAAGCAGGGCCGTAACCGTAAAAACCAGGCGATTCTGCCGCTGAAGGGTAAAATCCTCAACGTTGAGAAAGCGCGCTTCGACAAGATGCTCTCTTCCCAGGAAGTGGCGACGCTCATCACCGCGCTGGGCTGCGGCATTGGCCGCGATGAGTACAACCCGGACAAGCTTCGCTATCACAGCATCATCATCATGACCGATGCGGACGTCGACGGCTCGCACATCCGTACGCTGCTGTTGACCTTCTTCTATCGTCAGATGCCTGAAATCGTTGAGCGTGGCCACGTCTACATTGCACAGCCGCCGCTGTACAAGGTGAAAAAAGGCAAGCAGGAACAGTACATCAAAGATGACGATGCGATGGATCAGTACCAAATCGCGATCGCCCTTGACGGTGCAACCCTGCACGCGAACTCCAGCGCTCCGGCACTGGCAGGCGAGCCGCTGGAGCGTCTGGTCTCCGAGTTCAACGCCACGCAGAAAATGATTGGCCGTATGGAGCGCCGTTATCCAAAAGCGCTGCTGAAGGAGCTGGTCTATCAGCCGACCCTGACCGAAGCCGATCTGAGCAACGAGCAGACCGTGACGCGCTGGGTGAACGCTCTGGTGAGCGAGCTGAACGAGAAAGAACAGCACGGTAGCCAGTGGAAGTTCGACGTTCAGCAGAATGCGGCACAGCAGTTTGAGCCTATCGTTCGCGTCCGTACCCACGGCGTCGACACCGACTATCCGCTGGAGCACGAATTTGTGACCGGTCCGGAATACCGTCGTATCTGCACCCTCGGCGAGAAGCTGCGCGGCCTGATCGAAGACGATGCGTTCATCGAACGTGGCGAGCGTCGTCAGCCGGTAGCCAGCTTCGAGCAGGCGCTGGAATGGCTGGTGAAAGAGTCCCGTCGCGGTCTGTCTATCCAGCGTTATAAAGGTCTGGGCGAAATGAACCCGGATCAGCTGTGGGAAACCACCATGGATCCGGAAAGCCGTCGCATGCTGCGCGTCACCGTGAAAGACGCGATTGCTGCGGACCAGCTGTTCACCACTCTGATGGGTGACGCGGTTGAACCGCGTCGTGCCTTCATCGAAGAGAACGCGCTGAAAGCGGCGAATATCGATATCTAATGCCGTTACACTGCGATAAAAGCCGCGCTTCAGCGCGGCTTTTTTATGGGCGCAGGAAGGTCCAGCGACATCACAGCCGGTAAACGGCTCGCCAGCGTATCTACAGCAATTCTAACCCTCAGCGGCAGATGAGGCGTCAGCTGCCAGACGGCATGAACGTTGAAGTGAACATCCGGCGCCTGCTTCAGGAGCGGGACGAGTTTTCCCTGATGAATTTCTTTGATGACCATCCAGCAGGGCAACCAGGCAATGCCGTGCCCGGCCAGCGCAGCGTCGCAAATAGCCTGCAAATCATCCATGTTTAGCGACGAACGGGGAGTAAAGGTGCGAGACGTTCCTTCGTCATCCATCAACTGCCAGGGCAACACTCTGCCCGCGCGCAGATAGTTAATGGCAGTATGCTGGGGTAAATCATCAACGCGTTGTGGCTGGCCTTTCTTCTGCAGGTAATCCGGCGCGGCGCACAGCACCATGCGGTGTTCTCCAAGCTTTCTGGCCACCAGCACGCTGCTGTCCTGCAGCGTGCCGTTACGTACCGCCATATCAAACCCTTCCTCGACCAGATCCACCACGCGGTCGCTGAATGACATTTCCAGTTCAAGCCCGGGGTGTTCCTGCGCCAGCGCGATCAGCAGCGGGGCGACGCACTGACGGCCAAACAGTACCGGCATGGCAACGCGCAGGCGGCCACTGACCTGCTGTTTCCCTGTTTCAAGTAGCGATTCCGCGCCACGGATTTCCTCCAGCGCGCGCAGGCAGCGTTCATAAAAAAGGGCGCCGTTATCGGTCAGCCTCTGGCTGCGGGTGGTGCGGTGAAAAAGACGAACTCCCAACCGCTGTTCGAGGCGAGCGATGCTTTTTCCTACCGCCGAGCGTGACAAATGCAGACGAATGGCGGCCTGCGCAAAACTACCCGCCTCAACGGCGGCCACAAAAACAGGAATATCCTTCAGCGTATCGGACATAGATTGTCTCTATTCTGGCGTCAATAAAGGGAAAACTTATCGCCACTGGAGAATATGAGTCAACGGTAGACTGTCATTACTGAAGCTTATCTGATGGCAGGAGAAAAAATGACAGAAACAATGCAGCGCTGGTCAATGAACGCCCTCGGGCGCGAGAATATTAAACTCGTTCATGAACCGGTTCCCCAGCCAGGCCCGGGTGAAGTGCGCGTTCGGGTAAATGCCGTTGCGCTCAACTACCGCGATAAAATGGTCATTGAAGGCACGATGCCGATCCCGCTTTCCTTCCCGTTTACCCCGGCGTCTGACATGGCGGGCGTGGTGGACAGCGTGGGTGAAGGCGTTACGCGTTTCAAACCCGGCGCTCGCGTTATTTCAACCTTCTTCCCGGAGTGGATCGACGGCAAGCCGCAGGCAGACGCGCGCAACTTGCCCTACAAAACGTCCGGCGGCTATTTCCAGGGAATGCTCGCCGAGTATGTGATTGTGAATGAAAACGCGCTGGTGGCTTCCCCGGAAACCCTGGATGACGCAGAGGCCAGCACGCTACCCTGCGCAGGGCTTACCGCCTGGTTCGCGCTGGTGGAGCGCGGCCAGCTCCGCGCCGGGCAATCGGTGCTGGTACAGGGGACGGGCGGCGTGGCGATTTTCGCCCTGCAAATTGCAAAAGCGCACGGCGCAGAGGTCATTGTCACGTCCGGGAGCGATGAAAAGCTGGCGCTCGCCAAAAAACTGGGTGCCAGCCAGGGCGTCAACCGCCTGAAAAGTGACTGGGCTGAAGAGGCATTGGCGCTGACTCAGGATCGCGGCATCGACCATATTATCGAAACCGTAGGTGGGGAGAACCTGAAGCATTCCCTGCGTGCCGTTGCTGTTCACGGGCGTATCTCCGTCATTGGCGTGCTGGCCGGGACTGACATTTCGCTGCCTGCTGGCGAGCTGCTGCTGAAATCCCCCGTCATTCAGGGGATTGGCGTGGGGCACCGTCGGTCGCTGGAAGATTTTGTCCGCGCTGTTGACGTCACGGGACTGAAGCCGGTGATTGAGCATCGCTACCGTTTTAACGAGCTTGAACAGGCCCTTGAACATCTGGATCGCGGCGCATTCGGTAAAATCGTTCTCACCCGCGAGTAAGTCAGCGTTCCCCGGGATTTGCGTAAAAGGGGTGTTTCTGTTGCGCAATGTAGCTCTATTTTTGTGTGCTTAATCGCGTTAGCATGAGGCAGCACTCATTTATCCCGGGGAACTCATGGCTATCAAACTTATTGCAATCGATATGGACGGCACGCTGCTGCTGCCAGACCACACTATCTCTCCAGCCGTTAAAAATGCGATCGCCGCCGCACGCGCAAAGGGTGTGAATGTGGTTCTGACCACGGGGCGTCCGTATGCGGGCGTTCACAGCTACCTGAAAGAGCTGCACATGAATCAGCCGGGTGATTACTGCATCACTTATAACGGCGCGCTGGTGCAGAAAGCCGCAGATGGCAGTACGGTTGCGCAAACCGCGCTGAACTATGACGACTACCTGTTCCTGGAAAAACTGTCCCGCGAAGTGGGGTCCCACTTCCACGCGCTCGATCGCAATACGCTCTACACCGCCAACCGCGATATCAGCTACTACACGGTACATGAATCCTACGTTGCGACCATTCCGCTCGTGTTCTGCGAAGCCGAGAAAATGGACCCGGCGACCCAGTTCTTGAAAGTAATGATGATCGACGAGCCTGAAATTCTGGATAAAGCCATCGCGCGCATTCCGGCGGAGGTAAAAGAGAAGTACACCGTGCTGAAAAGTGCGCCGTACTTCCTCGAAATCCTCGATAAACGCGTCAATAAAGGCACCGGCGTGAAATCGCTTGCCGATGCGCTGGGTATCAAGCCGGAAGAGATCATGGCGCTGGGCGACCAGGAAAACGACATCGCGATGATTGAGTTTGCAGGCATGGGCGTGGCGATGGATAACGCCATTCCGTCGGTGAAAGAAGTGGCTAATTTCGTCACCAAATCCAACCTGGAAGACGGCGTTGCCTACGCGATCGAGAAGTTTGTGCTGCAGTAACGCTTATTTTCAATCATCAGCCTCGGTTATCAACCGGGGCTTTTTTTTGCGCTGAATTTACCCAATTGTTCTTTTTGTGATCTGGATTGTAGTACAACATTAATTGATTGTACTACATTGTCACCACGGCAAAGACGAACTCTCTCACGTTTGTACTGCAAAAGTGAGGTGAAATTCAGCGGTCGCGGTAAAGTAGTGATGGACATACAGAGCACAAGGACTCTCCATGACACTCAATAAAACCGATCGCATTGTTATCACGCTGGGTACCCAGATTGTGGGCGGTAAATACGTTCCCGGTTCGCCGCTCCCCGCAGAGGCTGAACTGTGCGAGGAGTTTGAAACCTCGCGCAACATCATCCGGGAAGTGTTCCGCTCGCTGATGGCGAAGCGGCTGATTGAAATGAAGCGCTATCGTGGCGCGTTTGTTGCCCCGCGCAACCAGTGGAACTACCTCGATACCGACGTGCTGCAGTGGGTGCTGGAAAACGACTACGACCCGCGGCTTATCGGCGCGATGAGTGAAGTTCGAAACCTGGTGGAGCCGGCAATTGCGCGCTGGGCGGCGGAACGCGCGACCTCCGGTGATTTGGCCCAGATTGAATCGGCTTTAAACGACATGATCGCCAATAACCAGAACCGGGAGGCGTTCAACGAGGCGGACATTCGCTATCACGAAGCGGTGCTGCAGTCGGTGCATAACCCGGTATTACAGCAGCTTAGCGTGGCGATCAGCTCGCTACAGCGAGCGGTATTTGAACGTACCTGGATGGGTGATGAGGCCAACATGCCAAAAACGCTCCAGGAACATAAAGCGCTGTTCGATGCGATACGGCATCAGGACGGCGATGCGGCAGAGCAGGCGGCGCTTACCATGATTGCCAGCTCGACACGAAGGCTGAAGGAAATCACATGACATCTCGCTACATCGCAATTGACTGGGGATCGACCAATCTGCGCGCCTGGCTATACCAGGGCGAGCAGTGCCTGGAGAGCAGGCAATCAGAAGCAGGCGTGACGCGCCTGAACGGTAAATCCCCCGAGGCGGTGTTAGCTGAGGTCACACAAAACTGGCGCGACAGCGCCACGTCGGTGGTAATGGCGGGAATGGTGGGCAGTAACGTAGGCTGGAAAATTGCACCTTATCTGCCGGTTCCCGCCCGTTTCTCCGCTATTGGTGAGCAGTTAACGTCCGTTGGCGACAATATCTGGATTATTCCCGGTTTGAGCGTCTCTCGCGACGATAACCGCAACGTGATGCGCGGCGAAGAGACGCAGCTGCTTGGCGCGCGCGCGCTCTCTCCTTCTTCTGTCTACGTCATGCCCGGCACGCACTGTAAGTGGGTCCAGGCTGACACTGAGCAAATCAACGATTTTCGCACCGTAATGACCGGCGAGCTGCACCATTTGCTGCTCAACCATTCGCTGGTCGGGGCCGGTTTACCTGAGCAGGAATCCTCGTCAGAGGCGTTTGCCGCCGGGCTTGAACGTGGGATCGCCTCCCCTGACGTTTTGCCGCAGCTTTTTGAGGTTCGCGCCTCGCACGTGCTGGGACTTCTCCCGCGCGAGCAGGTCAGCGAGTTTCTCTCCGGCCTGCTGATTGGCGCAGAGGTCGCCAGCATGCGTGAGTTCATCGCGCAGGAGCAGACCATTACGATTGTCGCAGGCGCATCGCTAACGTCGCGCTACGAACAGGCATTTCGCGCCGTTGGGCGTGATGTTTCGACGGTATCCGGCGACACGGCATTTCAGGCAGGAATAAGGAGCATCGCTCATGCAGTGGCAAACTGATCTTCCCCTTATCGCGATTTTGCGCGGCATCACGCCCGATGAGGTGTTAGACCACGTCGGCGCGGTTATCGACGCCGGGTTCGACGCGGTAGAAATCCCGCTCAACTCGCCCGAGTGGGAAAAAAGCATTCCGGCCGTGGTGGAGGCCTTCGGCGATAAGGCGCTGATTGGCGCAGGTACCGTGTTACAGCCTGAGCAGGTCGATCGGCTGGCAAAGATGGGCTGCAGGCTTATCGTCACACCCAATATTCAGCCTGAGGTGATCCGCCGCGCAGTGGGTTACGGCATGACAGTCTGCCCGGGCTGCGCCACCGCCACAGAAGCCTTTACTGCCCTTGATGCGGGCGCGCAGTCGCTCAAAATTTTCCCGTCATCGGCTTTTGGACCGGACTACATCAAGGCGTTGAAAGCGGTATTGCCCGCCAGCGTGCCGGTCTTTGCCGTGGGCGGCGTAACGCCAGAAAACCTGGGCCAGTGGATGAGCGCTGGCTGTGTGGGCGCAGGGCTGGGCAGCGATCTTTATCGTGCCGGACAGTCCGTGGAACGTACCGCACAGCAGGCGGCAGCATTTGTGAAAGCGTATCGAGAGGCAGTGAAATGAAAATAACCAAACTCACCACGTATCGTTTACCCCCGCGCTGGATGTTCCTGAAAATCGAAACCGATGAAGGGGTTGTAGGCTGGGGCGAACCGGTGATTGAAGGGCGCGCGCGCACCGTTGAAGCGGCAGTACACGAGCTGGGCGAATACCTGATTGGTCAGGATCCGGCGCGCATTAACGACCTCTGGCAGGTGATGTACCGCGCGGGCTTCTACCGCGGTGGTCCGATCCTGATGAGCGCCATCGCCGGTATCGACCAGGCGCTGTGGGATATCAAAGGTAAAGTGCTTAACGCGCCGGTCTGGCAGCTTATGGGTGGCCTGGTGCGCGACAAAATCAAAGCCTACAGCTGGGTCGGTGGCGACCGTCCGGCGGAAGTGATCGACGGCATCACGCAGCTGCGCAACATCGGCTTTGACACCTTCAAGCTCAACGGCTGCGAAGAGATGGGCGTTATCGACAATTCGCGTGCGGTAGACCGGGCGGTCAATACCGTGGCGCAAATTCGTGAAGCCTTCGGCAACGAGATTGAGTTTGGCCTGGATTTCCACGGCCGCGTCAGCGCGCCGATGGCCAAAGTGCTGATTAAAGAGCTGGAGCCTTATCGCCCGCTGTTTATCGAAGAGCCGGTGCTGGCCGAGCAGGCGGAGTACTATCCGAAGCTGGCTGAACAGACCCACATTCCTATCGCGGCGGGTGAACGTATGTTCTCGCGCTTCGAGTTTAAACGCGTGCTTGAAGCGGGCGGGATTGCGATCCTGCAGCCTGATCTCTCTCATGCGGGCGGCATCACCGAATGCTACAAAATTGCCGGGATGGCAGAAGCTTACGACGTGGCGCTGGCACCGCACTGCCCGCTCGGCCCAATCGCGCTGGCGGCCTGCCTGCACGTCGACTTCGTCTCCCGCAATGCGGTGTTCCAGGAACAGAGCATGGGGATTCACTATAACAAGGGCGCGGAACTGCTCGATTTTGTGAAAAATAAAGAAGACTTCTGCATGGAAGGCGGTTTCTTTAAACCGCTAACGAAGCCGGGCCTTGGCGTGGAAATTGACGAAGCTAAAGTCATTGAGCTGAGTAAGAATGCGCCGGACTGGCGAAACCCGCTGTGGCGTCATGAGGACGGCAGCGTAGCGGAATGGTAAATGCGCGTCATGCTTCGCGCTGGTGATGCGTTGGCTGCGTTTTCTTACCCCGGTCACATACTTTTGTATGCTCCCGGGGATGCGAAAACTTGCCGCCTTCCCCCAGCACGAATTATTTAGCGCATTCTGTTTACGTTTTTAATTAAAAAAACCAAATACACCCTCTGTAAATTACAGGGTATGGTGAGCGGCTTCGCTATGCCCAAAATCTGGAGACAGATTGCGATGGATATTCCAGTTACCGCTACAAAAACCGGGCGTCGCCGCTACCTGACGCTGATTATGATCTTTATTACCGTGGTCATTTGCTATGTCGACCGCGCCAACCTTGCCGTGGCATCGGCCCATATTCAGGAAGAGTTTGGCATCACCAAAGCGGAAATGGGCTACGTCTTCTCGGCGTTTGCCTGGCTGTATACCTTATGCCAGATCCCCGGCGGCTGGTTTCTTGACCGCGTGGGTTCACGTCTGACCTACTTTATCGCCATATTAGGCTGGTCCGTGGCGACCCTGTTCCAGGGCTTCGCCACCGGGCTGATGTCGCTGATTGGCCTGCGTGCCATCACCGGGGTTTTCGAAGCGCCCGCGTTTCCGACCAACAACCGTATGGTGACCAGCTGGTTCCCGGAACACGAGCGTGCGTCCGCCGTTGGTTTTTACACTTCCGGGCAGTTTGTCGGCCTGGCGTTCCTGACGCCGCTGCTGATCTGGATCCAGGAGCTGCTGAGCTGGCACTGGGTGTTCATCGTCACCGGCGGGATTGGCATTATCTGGTCGCTTATCTGGTTCAAGGTCTACCAGCCGCCGCGTCTGACCAAAAGTATCACCAGGGCCGAGCTGGATTACATCCGCGACGGTGGCGGTCTGGTGGATGGTGATGCGCCGGTGAAAAAAGAGGCGCGCCAGCCGCTGACCAAAGCGGACTGGAAGCTGGTCTTCCACCGTAAGCTGGTTGGCGTTTATCTGGGCCAGTTCGCGGTTACTTCTACGCTGTGGTTCTTCCTGACCTGGTTCCCGAACTACCTGACCCAGGAAAAGGGGATCGCGGCGCTGAAGGCGGGCTTTATGACCACCGTGCCGTTCCTCGCCGCATTTTTCGGCGTGCTGCTCTCCGGCTGGCTGGCCGATAAGCTGGTGAAAAAAGGGTACTCGCTGGGCGTGGCGCGTAAAACGCCGATTATCTGCGGCTTGCTGATCTCAACCTGCATCATGGGTGCCAACTACACCAACGATCCAGTGTGGATTATGGCCCTGATGGCGGTGGCGTTCTTTGGTAACGGTTTCGCCTCTATCACCTGGTCGCTGGTGTCGTCCCTTGCGCCGATGCGGCTGATTGGCCTGACCGGCGGCGTGTTCAACTTTGTCGGCGGACTGGGCGGGATCACCGTACCGCTGGTCATCGGCTACCTGGCGCAGGACTACGGCTTCGGTCCGGCGCTGGTCTACATCTCTGCCGTAGCGCTGATCGGGGCTCTCTCCTACATCCTGCTGGTGGGCGATGTGAAACGAGTAGGCTAATCCCTGCGGATGTTTTACCCTGATGCACTCACCGTGCATCAGGGTATCCTCATGAAACAAATCACCTTCGCCTCCCGCAACCACCAGCTCACCAACATCAATACCTGGACGCCGGACAGCCGGTGGCTGGTCTACGACGTACGTCCGTCAGGCGCGTCCTTCACCGGCGAAACCATTGAGCGGGTCAATGTCGCTACGGGTGAGGTGGAGGTGGTCTATCGCGCCACTGACGGCGCGCATGTTGGCGTGGTGACCGTTCATCCGGCAGAGGATAAATACGTCTTTATCCACGGCCCGAAAAATCCGGATGCAGGCTGGCGCTACGATTTTCATCATCGTCAGGGGGTGATCGCGCATAACGGTCAGGTCAGCAATCTGGACGCGCTGGATATCACTGCCCCTTACACCGCAGGCGCGCTGCGCGGCGGCAGCCACGTGCACGTCTTCAGCCCGAACGGGCAGTTCGTCAGCTTCACCTATAACGACCATGTTTTACATGAGCGCGATCCAAAGCTCGATTTACGCAATGTCGGCGTGGCGGCGCCTTTCGGCCCGGTGAACCCGCAGGGGAACCATCCGCGTGAATATTCTGGCACGTTCTGGAGCGTGCTGGTCAGCCGCACGACGCCCGACCCGCAGCCGGGCAGCGATGAAATCAACCGCGCCTATGAAGAGGGCTGGGTGGGCAACAACAGGCTGGCGTTTATCGGTGATACCCTGTCCGCGCAGGGCGAAAAAGTGCCTGAACTGTTTATTGTTAACCTGCCAGAAGACGAGCAGGGCTGGAAACAAGCGGGCGATGCGCCGCTGCAGGGAACGCCAGACACCCTGCCAGCGCCGCCTGCCGGGGTGATGCAGCGTCGTTTGACCTTTACGCATAAGAGGGTGTATCCAGGCCTGGTGAACGTGCCGCGTCACTGGGTTCGCAGTAATCCGCAGGAGACGCAGATCGCGTTTCTGATGCGGGATGATAACGGCATTGTGCAGCTGTGGCTGATCTCTCCTGAGGGCGGCGAGCCGCGCCAGTTAACCCATACGGAGAGCGGGATTCAGTCTGCGTTTAACTGGCACCCTTCCGGGAACATGCTGGGATTTGTGCTTGAAAACCGGATCGCCTGCTGCGACGCGCAGAGCGGAAAGGTAACGTTTTTGACGTCCGATCACGGCAACCCGCCGTCTGCTGATGCCGTCGTGTTTTCCCCGGACGGGCGCTTTATTGCATGGATGGAAGAGACGGGCGGTTTCCGCCAGCTGTGGCTAACGGAAACCGCTTAGGACTAGCGCGGGGGCATTGCAGCGGGCGGGATGACGGAATTGGTCGCCAGATTTTCCTGCTCGCTTTTCTCAACGCGTGAGCGCACGGAATTGTCCGTGCGGAACATGTCCCACGGCAGCAGCAGCGTATCGGCGACTGCCGTGAAAGGCATATCCAGGATAACCAGGGATTTGGTGCCCCAGTTGGTATCGTCATCGGAGATCATCGCCGCGCTGGCGCGCGTCCCCGGATATGTTCCTTCTTTACCGCCGGTGTGAGACATCACGCTCGAACACCCGCAAAGCAAAACTACCCCGCTGAACGCCGTCAGCTTTATCAGAACATTTTTCATCATCACTCAGTCATCGTTAATGGCACTGCATAGACCTGCAACTCAGGGTTATAGCGAGCCTTATCCGAAATGAATAGCCCGATAACCCCGCACTGTGGCAGCCATCGCAATTTAACCCTTTGTGCTGTTGTCCCAGAGTCTATGCGACAACCAGCAAAGTGCAAAAAAATCTCACAACAATACGCTTGAAAAGCCCGATTCCAGACCCATTTTAAGAATGTGGCCCGATAACGAGCACGCCTGATGGGGGTTCGGGGGCGCAAAGGCCTGTCCATGGTGGAAGGCTATAATTTCTCGCTGATTTCAGGAGTTTTATTTATGCGTAACTTCGATCTTTCTCCGCTATACCGTTCTGCAATTGGTTTTGATCGCCTGTTTAACCATTTAGAAAATAACCAAAGCCAGAGCAACGGCTACCCTCCATACAATGTTGAGCTGGTTGACGAAAACCACTATCGCATCGCCATTGCCGTCGCCGGTTTTGCAGAACACGAACTGGAGATCACCGCGCAGGACAACCTGCTGGTGGTGAAAGGTTCCCATACGGCCGAGCAGAAAGAACGTACCTACCTTTATCAGGGCATCGCCGAGCGCAACTTTGAACGCAAGTTCCAGTTAGCCGAGAACATTC
Source organism: Enterobacter sp. 296B2 (assembly GCF_034106185.1). Lineage (NCBI taxonomy): Bacteria > Pseudomonadati > Pseudomonadota > Gammaproteobacteria > Enterobacterales > Enterobacteriaceae > Enterobacter > Enterobacter sp. 296B2. The sequence continues at coordinate 57,702 of NZ_JAWNCA010000013.1, read as the reverse complement.
ACGTTAAAGGCGCGAACCTGGTCAACGGCCTGCTGTTTATCGAACTGGAACGTGTGATTCCGGAAGAGAAAAAACCGCGCCGTATCGAAATTAACTAATTACGCGGGTCGCGTGAGCGGCCCACCCGGACTTGCTTGCCGTAACGGGAGCATATGCGAATCCATCAGGATTTGCAGGAACAACTGCGCACAAAATTAAACTGTGCCGAACTCGCTTCTCAGAAGGAGATTTAGTATGCGTAACTATGATTTATCCCCCCTGCTGCGTCAGTGGATTGGTTTTGACAAGCTGGCTAACGCCCTGCAAAGCACCACCGAGCAACAGACGTTTCCGCCGTACAACATCGAAAAAAGCGACGATAACCACTATCGCATTACCCTTGCGCTGGCCGGTTTCCGCCAGGACGATCTGGACATCCAGCTTGAAGGCACTCGCCTGACCGTGAAGGGGTCGCCGGAAAAACAAGAGACCGAGACCCGGTGGCTGCATCAGGGGCTGGTTAATCAGCCGTTTAGCCTGAGCTTTACCCTGGCAGACCATATGGAAGTGTCCGGTGCGACGTTTACTAACGGGCTGTTGAATATCGACCTGATCCGTAACGTACCGGAGGCCATCGCGCCGCAGCGTATCGCCATTAGCGAGCGCCCGGCGTTGAATAGTTGATAGTGTGCGGGCTGATGCCCTCACCCCGGCCCTCTCCCACAGGGAGAGGGTGAAAAGATAAAGCCCTGCCCCGGCAGGGCTTTTTTGTGCGCCATCGCCCATACAACCGCCCCCGGCTCTGAGAGAATCCTTAGCATAACTAAGGTTATGCCAAGGAAGTGGATCATGAGTGATATCGCGTTAACCGTAAGCGTGTTGGCCCTGGTCGCTGTTGTTGGCCTGTGGATAGGGAATATCAAAATTCGCGGCGTCGGGTTTGGGATAGGCGGGGTGCTGTTTGGCGGCATTTTTGTCGGACACTTCGCCGACCAGCTCGGGCTGGTTCTCAGCGCCGAAATGCTCCACTTTACTCAGGAGTTCGGCCTGATCCTCTTCGTCTACACCATCGGGATTCAGGTAGGGCCGGGCTTTTTCGCTTCCCTGCGCGTCTCCGGGCTACGGCTCAATCTGTTTGCCCTCGGCATTGTGGTAATGGGTGGGCTGGTCACCGCGATCCTGCACAAAATCTTTGCTATCCCGCTGCCCGTGGTGCTGGGCATTTTCTCCGGGGCGGTCACCAACACGCCGGCGCTCGGTGCCGGGCAGCAAATCCTGCGCGATTTGGGCATTGAGTCCGGCATTGTCGACCAAATGGGGATGAGCTACGCCATGGCCTATCCGTTTGGGATTTGCGGCATTTTGCTCTCTATGTGGCTGGTACGCGTCCTGTTTCGCATTAACGTCGAAACAGAGGCAAAAGATCACGAAACCACGCTTACCAACGGCCATATGCCGATCAAAACCATCAACATTCGCGTCGATAACCCCAATCTGAACAACATGGCGATTCAGGACGTACCGATCCTGAACAGCGCCAATATCATCTGCTCCCGCCTTAAGCGTGACGATATGCTAATGGTGCCTGCGCCTGGCACCGTCATTCAGCAAGGCGATCTGCTGCACCTGGTCGGCCAGCCGGGGGATTTAAATAACGCGCGGCTGGTGATTGGTCAGGAAGTGGATACCTCGCTCTCAACCCGCGGCACCGATATGCGCGTGGAGCGCGTAGTGGTGACTAACGAGCACGTTCTTGGCAAAAAAATTCGCGATCTGCAGGTAAAAGAGCGCTATGACGTGGTGATCTCTCGACTTAACCGTGCAGGTGTCGAACTGGTCGCCAGCCCGGAGGCCAGCCTGCAGTTCGGTGATATCCTCAACCTGGTCGGGCGCCCGTCGTCCATCGACGCCGTGGCGGATATGGTGGGTAACGCCCAGCAGAAACTGCAGCAGGTGCAGATGCTGCCGGTGTTTATCGGTATCGGGCTCGGCGTGCTGCTCGGTTCTATTCCTGTGTACGTGCCGGGCTTCCCGGTGGCGCTCAAGCTGGGCCTGGCGGGCGGGCCGCTGATTATGGCGCTGATCCTCGGGCGTATCGGCTGTATCGGGAAGCTCTACTGGTTTATGCCGCCGAGCGCCAACCTGGCGCTGCGCGAGCTGGGCATCGTGCTGTTCCTGGCGGTAGTCGGGCTAAAATCCGGAGGGGATTTTGTCGATACCCTGGTCAATGGCGAAGGGATGAGCTGGGTCGGCTACGGCATCTTTATCACGGCGATTCCGCTGCTGACGGTGGCAATCCTGGCGCGGATGTTCGCCAGAATGAACTACCTGACGCTTTGCGGCATGCTGGCGGGCTCCATGACCGATCCGCCCGCGCTGGCCTTTGCCAACAACCTGCACGCCACCAGCGGCGCGGCCGCGCTCTCCTATGCCACCGTCTACCCGCTGGTGATGTTTCTGCGCATCATCACCCCGCAGCTACTGGCGGTGCTGTTCTGGGGGATGGGCTAGCAGATCGTCCGGGTGGATGCGCCGCAGATGGTAGTCCACCTGGTAATCACTGGTATTTCGGAACATCACGGAATAATTGAGGAACTCGCCGCTGTCGCTGTAGGAAAGAGAGGTAATGCGCAGCAGCGGCGTCTGTTCCGGCAGGTTCATATAACCGGCCAGCGTTTTATCTGCCAGCACTGGCGTCAGGCTTTCGTAGTTGCCGCTGATGGTGATCCCGCACTCCTTCTCGATGTAATCGAACTTAGACCCCTCAAGGTGCGCCAGCGACAGGTTGCGGAACAGCTTCACCGGCATAAAGCTGTCCTCCAGCATCAGCGGCTTTCCGTCCACGTAGCGTACCCGCCGTGAAAAGTAGATCCGCTCATCCACCTGAATCCGAAGCTGGCTGGCGATGGCGGGCGGGGCGGGCATCACTTCGAACTGTAGCACCTTGCTCTGCACCTCTTTTCCCTGCTGGCGCAGCACCTCCACCAGCCCGGTCAGGTTGGTGGTTTCGTGATGTACGTCTTTGCGTGAGACAAACGTTCCGCTGCCGTGCCGCCGCTCAACCAGCCCCCAGCTCACAAGCAGGTCTAACGCTTTTCGAATGGTCATTCGCGCCACGCCGAACTCCTGCGCCAGCGCTTTTTCTCCGGGCAGCGGGCTGCCGATGTTGTAGTCCGACGAGTTCAGACGCAGCCGCAACCTGTCGGCAATAGATTTGTAGATCACCACCAGACCTCTCTGCCCTTATCAGGGCGTGGATTGCGTCCCGACATGTCCATATTTACCGCAAAAAGTAGACCTCATTGGTCAAAATAAAACCATGAATGCGATCACGAATCGCAGCGGCACGCCATGTTCACGCATCAGTAAGTTCTTATGCTCACCTCAGGCCAGCAAAAAACCATAAAGGCCTCTACCCCTACAGGTTGTTTCATGAGGATTTAAAAATGCTCAGTCAAATACAACGTTTTGGCGGTGCCATGTTTACCCCGGTATTGCTGTTTCCGTTCGCCGGGATCGTGGTGGGAATCGCCATCATGCTTCGCAACCCGCTATTTGTTGGCGAAGCGCTAACGGCCCCCGATCATCTTTTCGCGCAGATTGTTCACATCATTGAAGAGGGCGGCTGGGCGGTGTTTCGCAATATGCCGCTGATTTTTGCCGTCGGCCTGCCGATTGGCCTGGCGAAGCAGGCGCAGGGCCGCGCCTGTCTGGCGGTGCTGATTAGCTTCCTGACCTGGAACTACTTTATTAACGCGATGGGGATGACCTGGGGCCACTTCTTTGGCGTCGACTTCTCCGCCGAACCGACGGCGGGTAGCGGGCTGGCGATGATTGCCGGGATCAAAACGCTCGATACCAGCATCATCGGGGCCATTGTGATTTCAGGCATTGTCACCGCCATCCACAACCGCTACTTCGACAAGCCGCTGCCGGTGTTTCTGGGGATTTTCCAGGGCAGCTCGTTTGTCGTTATTCTCGCGTTCTTCGTCATGATCCCCTGCGCCTGGCTGACGCTGCTGGGCTGGCCGAAAGTGCAGATGGGCATCGAGTCCCTGCAGGCGTTTCTGCGCTCTGCCGGTGCGCTGGGCGTGTGGGTGTATACCTTCCTGGAACGCATTCTGATCCCAACCGGATTGCACCACTTCGTCTACGGTCCGTTCATCTTCGGCCCGGCGGCGGTGGAGGGCGGGATTCAGGTCTACTGGGCGCAGCACCTGCAGGAATTCAGCCAGAGCACCCTGCCGCTGAAAACCCTCTTCCCGGAAGGCGGGTTCGCGCTGCACGGCAACTCAAAAGTGTTTGGCTCGGTCGGGATTGCATTTGCTATCTGGTACACCGCGTCGCCGGAAAACCGCGTCAAGGTGGCGGGCCTGCTGGTTCCTGCCACGCTCACCGCCGTGCTGGTGGGCATTACCGAACCGCTTGAGTTCACCTTCCTGTTTATCTCGCCGCTGCTGTTTGCCGTGCATGCGGTGCTGGCGGCCACCATGGCAACGGTGATGTACACCTTCGGCGTGGTAGGGAACATGGGCGGCGGCCTGCTGGATCAGTTCCTGCCGCAAAACTGGATCCCGATGTTCCATAACCACGCCACGACGGTCTTCACCCAGATCGGCATTGGCGTCTGCTTCACCGGCATCTACTTCGTGGTCTTCAAAACGCTGATCGAACGTCTGAACCTGAAAACGCCGGGCCGGGAAGAGAGCGAAATCAAACTCTACAGCAAGGCCGACTATAAGGCGGCGCGCGGGCAAACCACCGCCCCGGCGGCGGCCAGCCAGCAGGTCGGGCAGGCCGCCGGATTCCTGCAGGCGCTGGGCGGCGCGGCCAACATCGAAAGCATCAATAACTGTGCCACCCGCCTGCGTATCGCGCTGGTGGATATGGCGAAAACCCAAAGCGATGACGTCTTCAAAGCCCTCGGCGCCCACGGCGTGGTGCGACGCGGCAACGGCATTCAGGTGATTGTCGGCCTGCACGTTCCTCAGGTGCGCGACCAGCTGGAATCGCTGATGAAAACTCCTTTAACGAATGAACAAACCACCCTGACAGAGGCTATATCATGAAAAAATTCTCAGTTGTCATTGCAGGCGGCGGCAGCACCTTTACGCCTGGTATCGTCCTGATGCTGTTAGCCAACCGTGACCGCTTCCCGCTGCGCGCGTTGAAGTTCTATGACAACGACGGCGCACGTCAGGAGACCATCGCCGAAGCGTGCAAAATCATCCTCAGGGAGCAGGCCCCGGAGATTGAGTTCAGCTACACCACCGATCCTAAAGCGGCATTTACCGATGTGGATTTCGTGATGGCGCACATCCGCGTGGGCAAATACCCGATGCGCGAAAAAGATGAAAAAATTCCGCTGCGCCACGGCGTGCTGGGTCAGGAAACCTGCGGGCCGGGCGGTATCTCTTATGGCATGCGCTCTATCGGCGGCGTGCTGGAGCTGGTGGATTATATGGAGCAGTACTCCCCGAACGCGTGGATGCTGAACTATTCCAACCCGGCGGCGATTGTCGCGGAAGCCACGCGCCGCCTGCGCCCGAACGCCAAAATTCTCAACATCTGCGATATGCCGATCGGCATTGAAGGGCGCATGGCGCAGATTGTCGGCCTGAAGGACCGCAAAGAGATGCGCGTGCGCTACTACGGCCTGAACCACTTCGGCTGGTGGACGTCGATTGAGGATCTGAACGGCAACGACCTGATGCCGAAACTGCGCGAATACGTGGCGAAAAACGGCTATGTTCCGCCTTCCGAAGATGCACATACCGAAGCGAGCTGGAACGATACTTTCGCCAAAGCCAAAGACGTGCAGGCGCTGGATCCGGACACCATGCCGAACACCTACCTGAAGTATTACCTGTTCCCGGACTACGTGGTTGCGCATTCCAACCCGGAACGCACCCGCGCCAATGAGGTCATGGACCACCGTGAGAAGCACGTGTTCAGTTCCTGCCGGGCGATTATTGAGGCGGGCAAATCCTCCGCAGGTGAGCTGGAAATCGACGAACATGCGTCGTACATCGTCGATCTGGCGACGGCGATTGCCTTTAACACCCAGGAGCGGATGCTGCTGATTGTACCAAACAACGGGGCCATCCATAACTTTGATGCCGATGCGATGGTGGAGATCCCGTGTCTGGTGGGTCATAACGGGCCGGAGCCGCTTACGGTGGGCGATATTCCGCACTTCCAGAAAGGGCTGATGAGCCAGCAGGTGGCGGTGGAAAAACTGGTGGTGGATGCCTGGGAGCAGCGCTCGTACCAGAAGCTCTGGCAGGCGATTACCCTGTCGAAAACCGTGCCGAGCGCCTCCGTCGCGAAAGCGATTCTGGATGACCTTATTGAGGCCAACAAAGAGTACTGGCCAGAGCTGCATTAATCGTCCTGACCGGCATCGCCCGATGCCGGTCTCCTTGTCCTTGTCGATTTACGCTATGCTGAAGCCTGCCTGTAGCACGACAAGGAACCTCCATGAAAATTTCCCGCCTCGGCGAAGCGCCGGACTACCGCTTCTCTCTGGCTAATGAACGCACTTTTTTAGCGTGGATCCGCACCGCACTGGGCTTTCTGGCCGCCGGTGTCGGCCTTGACCAGCTCGCACCCGATTTTGCCACGCCCTTGATTCGTGAAGTGCTGGCGCTGCTGCTGTGCCTGTTCGCGGGCGTGCTGGCGATTTACGGTTACCTTCGCTGGCTTCGCAATGAGAAGGCGATGCGTCTGAAGCAGGATCTGCCCTATACGCGCGGGTTACTCATCATCAGCGTGATTCTGCTGACGGTGGCGGGCGTGGTAATGGTGCTGGTGTTCTATGCCGGATAGCCGCAAAGCGCGGCGCGAAGCGGACCCCGGCCTGCAGCCGGAGCGGACGTCACTCGCCTGGCTGCGCACGCTGCTGGGGTATGGCGCGCTAATTGCCCTGGCGATTAAGCACAACTGGCACCGTACAGGGGTGCCATTCTGGATTTCCATTATTGTGCTGGCGCTGGTGGCCATCATTTTATGGCGCTATACCCGCAGCCGTAACCTGATGGACGTGGCGCAGAACGATTTTGTACAGCCGAAAGCGGTGCGGGATAAGTTCCTGATCGCACTCGCTGTTCTCTCGCTGTCGCTGCTGTTTGCGGTAACCCATATTCAGCAAATTTTGAGCCTGTAAGCCGGGTGGCGGCTTAATTACTTCCCTTTAGCCAGATACTTCGCCATCTCGTCTTCCGGCACCATGCCGCCGCCGGTTGCCCATACCAGGTGGGTAACGCTGGCATCCGAATGAACGCGCACCGGCCCGGCCATCCCCGCCAGCGCCGACGGTTCCAGACGGATCCCTTCCTCCTGCGCCAGCCAGACAAGCATGTCGTACATGCTCCGATCGGAAAGGGTATAGAACCCGTCGAGCAGGCGCTCCATCGCGCGGCCGACGAAGCCGGAGGCGCGCCCAACCGCCAGACCGTCCGCCGCCGTCACGTTATCAATGCCCAGATCCTGCACCGCGATTTCATCGTGCAGACCGGTGTAAACGCCCAGTAGCATGCACGGGGAGTGCGTTGGCTCGGCGAAGAAGCAGTGGACGTTATCGCCAAAGGCCAGCTTCAGGCCAAACGCCACCCCGCCGGGGCCGCCGCCGACGCCGCACGGCAGGTAGACGTACAGCGGGTGATCCGCATCCATCACGCGGCCCTGTTCGGCAAACTGCGCCTTCAGGCGCTCGCCTGCCACCGCATAGCCCAGGAATAATGTGCGGGAGTTTTCATCGTCAATGAAGAAGCAGTTCGGATCGCTTTCCGCCGCTTTTCGTCCTTGCTCTACCGCCACGCCGTAATCCTGCTCATATTCCACGACGATGACGCCGTGACTGCGCAGTTTGGCTTTTTTCCACTCGCGGGCGTCGGCAGACATATGTACCGTCACTTTAAAGCCGATGCGTGCGCTCATTATGCCGATAGACAACCCCAGGTTGCCGGTTGAGCCCACCGCAATGCTGTACTGGCTGAAAAAGGCCTTAAAGCGCGGCTCCAGCAGAATGCTGTAATCGTCTTCGATGGTCAGCAACCCGGCTTCCAGCGCCAGCTTCTCCGCGTGGGCCAGCACTTCATAGATGCCGCCGCGCGCTTTAATCGAGCCGGAAATCGGCAGGTGGCTATCTTTTTTCAGCAGCAGCGTGCCGGGAATGGCCTTGCCAGATTCTTTCTCCAGCCGTTTTTTCATTGCCGGAATAGCAACCAGCTCGGACTCGATAATCCCGCCCGTTACCGCCGTTTCCGGGAAGGCTTTCGCCAGATACGGCGCGAAGCGTTTCAGGCGCGCGTGGGCGTCGTCCACGTCGGCTTTGGTCAGCCCGACGTACGGCAATCCTTCCGTAAGCGTCGTGGTGCGCGGGTTAAGCCAGGTGGTTTCTTTCAGGGCAATCAGATCCTCAACCAGAGGAAACTGTGCGATGAGTGTATTGATGGCTGTTGCGTTCATAATTTTTCTCAACAATTAGTTCGTTCTGACTCTACACCAAATGTGAAAAAGCGTGCTAAATACAGGTAATGCTTTCGATTTATCCAGGGTAAACCGTGCTAAAGCCTCTTATTGCTACCGCGTTACTGATCTCTTCCGGCTGGGCCATTGCCGCCGAGCCGCCGCTGACGGCTGCCCGTTATGCGCAGCAGCTGGGCGTCGGGATGGATGTGGACTGGGCGCGCACCGAGCGCGGCATACGCGAATTCGACCCGCTGGTGGTACGGGATTTTCGTGCAAAAGGCATTACCCACGTGCGCATTCGCGTCGCCGATGAGCCGACGGAAGCGCGGTTGATCCACCTGCGCAAGCTGGTGGAAGCCTGCGAGCAGTATGGCGTGATCCCGATTATCGCTTATCAGGCTGATGAATATAAAAACGACCCCAAAGCCGATAACGAGAAAGAGACGATCAACTGGTGGATTGCCGTGGCGCACTATTTCGGTCAGAGCTACCCGCTGCTGGGTTTTGATCTCATTTATGAGCCAGCCGACAAGCTTAACCACAACCTCGCGTCGTTAAACCGCGTGTATGAAAAAACCATTAAAGCGATCCACGATATAGACCCGCAGCGCATGATTTTCATTGCGCCGCGCCTGCGTGCCGCGCCGGAAGATTTATCCAGCCTGAAGCTGCCTGCGCACAGTCAAAACTACCTGCTGGCGGAATGGCATATTTTCCCGTGGGGGCCGCTGAAAAATAGCGGTAAATACCCGTGGACGTCCGGCACGGCGGCGGAGAAGGCGGCTATCCGTAACCGCATCAGCACCGCACTGCGCTGGCAGCAAAAAACCGGGCACGTCAGCTGGGTCGGAGGCTGGGGCGTGGGGGAGTCAAGCCGTCTTACGCCCACCGCCTCGCAAATGGCCTTCGCCACTTTTATGGCCTGCGAGCTGCAAAAGGCGAAAATCCCGTATGCGCTTAACGCGGATTTCCAGTTTTACGACGGGGAAGAGGGAGCCTGGCGGCCAGCACCAGAGCCGTTATTGCAGGCGATGATTGCGCCCGTCTGTGAAAAGCCCGGCGAGAAGCCGGGCCATCATGCGGTTAAACCGGCTGCTCGTGATGCGGAACACGCGACGCCAGCGGCAGCCAGCACAGTAAAATCAGCAGCCCCATCAGCGTCATCAGCAGGCCCAAACTAGCCTGCCCGGTCTGTGGCATCATAGCCGAGAGCCAGGCCAGCGCGCCGGAACCGATGTTCTGCAAACCGCCCACCAGCGCGCCCGCCGTGCCTGCGAGGAACGGGAACGGCTCCATTGCGCCGCTGGTGGCGAGCGGGAACAGCATTCCCGCGCCGAAGAAGAACAGCGCCGCCGGAATCAGCAGCGTCCAGACCGTCATCACGCCAAACAACCCTGGGATCCACATCATCAGACCCGCCAGCAGACAGCTAATTACGGCCTGCCACATCAGTGTGGAGAAGCGCTTGTTCTGACGCCCGGCAAACCACGCGCCGAAGAACGCCGCCGGGATCGGCAGAATAAACAGAATGCTCACCACCATGCTGCTCAGGCCAAGACCCGCTCCCAGCAGCACGCCGGAGCAGGCTTCAAACACCGCAATGCCCGCCAGGCCGCCGATCAGCATCAGCAGGTAGCAGGTAAACGCACCGTTGCCGAACAGCGTTTTGTAGCTGGCGATAAGCTTGGTGCGCGGCGCGTCTTTTGGGCGGGTTTCCGGCATCCAGCGCGCCATGCTGAAGGTGACAATGATGCACAGTACCAGCAGGAAGGCGTAGCAGGCACGCCAGGACCACATCGTGTCCAGCAGGCCGCCAATCAGCGGGGCCAGCAGCGGGCTGACCAGAATGCCCATGTTTAACAGGCTGTTGGCGTGGCGGAGCTGGGTGCCCTGATACATATCGCGCGGTAAGGTTCGCGCCATCACCCCGCCGACACCCGTCCCAACGCCCTGTAGGGCGCTGGCGGCAATCAGCACGGTCAGGCTGTGCGTGGTAATGGCAATCACCGTCGCCACCATGAAAATGCTCATGCCTACCAGGATCACCGGACGACGCCCGACGCGGTCGGAGAGCGGGCCGTAGAAGAGCTGCGAAACGCCGTAGGTCAGCAGGTACGCTGCCATCACGCTCTGCACCGCACCCTCGCGGACGTTCAGTTCCTTTGCCATGTCGGCGATCGCCGGAATGTAGATCGTTTGCGCCATCTGACCGACGGCCACCAATAACACCAGCATCAACAATAAGTTAACGTTCCGTTGCTTTTTCATGTCGCTGAATACTTTTGCTAAAAGAGGAAAATGAAGAATAAGTGACTACGCATTCCCATAAATGCGCGAGGAATCTACCACAGTAAGATGACAATTTAAGCATTGTCATGGTGAATCAAAAAACCGGTAAAGGCAGGATTTGTAAACAAGAACGGCAACTAATGTTGCCAGTAATTTACGCCAGGCGCAGCAGAATGGCTCCGGCTGCAATGCCCAGCGCCGCCGCGATGCGCAGGCCCGCAACCTTCTCTTTTAAAAGGACAAACGCGATCAGCGCGCCAAAGAGTATAGAGGTTTCACGCAGCGCCGCGACCACCGCCAGCGGTGCCTGTGTCATTGCCCAGAGGGCCAGACCGTAAGAGCCCATAGTGCCAACGCCGCCGAGCAACCCCTTTTTCCAGTGCAGGCGCAGGTAGCCGGACGCCTCGCGCCGACGTGCCACCATCGCCCAGCCGAGCAGGCTGAAGCCGTTCATAAAGAAGGTCCAGAGCGTGTAGCCCAGCGCGGTGTCCGACAGCCGCACGCCGGTACCGTCCACCAGCGTATACCCGGCGATAAAACAGGCGTTCAGCAGCGCCAGCCAGATCCCCCTGCGTGACTGCATGCGGCCATTCATCGCCATCGCCAGAATCGACAGGCAGATTACGCCAATGCCGGACCAGGCAAGCCAGGAGAGATGGTCGCCGAGCACCAGCACGCTAATCAGCGCCACCAGCAGCGGGGCGGTGCCGCGCATCAGCGGGTAGGTCTGGCTCATGTCAGAGACCTGATAGGTCTTCGCTACCAGCACGGTGTAGACCACCTGTAAGGCGCAGGAGACGATCAAGAACGGCCAGCTTTCTGCAGATGGCTGTGTTGAGAAGGGCAATAAAATCAGGGCAATAATCGCAGCTGAGCCGCTAACGCCGATCGCAGAGTAGAGCTTGTCCGTTCCGGCTTTAACGATGGCGTTCCAGCTGGCATGCAGCAGTGCGGCGAAAAGCAAAATGCAGAAAACGGTAATGGTCATGGCGTATCGGGTGGTGAATTGTCACTCAACTGTAACATTCACATCCTGATGCCGCCAGCCGGTTACACCGCACAAAAAAGGCGATGCGTCACCCGCGGTTCGTCCGAGACCAGCGTAAAACCGGCTCGATTGTAAAATCCGTACGCGCTGTCCGGCGCGTGGGTATTCAGGAAATCAAACCAGATGCTGGCATCGGCCATCACCACGGTTAAAAGCTGTTTGCCAATGCCCAGCCCGCGGCACTTCTCGCTGACGTAGAGATGGCGAATGCGCCCGGCACGCGGCTGCTGGCTGAACGGATCGCGGTTGAGGCCACACACGCCCACCAGCCTGCCGTTGAGAAACGCGCCCAGCAGCTTTTCACCCGGCGCGTTAAAACGGTTCTCACCACGCTGCCAGTTCTCTTCCAGCCTGCGCAGCATGTTGAAATTCAGCGCGATACTTTCAGCCTTCAGGGCGATATACCCCGGCTCATCGGGCGTGACAGGCTCAATTAACAGACGCGACATAGCATTCCCTCGTTATTAAAGAGGGGCGGTTGCCCGCCCCTCTCAGGTGCGACTTGAACCTGAATTACCGAACGAATTTCAGGACAGCATCAAGCAGTTGCAGTACTGCAACAATGAGTTTGAGGATAAGTATCACCATATCCACTACGCTCATACGCGTCTCCTTTTGGTTAAAAGGAGCACGATGCTGGCGTACCTTTCCGCCGCCTGTTGCCAGCACCTGGATTGACGTAACACAGTGTGCTCACTTCAGGGGGTTAAGGCACTGACGGCACCACCCGTTTCAGCCAGGACTTCGTTGCGCCGGTAGAACTGCGGCCCCCTCGCTCACTGCGAACACCCTCAGTATAGATAAATACTGTATGCATGAACAGTATTTTTTGGACAAAATCAGGAAGGTGATCCATACTCAAAAACGTCAAAATCCGTGCCGGAATTGCGCGTTCGTCTTCGATCGCGTATACTTTTTGCGTTGACGTAACACAGTGTGTTCTGCGGCAACCAACCGCAAAACCCTGATAAAAACCTCGCTTAGGCGGGGTTTTTTGTTTTCTGTCAGTCTGAATAATTCATATTTTCAATGTAAGACTGTATTGTGGCTCTCTTTTGTTCAAAGGCCATTTCCTCCGCTTTTTGACACTCTGCCAGGGCTGAGGCAGGGTAGTGAACGCAGGGTATTTGCCGGGTTTTATCCTGAAGTACCCCCAGCGGATATCCCGTGCTGGCATCAAGGATAGAAATGCGTTGTTCGACGGGGGCAGATGGCCTCTGCCCGGTATTTCGCAATTCAATAAGAAACTGGACCTCGTGCGTTGAGATGGGATAACCCAGTCCTGCAACATAGCCCAGCATGGAGAGTGGCTTTACCTGTTTACTCGTCGCTTCGCCGAAATAGATCATACGGTAGATAAAATAACTGCCCCAGGGTTCGCGCGAGCCCAACGCGCTGTGCATAAACCAGGCGCGGGAATCGTGAATTTGGTCATCAAAAAGCGCTCTTGTCAGCCCTGAGGGGTCATTGGCATTGCTCTGTTCGCCTTGTGGTGGAAACAGTGTTTCCAGGTGTTGTTTCCCCGCCTCTTTGATCTTTTTAAACTCAACGGGAATATCATCCTGGTTAAAGGCAAAAACAAAGCCTTTGAAGTAATCCAGTACGGCATAGGTGGTGCTTTTTGCCTGAGTACGGGAAACGCCATGATAGTCTTCTTTAAACTCTAATGCTGCCTGTAAAAGCTGTGTTTGCCCGAGTAAAGCGTCAAAGTCTTTTGGGCCTGTCTTAAGCATGACAAACTGACCCCGCGGGTAGTTACCGAGCTGTTTAATTCGCTCTCTTTCTGCATCTTTTTGTAGTTTTTCGCGTTCTCTTTCCCGTTCCGCCCTTTTGCCAGGATCGTTATCCTGATTTTGATTATTGGCTGCGGCGTCGTGATAAAAGCGCTGGCTCCGGAATGTTTCCTGGGCGTAGCGATTGATGCGCCAGGCGGTTATCCAGCCGATCTGGTTTTCAAGCGCTTCGATGATATTGACCCGAGCGCGAACGGGGGAGTAGTGGGTTGCCTGTTCATCGGGAATGCCAGTTTCGGAAAGAGGTAAATCAAGAGTGAGCTGGCGCCAGGCGTTGAAGCGTTGGACTATTGAGGTTTCAACATAAAATTCATCTCTTAAACTGGTAGGCATGATGCGCCATACATCTTTTTTCATTTCATCTGGGAGGGATTGTTCAAGTATTTTTAATGGTGCGCCTGCATTAAAAGCCGCTGAAAACATCTCATTTAATGATATTTGCGACAGTAAAAAACGATCATCATTACCGGTCGCTTTACCCTGTTCCCCTGGCGGATACCCACCTCCAATATCAGAGTGCATGCCAGGATAAACCACCTCTACGGCATACTCAGGATATCGCCCGTCAGCACGACAGATTGAATCGAGTGGGAAGCACAACCGCTGATCGTGAGCCGAAACCAGATGCACGCAGCGCTTAATCAGCGCATTGTCCGGCAATTCCATCGTTCCGTCGGCCCAGCCCATATGACCTTCCGCTACCGGGGCAATATGGGCAATTCCTACGGAAGCAACCGTATCCAGCAAACCCAGAAATTCAATGCTAATCGGAATTTCACCCTGCTTTGTCGCCAGGCAAAAAGGTTGTAAGGCCCCTTCCCGAGAGGGAGAAAGCAGGGTGTTAAGCCAGTTAACAAAGGCCCGGGCGGAGGCTGCTCCGCGAGAGAAACCGTAAACATAGAGTTTGATTCCCAGCAGCTTAGAGGTGCCCGGCGTTGGCTGCGTTAACGCGGTCTCCAGCGTTTTACCTAACCCGTTTAACAGCCGGAAAAGCTCTGTGCAACGGAGGTATTCTCCATGAGCGTTGGATTGAGAATAGCTGGAGTTCATCGCCTGAATGGAGTGCCAGTTTTCATCATCGCTTAGTTTCCCAAGCCCAAGCGTACGTCGCAGGGCGTCTACCAGTCGAAGCAGACCCCAGTTGATGCGCTCCTCGCCGTAAGCCGCGTATTTAAGGCCTGCATCGCTGAAGTCGAGATCTAACACCTCCGGAAAAGGCGTCCCCACGCCGGGAATATAGTATTTGTAATACTGGTTGTGCGCGACGCCGTCCTGATCGACCAGCTCTGCGTTATGCGCGCCGGTTCCCCCGGCATAGCCTTGTCCTATGGTGGCACGGAACAGGCGAGCGATATTGGTCGGATGAGGCGGGGTCGACTCATAGAGGTCATGATTCAGGTTGTTGCCCGTACCGTCAAAGAAAAGGCTGATATGGAGCGTTTTACAGCAGGGAGGCAAGACGCGTCGGTTTGCAGCGGTGCAAAGCTGGTTATGATATTTCGTTTCCAGACTGCTTTGTTCCCTGCAGTTTTGCAAAAAGTGAGATCTGGTATTAGGTAATCTACCTCTTTCCGGAAACTCAGGAGGGTACCAGACATTATCAGGGGTCAATTTGGACATACTGTTGGCTTCTCCATATGCACGGGGTCTTTGACGGGATAATCCGGGCTGCCATAGTCGGCGCAGCTGGTGGTGACCTTCACCTGGTCACAGGGCAGGAAGTGAACGATAATGCCGCAGGTTTTCTGGCCGGTGTAATCGGGGACCGAAACGGTTTGAGTATGTTTTTTATTTAGTGCCTTAATTTTTTGGTACCACTCCTCTTTTTTATCCGAATAAGCCTGAGCTACCTTGTATCCTTCCTCTTCGTTCAATCCCTCAAGATTAGGTCGTACAGGTTGTGGGATCTCCGGTACATCGCTGGCAAATGCGACCCCCGTTTCCCAGTCAACCTGCACTGTCATTCCTGGCGTCCACGGCCCGCTCACGCCAAAGCAGCAGCCTCCACCGCCACCCGAATAAGGGCCGATAATATCGAGACCGGACTGCCCGTTCACGCTGAAGCGGTTGATGGCCCAACTGGTGTGGTTAATGGCTTCAATCGTTCCACCCCTGCCGGGCGGGGCTGGTTCCGTTTTTACGGGCTGGTCGCACCCGGCCAGCAGCAGGGCTGCGGCCAGCAAAATGCGGGTACGCCATGCTGCAATCACTGGGGACATACTGTCGGCTTCTCCATATGCACGGGGTCTTTGACGGGATAATCAGGGCTGCCGTAGTCGGCGCAGCTGGTAGTGACCTTCACCTGGTCACAGGGCAGGAAATGAACGGTAATGCCGCAGGTTTTCTGGCCGGTGTAATCGGGGACCGGAACCGTTCGGGAATGTGTTTTACTGATGGCTTTAATTTTGCCATACCATTCGTGATATTTATCTGAGTAAGCCTGCCATGCCCTATAACGCTCATCCCGGTTCATCCCGGTGGTATCTGGTTCATCAGGCTGTGGGATTTCCGGCACATCGCTGGCAAACGCGACGCCCGTTTCCCAGTCAACCCGCACCGTCATTCCTGGCTTCCACGGCCCGCTCACGCCAAAGCAGCAGCCTCCACCGCCACCCGAATAAGGGCCGATAATGTCGAGGCCGGACTGCCCGTTCACGCTGAAGCGATTGATGGCCCAGCTGGTATGGTTAATGGCTTCAATCGTTCCACCCCTGCCGGGCGGGGCTGGTTCCGTTTTTACGGGCTGGTCGCACCCGGCCAGCAGCAGGGCTGCGGCCAGCAAAATGCGGGTACGCCATGCTGCAATCACTGGGGACATACTGTCGGCTTCTCCATATGCACGGGGTCTTTGACGGGATAATCCGGGCTGCCATAGTCGGCGCAGCTGGTGGTGACCTTCACCTGGTCACAGGGCAGGAAGTGAACGGTAATGCCGCAGGTTTTCTGTCCGGTGTAATCGGGGACCGGAACGGTTTGAGTATGTTTTTTATTTAGTGCCTTGATTTTTTGGTACCACTCCTCTTTTTTATCCGAATAAGCCTGCCATGCCTTGTAACGGTCATCCCGGTTCATCCCGGTGGTATCTGGTTCATCAGGCTGCGGGATCTCCGGCACATCGCTGGCAAACGCGACGCCTGTTTCCCAGTCAACCTGCACCGTCATTCCTGGCGTCCACGGCCCGCTCACGCCAAAGCAGCAGCCCCCACCGCCACCCGAATACGGGCCAATAATATCGAGGCCGGACTGCCCGTTAACGCTGAAGCGGTTGATGGCCCAGCTTGTGTGGTTAATGGCTTCAATGGTTCCGCCCCCGCCGGGCAGGGCAGGTTCTGTTTTCACAGGCTTGTCGCATCCGGCCAGTAAAAGCAAAGCAGCGAAAAGCATTGTGTAAAACTTGTTCATGCTGTCTTCCTTAACACTCGCATGCATCCCTCGGCACGCTTTAGTATCTTTGTAGTTGTAGTTAGGTTAAAAAAATAATAACCACATAAAGTATGTCACTACACGATCGAGCCGTTATTTTCAGATTTTTATAAGGGATTAGTATGTAACTGAACGTAATAGCGTTTATGGAAAATCTGAGAGGTGAAAACGAAGAGTAAACCCAACAAACGAAACGTGATCCCTGACGCATTTTTGCGCAGATGAAAATATTTCCATTGTCACGCCCTAAAACCTGTGTTTGTATAAATTCCATCAATGATTCCAAACACAGGTCCCCAATGACTTCATCCATCTTCACTTCGACCCTACTAAAAACTGCGCAACCAGCCGCAGTGGTCGTCGTGCGTGTGGTGGTGGTCGTCGGCAATGCGCCGTAGGGACTGGATCAACACACGAATCCAAAACCCCGCCGGCGCAAACCGGGCGGGGTTTTTCGTTTAGGACCCTCCCCGGAAGGCTGGCTCAGAAGAAAAGGACTGGAGCATGGCAAGTTCGGGCACAACATCCACCAAGACGCGTTTTACCGGCGCGCAGCTGATCGTTCATCTGCTGGAACGGCAGGGCATCACCACGGTTGCGGGCATCCCTGGCGGCACGGTGCTGCCGCTGTACGATGCGCTAAGCCAAAGCAAGCAGATCCGCCACGTGCTGGCGCGCCACGAACAGGGGGCAGGCTTTATCGCTCAGGGCATGGCGCGTACGCAGGGCAAACCGGCGGTCTGTATGGCCTGCAGCGGCCCGGGCGCAACCAACCTGGTCACCGCCATCGCCGACGCGCGTCTCGACTCCATTCCGCTGATCTGCATTACCGGCCAGGTACCGTCCTCCATGATCGGCACCGATGCGTTCCAGGAAGTGGACACCTACGGCATCTCTATCCCCATCACCAAACATAACTATTTAGTTCGCGATATCACCGAGCTTCCTCAGGTTATCAGCGATGCGTTCCGCATTGCGCAGTCAGGCCGCCCGGGCCCGGTGTGGATAGACATTCCTAAGGATGTCCAGACCGCAGAGATCGAGATCGACGTGCTGCCGGAGCCGGGCGAGCGCGCGGCCGCGCCGGAATTCAGCGCTGAGAGCGTGCGCGATGCCGCCGCCATGATTAACGCCGCCAAACGCCCGGTGCTCTATCTGGGCGGCGGAGCGATTAACGCCGCGGATGAAATCCGCCAGTTTGCGGAAAAAGCCAACCTGCCGACCACCATGACCCTGATGGCGCTGGGCATGCTGCCTAAAGCACATCCATTGTCATTAGGCATGCTGGGCATGCACGGCGCGCGCAGCACCAACTACATCCTGCAAGAGGCTGATTTGCTGATTGTTATGGGCGCACGTTTTGATGACCGGGCGATTGGAAAAACCGAGCAGTTCTGCCCGAACGCCAAAATCATTCACGTGGATATCGACCGCGCCGAGCTGGGTAAAATCAAGCAGCCGCACGTGGCGATTCAGGGCGACGTGGCCGAAGTGCTGGCGCAGCTGATCCCGCAAACCGATGCAGCCGAACGCGCCGACTGGCGTCAGCTGGTGGCCGATCTGCAGCGCGAGTTCCCGGGCGCGATCCCAACCGAAGGCGACCCGCTGAGCCACTACGGGCTGATCAACGCCGTGGCCGCCTGCGTGGACGACAGCGCGATTATCACCACCGACGTCGGCCAGCATCAGATGTGGACCGCCCAGGCGTATCCGCTGAACCGTCCGCGTCAGTGGCTGACATCCGGCGGCCTGGGCACTATGGGCTTTGGCCTGCCCGCCGCCGTGGGCGCGGCGCTGGCGAATCCGGACCGCAAGGTCATCTGCTTCTCCGGCGACGGCAGCCTGATGATGAACATTCAGGAAATGGCGACCGCGGCGGAAAACCAGTTAGACGTGAAAATTATCCTGATGAACAACGAGGCGCTGGGCTTAGTGCACCAGCAGCAGAGCCTGTTCTACAAGCAGGGGGTGTTTGCGGCGACCTATCCGGGGATGATTAACTTTATGCAGATCGCCGCCGGCTTTGGCCTGCACACCTGCGATCTGAACGCGGAAGAAGACGCACACGCGGCGCTGCAGGCGGCGATTGCTCGCCCCGGCCCGGCGTTGATCCACGTGCGTATCGACCCTGAACAAAAAGTGTATCCGATGGTGCCGCCGGGTGCGGCAAATACTGAGATGGTGGGAGAATAAGCCATGCAGAAACAACATGATAACGTCATTCTGGAACTCACCGTCCGCAACCACCCTGGCGTCATGACCCACGTCTGCGGGCTCTTTGCCCGTCGGGCGTTTAACGTGGAAGGCATTCTCTGTCTGCCGATTCAGGGCAGCGAGCACAGCCGCATCTGGCTACTGGTCAACGACGATCAGCGTCTGGAGCAGATGATGGCGCAGATCGACAAGCTGGAAGACGTCACCAAAGTGGCGCGCAACCAGTCCGATCCCACCATGTTTAACAAAATTGCGGTGTTTTTCGAGTAAATCGCTTAAGGTAAGCGTCTTTCGCTCTTGTAGGCCGGATAAGCGCAGCGCCATCCGGCGTTTTCAGACCGCAGGAAGATACATGACCACCATCGCTCTCATCGACGATCACCTTATCGTTCGCTCCGGCTTTGCCCAGCTTCTGAACCTCGAACCAGATTTTCAGGTCGTGGCCGAGTTTGGCTCTGGTCGCGAGGCGCTGGCGGGCCTGCCGGGGCGCGGGGTGCAGGTCTGTATCTGCGACATCTCGATGCCGGATCTCTCCGGGCTGGAGCTGTTAAGCCAGCTGCCGAAAGGAATGGCGACGATCATGCTCTCGGTTCACGACAGCCCGGCGCTGGTCGAGCAGGCGCTCAACGCGGGCGCGCGGGGGTTTCTCTCTAAACGCTGTAGCCCGGACGAGCTTATTGCCGCGGTGCGCACCGTCTCCACCGGCGGCTGCTATTTAACGCCGGATATCGCCGTCAAGCTGGCGGCCGGAAGGCAGGATCCGCTCACCAGACGCGAACGTCAGGTGGCGGAGAAGCTCGCGCAGGGCATGTCGGTCAAAGAGATCGCCGCCGAGCTGGATCTGTCGCCAAAAACCGTGCACGTCCATCGCGCCAACCTGATGGAAAAACTCAACGTCAGCAACGACGTCGAGCTGGCGCGCCGCATGTTCGACAGCTGGCAATGAGTTCCGCTTTTTCTCGGCTGATCGCCGTCGTTGCCAGCTTTTTTATCTTCTCCGCCGCGTGGTTCTGCCTGTGGAGCATCAGCCTGCATCTTGTCGAGCGCCCCGAGCTGGCGGTGCTGCTGTTTCCCTTCGGCCTGCGTCTGGGGCTAATGCTCCAGTGCCCGCGCGGCTACTGGCCGGTTTTGCTGGGCGCAGAGTGGCTGATGCTGGTCTGGCTGGCGCAGGAAGTTGCCCTCGCGCACCTGCCCTTATTGATGACCGGAAGCGTGCTCACGCTTCTCCCGGTCGCGCTCATTTCCCGCTACCGCCACCAGCGCGACTGGCGCACGCTGCTGCGGCAGGGGGCGGCGCTGATTGCCGCCGCGTTGCTACAATCCCTGCCGTGGATTGGCGAGAAGGAGATGCTCAATGCCCTGCTGCTGACCCTCACCGGCGGCCTGACGCTGGCACCAACCTGTCTCGTTATTTGGCACTACCTCACCAGCACCGTCTGGCAGCCGCTCGGCCCGGCGCTGGTTTCTCAACCGGTGAACTGGCGCGCCCGGCACCTTATCTGGTATCTGCTGCTGTTTGTGGTGAGCCTGTGGCTCCAGCTTGGCCTGCCCGCCGAGCTTTCACGCTTCACGCCATTTTGTCTGGCGCTGCCGATTATCGCCCTGGCCTGGCACTACGGCTGGCAGGGGGCGCTGATCGCCACGCTGATGAACGCTATCGCGCTGATTGCCAGCCAGACCTGGCACGATCATCCCGTAGATTTACTGCTTTCCCTGCTGGCCCAGAGCCTGACCGGGCTGCTGCTCGGGGCGGGCATTCAGCGCCTGCGCGAGCTGAACCAGTCCCTGCAAACCGAGCTGGCGCGCAACCGCCGTCTGGCGGAGCGTCTGCTGGAGACGGAAGAGAGCGTGCGGCAGGAGGTGGCCCGCGAGCTGCACGACGATATCGGCCAGACTATCACCGCCATCCGCACGCAGGCGGGCATTGTTCAGCGCCTGGCGGCCGAAAACGCGGGCGTGAAGCAGGGCGGGGCGCATATCGAACAGCTTTCGCTGGGCGTCTATGATTCCGTTCGTCGCCTGTTAGGACGGCTGCGCCCGCGCCAGCTTGACGACCTTACGCTTGAGCAGGCGGTACGTTCCCTGATGCGCGAGATGGAGCTGGAAAGCCGCGGTATTGTCAGCCATCTCGACTGGCGCATTAACGAATCTTCGCTCAGCGAAGGCCAGCGCGTGACGCTGTTCCGCGTCTGTCAGGAGGGGCTGAACAACATCGTCAAGCACGCCAGTGCCAGCGCGGTCACCATCCAGGGCTGGCAGCAGGACGAGCGCCTGATGCTGGTGATTGAAGACGACGGCTGCGGCCTGCCGTCGGGATCGGGCCAGCAGGGCTTTGGCCTGGCGGGCATGCGCGAGCGAGTAAAGGCGCTGGGCGGCACGCTGACCCTCTCCTGCACCCACGGGACGCGCGTCAGCGTCAGTTTGCCGTTAAGGACGTCTCATGTTTAAAACCCCAGCCAGCGCAGCCCCATTAATCAACAAAGCGGAAATCGACGCCCGCTACCGCTACTGGCGTCGCCATATCCTGATTACCATCTGGCTCGGCTACGCGCTGTTCTACTTCACCCGCAAAAGCTTCAACGCCGCCGCGCCGGAAATCCTCGCCAGCGGCGTGATGACGCGCACCGATATCGGCCTGCTGGCGACGCTGTTTTACATCACCTACGGCCTGTCGAAGTTCTTCTCGGGCATCGTCAGCGATCGCTCCAACGCGCGCTACTTTATGGGCGTTGGGCTGATCGCCACCGGCGTGGTGAACATCCTGTTCGGCTTCTCCACCTCGCTGTGGGCCTTCGCCCTGCTGTGGGCGCTGAACGCCTTTTTCCAGGGCTGGGGCGCGCCGGTCTGCGCCCGCCTGCTCACCGCCTGGTACTCGCGCAACGAGCGCGGCGGCTGGTGGGCAATCTGGAACACCGCGCATAACGTCGGCGGGGCGCTGATCCCGATGGTGGTGGGTGCCGCGGCGCTGCACTACGGCTGGCGCGCGGGGATGATGATTGCCGGTGGCCTGGCGATTGTCGCCGGGCTGTTCCTCTGCTGGCGCCTGCGCGACAGGCCGCAAACCGTCGGCCTTCCGCCGGTGGGCGACTGGCGGCACGACGAGATGGAGATCGCCCAGCAGCAGGAGGGCGCGGGGCTGACCCGCAGGGAGATCCTCACCCGATACGTGCTGAAAAACCCGTACATCTGGCTGCTGTCGCTCTGCTACGTACTGGTCTACGTGGTGCGCGCGGCCATCAACGACTGGGGCAATCTGTACATGTCCGAGACGCTCGGCGTGGACCTGGTGACCGCCAACTCCGCGGTGACGATGTTCGAGCTGGGCGGGTTTATCGGCGCGCTGGTGGCGGGCTGGGGCTCGGACAAGCTGTTCAATGGCAACCGTGGTCCGATGAACCTGATTTTCGCCGCCGGGATTTTGCTCTCCGTCGGCTCGCTGTGGCTGATGCCGTTCGCCAGCTACGTGATGCAGGCGGCATGCTTCTTCACCATCGGCTTCTTCGTGTTTGGCCCGCAGATGCTGATCGGCATGGCGGCGGCTGAGTGTTCCCACAAAGAGGCGGCAGGCGCGGCGACGGGCTTTGTCGGGCTGTTTGCCTACCTGGGCGCATCGCTCTCCGGCTGGCCGCTGGCGCGGGTGATCGACGTCTGGCACTGGAGCGGTTTCTTCGCGGTGATCGCCATCGCGGCGGGGATTTCCGCCCTGCTGCTGTTGCCTTTCCTGCACGCGCAGGCCCCGCGCGAAGCCAGCGTGATGTGATGCGCTTCACCTTTTCACCCCGTATGGCGCAAAACTAGGAAATTTTCCCGGTTTTACCTGGACGCTGTCTCAGGCATCTCTCCCGGCTGATTTTTACAATGCTGCAAAAATCAGCTCAGGAGTAAACCAACCATGCTGGCCTTCTTAAATCAGGTGCGCAAGCCGACCCTGGATCTGCCGCTCGACGTGCGGCGCAAGATGTGGTTCAAACCGTTCATGCAGTCCTATCTGGTGGTCTTCATCGGCTACCTGACCATGTACCTGATCCGCAAAAACTTTAACATCGCGCAGAACGACATGATCTCAACCTACGGGCTGAGCATGACGCAGCTGGGGATGATTGGCCTGGGCTTTTCCATCACCTACGGCGTGGGTAAAACCGTTGTGTCCTACTACGCGGACGGCAAAAACACCAAGCAGTTCCTGCCGTTTATGCTGATCCTCTCCGCCATCTGTATGCTCGGCTTCAGCGCCAGCATGGGCGCGGGCTCCGTCAGCCTGTTCCTGATGATCGCCTTCTACGCCCTGAGCGGTTTCTTCCAGAGTACCGGCGGGTCGTGCAGCTACTCCACCATCACCAAATGGACCCCGCGCCGCAAGCGTGGTTCCTACCTCGGCATGTGGAACATCTCCCACAACCTCGGCGGGGCGGGTGCGGCAGGCGTGGCGTTGTTTGGCGCGAACTACCTGTTCGACGGCCACGTGATCGGCATGTTTATCTTCCCGTCGATTATCGCCCTGATTGTCGGCTTTATCGGCCTGCGCTTCGGCAGCGACTCCCCGGAATCCTACGGCCTCGGCAAAGCCGAAGAGCTGTTCGGGGAGGAGATCAGCGAAGAGGACAAAGAGACCGAAGAGAACGAGATGTCCAAATGGCAGATTTTTGTTGAGTACGTGCTGAAAAACAAAGTGATCTGGCTGCTGTGCTTCTCAAACATCTTCCTCTACGTGGTGCGTATCGGTATTGACCAGTGGTCGACGGTGTATGCCTTCCAGGAGCTGAAGCTTTCTAAAGAAGTGGCGATTCAGGGCTTCACCCTGTTTGAAGTGGGCGCGCTGGTCGGCACGCTGCTGTGGGGCTGGCTCTCCGACCTCGCCAACGGCCGTCGCGCGCTGGTGGCCTGCGTCGCGCTGGCACTGATTATCGCCACCCTCGGCGTCTACCAGCACGCCAGCAACCAGTACGTTTACCTGGCGTCCCTGTTCGCGCTCGGCTTCCTGGTGTTTGGCCCGCAGCTGCTGATCGGCGTGGCGGCGGTCGGCTTCGTGCCGAAAAAAGCGATCGGCGCCGCCGATGGAATTAAAGGCACCTTCGCCTACCTGATCGGCGACAGCTTCGCCAAGCTGGGTCTGGGGATGATCGCCGACGGCACACCGATTTTCGGCCTGACCGGCTGGGCGGGCACCTTCGCGGCGCTGGATGCCGCAGCGATCGGCTGTATCGTCCTGATGGCGATGGTAGCGGTGCTGGAAGAACGTAAAATTCGCCGTGAGAATCGTGCGCAGAAGCAGAAATTGAAAGCGGCCTGAGTGTGCAGGTAACTTCTTTGCCCGGCTGACCGCCGGGCTTTTTTATTTACAGGCTCTACCTTTACCCCGCTTTACACACCCGCTCCTCTCCATGCTCTACAGTGTTTTTGCTGCCGCCATTCGTGCAGCCTTAGAACGGAGAACCTGCATGTTGACCCGACGATTGTCCTGCCTGGCGCTGCTGATGGCACTGGCGTCCCCCGCGATGGCCGCGGATAACCCTACCTACGGCGAAAAACTGGAAGGTTTTGACTATGGCTGGCCGGTAAAACACTTTGCCTTTACCTCGCAAAACCAGCCTCTGGAAATGGCCTACCTGGACGTTAAGCCGGAAAACCCTAACGGCCGCACCGTGGTGCTGATGCACGGAAAAAACTTCTGCGCCGGTACCTGGGACGGCACGATCCGCACGCTTTCAGCCAGCGGGTATCGGGTGATTGCCCCTGACCAGATCGGCTTCTGTAAATCCACCAAGCCGGAGCGGTATCAGTACACCTTCCAGCAGCTGGCGGATAACACCCACGCCTTGCTCAAATCGCTCGGCGTCGATCGCGTGACGGTCATCGGCCACTCGACCGGCGGCATGCTGGCGACTCGCTACGCCCTCATGTGGCCGCAGCAGGTGGAGCAGCTGGTGATGGTCAATCCGATAGGCCTGGAAGACTGGAAAGCACGCGGCGTGCCGCATATTACGGTCGACCAGTGGTATCAGCGCGAGCTGAAGGTCAGCGCCGACGGCATTCGACAGTACGAGAAAAATACCTACTACGCCGGGGAGTGGAAGCCGGAATACGAGCGTTGGGTAACCATGCTTGCCGGGCTGAACAACGGGCCGGGCAAAACGCGCGTGGCCTGGAACTCGGCGCTGCTTTACGACATGATCTACACCCAGCCGGTTATCTACGAATTTAGCGACCTGAAGATGCCGGTATTATTGATGATCGGCACGAAGGACAACACTGCCATCGGGAAAGATCTCGCCCCACCGGAAATCCGCAAGACGCTTGGCAACTATGCGGTGCTGGGGAAAGAGACGGCGAAGCGCATTCCGCACGCGACGCTGGTGGAATTTAACGACATGGGCCACGCGCCGCAGATGCAGGACCCCGCACGCTTCCACGAGGCGCTGCTGAAGGAACTTCAGGCTCGCTGACTGGTTTCCAGCAACAGCCCGCGCAGCCACGCCTGCGCGGGATTGCGGTGCGTTCTGCCGTGCCAGGCCATACTTTTGGTAAAGCCGGGTACGGCCACTGGCGTTTCGCACACGAACATCCCCGTCTGGTTTTCCGCTATGCGTGACGGCACGACGGCAATCATATCGCTGAGAGCCAGCACGTCCGGCAGGACCAAAAAGTTGCTCACTGAAAGCCCCACGTGCCGCATGCGGCCAATTTTCTCCAGCGCACCATCGGTAACGCCACGAAAACCGTCGCCTTCGTAAGAGACCAGCACATGCTCCAGAGTGCAGAATCGGTCTAACGCCATAGTCTTTCCCGCATCCGGATGGTCGGCGCGCATCATGCAAACGTACCGTTCATCATAAAGCGCCCGGCTGTGAAGCTCATCGGGCGTGGTATGTGGGGTGATCAGCGCCACGTCAACGCTGCCCTGTTCAAGCTGGCTGACCAGGCGACCAGATTCCACGGGCACCACACGCACGCGAATGCCAGGCGCCTGCACTTTAAGGGCGGCGATAAAGGGTACGACCACCGCGCGCAGGGCGTAGTCGGTCGCGGCGAGGGTGAAGGTGAGCGTTGCGGTGATCGGGTCAAAAGCCACGGGCTGTAACAGCACGTCGATATCAGCAAGTATACGCTTCACCGGAGCGGCTAACGCTTCAGCGCGTGTAGTTGGCACCATCCCATGCGGGGCGCGGATGAAGAGCGGATCGTTGAAGTAATCCCGCAGGCGGTTGAGCATGCCGCTTACGGCGGGCTGGGTCAGGGCAAGACGCGCCGCCGCGCGGGTGACACTGCGTTCATCCAGCAGGGCGTCGAGCGTTTTCAGCAGGTTAAGATCCAGCGTGCGAAGATCCGCTTTCATGACGTTTTTCCACCTCTTTTCCGTACACTATTCTGGTGCCGCCCGCTGTCGACGCGCTGCGTTTCCCGCTATGATGAGCGGCTAGTCAAAGGAGAACACATGGTCTGGATAATGCTGGCAACGCTTGCCGTGGTCTTTGTGGTGGGATTTCGCGTCCTGACCTCAGATTCCCGCCGCGCCATCAAACGTTTAAGCGAGCGTCTGGGCATTACCCCAATGCCTGTTGAGTCGATGATCGATCAGTTCGGTAAAACGCCGGGCAATGAGTTTATCCGCTACCTTGAGCGCCCGGACGAGGCGCATCTGCAAAACGCTGCGCAGGTGCTGCTTATCTGGCAGATCTGCATTGTCGACGGTAGCGAAGAGAACCTGCATACCTGGCACCGCCTGCTGCGTAAAGCTCGCCTGGCCGCGCCGATTACCGATGCACAAATCCGCCTCGCCCTCGGCTTTATGCGCGAGATGGAACCTGACCCGCAGGAGCTTAACGCCTTTCAACTGCGTTATAACCAGCTCTTCCTGCCGGAAGAGGGCGTGTTTTACCTGCACTGATATCACGAACCGTGATGAAGAGTATAAAGCATCGTCATTAGATTTATACCACTCACGGGTGCACCATCACCTCATCCACTAAAACGATGAGGTGAACCATGAAACAATCCGCCATTATCTGGCCGAACGACTACCTGCCAGGCACTACCGATAACTTTGCATCTAACGAAATCATCGTCGCCGGGCTGAGCGCGAAAGAGATCTGGGCGCAGCTCAACGACACCACCCTGTGGCCGTCTTATTACAGCAACGCCGAGGATATCCGTTTCCATGACGGCAGCGGCCCGGCGTTGAGTGCTAACGCTCGCTTTCGCTTTACCACCTTTGGCTTTCCGGTTGAGGCGCAGGTAACGGAGTATGTTCCACCTGTCGACGGTGAAGCCGCGCGTATCGCGTGGCACGGCTGGGTGGAAGGGGATGCGAATTCTCGTCTGGATGTGATCCACGCCTGGCTGTTTGAAGACCTGCCCGGAAACCGAGTGCGGATTCTGACTCAGGAATCGCAGAAAGGCGCACCAGCGCAGGAACTTGCTCGCGCCGTGCCGAACCCGATGATTAACGGGCATCAGGAGTGGATCGTCGGGCTGGCGAATGCGGCGATGCAAGAAAAGTTGTCAAATCGTTAAATTCGTCACACTTTTGATGATAAACTGCGCGACTTTTCCGCACGTTTTTATCTTCAGGTGACGCCATGACAGAACATATTCAGCCCACGACCAGACCGCAGACCAACGAGCTTTCTCGGCCCAACTGGTCGGCGGTTTTCTCCGTGGCGTTCTGCGTCGCCTGCCTGATTACCGTTGAGTTTCTGCCGGTGAGCCTCCTGACGCCGATGGCGCAGGATCTGGGCATTTCCGAAGGCGTGGCGGGGCAGTCCGTTACCGTCACCGCCTTTGTGGCGATGTTTGCCAGCCTGTTTATCACCCAGGTTATTGGCACCATCGACCGCCGCAAGGTGGTCATTCTGTTCAGCGTGCTGCTGACGCTCTCCTGCCTGCTGGTCTCCTTCGCGGAAAGCTTCACCCTGCTGTTGCTCGGTCGCGCCTGCCTGGGGCTGGGGCTCGGCGGCTTCTGGGCGATGTCGGCCTCGCTGACTATGCGCCTGGTGCCCGCGCGCACGGTGCCAAAAGCGCTTTCCGTTATCTTCGGTGCGGTCTCCATCGCGCTGGTGATTGCCGCGCCGCTGGGCAGCTTCCTCGGTGGGATTATCGGCTGGCGTAACGTCTTTAACGCCGCGGCGGTGATGGGCCTGCTCTGTATCATTTGGGTGTGGAAAGCGCTGCCGTCGCTGCCGGGCGAAGCGGCGCACCACAAACAGAACATGTTCAGCCTGCTCAAGCGGCCGGGCGTGCTGGCGGGGATGACCGCGATCTTCATGGCCTTTGCCGGGCAGTTTGCCTTCTTCACCTATATCCGCCCGGTGTACATGACCATGGCGGGTTTTGACGTTGACGGCCTGACGCTGGTGCTGCTGAGCTTCGGTATCGCCAGCTTTGTCGGCACCTCGCTGTCGTCGCAGTTCCTGAAACGCTCCCTGAAGGTGGCGCTGGCGGGCGCGCCGCTGGTGCTGGCGGCGAGCGCCACGGTGCTGGTGCTGTGGGGCAGCGATAAGTGGGTGGCGTCTGCCATCGCGATTATCTGGGGCTTTGCCTTTGCGCTGGTGCCGGTGGGCTGGTCGACGTGGATCACCCGCTCTCTGGCCGATCAGGCGGAAAAAGCCGGGTCGATTCAGGTGGCGGTAATCCAGCTGGCGAACACCTGCGGCGCGGCCATTGGCGGCGTGGCGCTTGACCATCTGGGGCTGACGTCACCGCTGGTGATTTCCGGTACGCTGATGCTGCTGACGGCGCTGCTGGTGGCGGGGAAGGTTAAGGCGAAGTAGTAAATTCCCCCCCTCACCCTAACCCTCTCCCCAAAGGGGAGAGGGGACTGCTCGGTACTGTCTTTTCACCCTCGCCCCTTTGGGGAGAGGGCCGGGTGAGGGGACATCATGCTACGCTGATGTCTGAACCCGTCTTCTCGAATCCATCGAAATCAGCACCACCGACGACACGATCAGCAGCGTGCCCAGCCAGTCCGGCAGGGTGAACGCCACCCCCAGCAACACCACCGACAGCAGCGCGCTGCTCAGCGGCTCGGCGCAGCTCAGAATGCTCGCCTTCGGCCCGCCAATCATCTGCGCGCCTTTCAGGTACAGGCTGAACGTCAGCGCCGTGCCAATCACCACCAGATAGAAAAACGCCAGCAGCAGGCTGCCGTCAATCACGAAAGTGGTGTCGCGCCCGGCGTAGAACGGCGTCAGCATCAATCCGGCAATCAGCATGCTCCAGCCGACAATCGGCAGCGTGCCGTAGCGGGCGATCAGCGTCGACGGATAGGTCGTATAAAACGCGGCGGCAAACGCCGAGGCGATACCGAAGAACAACGCGGCAGGGGAGATGGAGAGCGAGGTCGGGTCGCCATGGGTCACCAGCAGGAAAGTGCCGATCAACGACGTAAAAATCGCTGACAGGACAAATACGCCGGGACGCTTTTTCCGCGCCAGGGCGAACCACGCCACAATGATGGTCGGTGACAGAAACTGCAGCACGGTAGCGGTCGCCGCGTTGGATTTTTCAATCGTCAGCAGGAAGGTAAGCTGCACGGTGAGCGCGCCGACCAGCGAGAAAAACAGCAGGCTGAGGGCGTCCTTGCGGTTTTTGATGACCGAGAAAATCTTGTCGCCGTGAACGAAGGAGAGCGTCAGGAGGATCACGCCGGTAAACAGCAGGCGAACCATGGTCAGGTAAGGCGAAGAAATGTGGCTTTTCTCCATGATGTACTGCGCGCAAACCCCTGAGCTGCCCCATAAAACGGCGGCAATCAGGACGTTCAGCATCCCTTTGCGTGTGGAACCCATGTTCTCCCCTGTTATGTTGTCGTTAATTCGGTCAACAGCATAGCATGGTTGTGTACGGCCTGATGTCCTCACCCCGGCCCTCTCCCACGGGGCTGAGGAATCCCCAGTAATTTTTAAGCAGAAGCAATAATGTTGTTTCAGAACGAGTTAAAGCTTTCAGCGATGCCCTGGTCCGGCTGTAAATCGCCGAAGCGTTTCCGTAAGGCCGGGGCGAGGCGCACGGATGCGCCGAGAGGGCGTGGCCTGCAGGGATGCAGGCTCATGCCCGACCCGATAGCCTGAAGGAATAAGCTGAGGGCACCGCGAAGCGGCGATTTACCGCCGGGAGCCCGGGTCGCCAGGGTGGGGGCGATTGAGCCGCCCTGGCACGTTCACCGGTACAGAAATCACAGAGTAGCAAGGAACATAAAGTGAACGGAATGACCACCAGAGCCGTATGTTCCCCCTCACCCCAGCCCTCTCCCTCAAGGGAGAGGGGGTCGTCCATGCAAACATTATTTTGTGGGGATCCCTCAGCCCACGGGAAGAGGGAGCAAACACTAAAAACGGCAACGTTGCGTTGCCGTTTTGCTTTTACCTTAGAACCACGCCTCCCACATCGCGCCGACGTTGAAGTCGTCGAGCGTTTCGTCTTTGGTATTGTTCACGCGCGCGGTGCGTTCGTTGTCCACTTTGCCGCCGGTCACGTAGAAGCGCAGCATCGGGCGGAACTCCGGCCCCATGGCGATAGACATGTTCTGCGACAGGGTCAGCTTCCAGCCCTTGTTGTCGCCGCCGTTGTCGTAGTCAACGTGCTGCCAGCCCGCTTCCAGCCAGGTGGAGTGAACGTCGTTCCACCAGTGCATCGGGCGCACGATGGCGTTGTAGTTCTTGCGGTTGTCGGTCTTATCGCGGCTGTTGTCGTAGTCGTGGAAGGCGAGGATGTATTCCACCTGCGTCGCCTGGGTGAATTTGTACAGCCCTTCGAAGCTGGCGTAGACCGTGGTCAGATCCTCGGTTTTGTTGAACACGCTGTTGTCCGCGTTATCGGAGTAGCGGGCGATGACCTTGTTCACGCCGCTGTCGTTGGTGTGGCTCAACACCACGCCGCCCTGCCAGGCGTTCAGACGCTCGTCGCTCTCCACCGCTTTCGAGTCAAAGCCGTAGTTGGCGTACAGCTCCATGTCGATCGGACCGAGCTTCATGCCGTGGATTTTCGAGGTTGCGGCGTAGTTGCCTTTATCGCCCGTCCCGGAACCGCCGGTACAGGTGATGCGCGACGGGTTGGCTTCATCTTCCATCACTTCCGGGCTACAGGATTCCACCGCCGCCACGGCAGCCACGTCAAACTGCACGCCGCCGATGTCGAAGTTTTTCACCCCGGCGCCCTGGCCGTCGTGGTTCATCCAGAAGTAATCGTTGATGCCCTGCTGCGGACGCTGGTGGAAGTCACGACCGGCCCAGAAATAGGCGTTCGGGTTGGAGGCCATAATGTTGGTCACCCCCGCGTAGGCTTTTTTCAGGTTAACTTCATCGCCCCAGTGGTCGATCATCACGTTGATGTCCCAGATGGCGCCGTTGTCACCCTTGAAGGCCTTGGAGAGCTGGAATTCCCCGCCGTTACCTTCGTTGCCCAGACGACCAATCGCTGACGCGCCGTTGTAGGAGCCGTCCACCGCCACGTATTTCTGATCGGCGGCCTGGAAGTGCGCGCCGTAGCGGGCGTAGCCGGTAAATTTCACGCCGAACGGGATCGCCATATCCGGGGATTGCGCCGCGCTTTGCGGCTCGGTCACGATGTCCGCTTTTTTCGCGACTGCCGCATCCATTTTGGCCTGACGCTCGGCCAGGGCTTTATCCACCGCTTTCGCCACAATGGCGTCGATTTGCTCCTGGGTAAATTCTTGTGCGAGCACGGAAATTGGGCAAAGCGCGGCGATAACCGCCATGGTTAATGGAAGTTTTTTAATCGTATTCATGGTTATCTCAATATAGTTTAATTTTATTCAGACAATAACCATCCCGCTCCGATCTGACAGAGTATGTCGCTATCATCAGAACAAGTGGATCTCTATTTAGGGTACAGAGGTATTACATTAATTATTTCGCCATAGACTATCTCTGATATAAATGAATAATTTCTTCGGACAGTTCACGCGCTAATAAAGAATTCATTAAATGATCCTGCGCGTGCACCATGATTAACGTCATCGGCTGGCGGCCTTCGCCTGCATCCTGCTCGATCAGTTTGGTCTGCATCTTGTGCGCCTGGCGCGAGTAGCCGTCGGCTTCGCGCAGCAGGCTTTTGGCCTCGTCAAAGTTGCCCTGACGCGCCGCGTGCAGAGCTTCAAAGCACAGACTGCGTGACTGTCCGGCATTGACGATAATTTCCATTACGGCTTCTTCTAGTGCGATCATCATTATTACTCTTTTTCAAAACTATTATTTAAGGCGGTGGCGGCAAACCACTCTCCGCTTTTCTTAATGGTGCGCTGCTGCGTCTGTAAATCGAGCTGGATAAATCCGTAGCGATTTTTATAAGCATTACACCACGACCAGTTATCAATAAACGTCCACATATGGTAACCGAGACAATTGCACCCTTCGCTAATACCCTTATGCAGCCAGGCTAAATGTTCGGAAATAAACTCGATGCGGTATTGATCGTTAATCTGGCCGTTTTCAATAAAGCGCTGTTCGTTTTCGACGCCCATGCCGTTTTCAGAAATAAAGCAGCGAGGGTTGCCGTAATTGTCGCGCAGGTTAACCAGAATATCGTAAATACCCGGCTCGTAGATTTCCCAGCCGCGGTACGGGTTCATCTTGCGGCCCGGCATCTCGTAGCTATCAAAGAACCACTCCGGCATAAACGGCGCCTGCGGGTTCACCGCGCTGTCGCGACACTTTACGCGACGCGGCTGATAGTAGTTCACGCCGAGCAGGTCGATTTTCCCTTCCGCAATCAGAGCGCTGTCTTCCGGCCTGCAGGCAGGCAGCTGATCGTAAGCCTTCAGCAGCGCCACTAGGTCCGCCGGGTATTCGCCGCGCAGCACCGGGTCGAGGAAGCTGCGGTTAAACATCAGGTCCGCGATGTGCGCCGCCTTAACGTCCGCCGGGTTCTGCGAGCGCGGATAGGACGGCGTCAGGTTCAGCACGATGCCAATTTCCCCGGCGTAATGCCCGGCGCGGTAGGCCTGAACCGCCTTCGCATGGGCCAGCACGGTGTGATACGCCACGGTGGCTGCCCGACGAAAATCCACCACGTTCGGGTAGTGGAAGTCGTACAGATAACCGCCTTCCACCGGGACAATCGGCTCGTTGAAGGTAAACCAGTGCAACACGCGATCGCCGAACAGCTCGAAGCAGATCTGCGCATAGCGGGCGTAAGCCTCCACCACGTCGCGGTTTTCCCAGCCGCCAATCTCCTGCATCGCCATCGGCATGTCGAAATGGAACAGGGTCATAAACGGCGTGATGCCCTGTTCATTCAGCTCATCAATGACCTGATTGTAAAAATCGACCGCTTCCGGATTCACTTCACCGATACCGTCGGGGATCAGGCGCGCCCAGCTAATCGAGGTGCGAAAGCTGTTGTGGTTCAGCTGCTTTAACAGCTGAATGTCCGTTTTCCAGTGCTGATAAAACGTGGAGGTCTGCTGCGGCCCCACGCCGTTGTGAAAACGGTTTGGCTCGCGGGCAAACCAGTAATCCCACGTGGTTTCTCCCTCTCTTGCCCCTTCGGTCTGGAGAGCGGAGCTTGCGCTGCCCCACCAGAAGTTATCGGGAAATGCGTATTTCATGTCCTTTCCTCTTTGACTTAATTACTTGCGGCTTCAGCGGTACCGACGGTTGCCTGGGCTTTCTGCTCTTCGTTTTTCATCAGCGTACGCTCATAGGCGCGCAGGAACGGCAGGTACATCAGCGCGGACATCACCATACAGACCAGGCACATGATCACCGGACTGAGCGCCCAGTTTGCCGCCCACGAGGCACCAATCGGCGCGGGGGTGGTCCACGGGGTCAACGACACAACCTGTGCCAGCCAGCCGAGTTTGGTTGCGCCGTACGCCAGGCAGGCGTTGACCAGCGGAACAAACACGAACGGGATAAACAGCATCGGGTTCATGATGATCGGCGCGCCGAACAGAATCGGCTCATTGATGTTAAAGAAGCTCGGCACAATGCCCATTTTGCCGATGGTGCGCAGGTGCGTGGCGCGGCTGCGCAGCAGCAGGAACGCCAGCGGCAGCGTGGAGCCTACGCCGCCAATCAGCAGGTAGTGATCCCAGAAGCCCTGCAGGTAAACGTGCGGCAGCGCTGCGCCAGCGGCCAGTGCCGCCTGGTTTGCAGAGAGGTTTGCCATCCAGAACGGGTTCATGATGCCGGTGACGATCAGCGAGCCGTGGATACCGGCAAACCAGAAGATCTGGCACAGCAGCACGGAGAGCAGAATCGCGGGCAGGGAGTCAGACGCGGACACCAGCGGCTCCAGCAGGTGCATAATTGCCTGCGGGATAATCATTCCGGTCTGCGCTTCTATGAACAAGTTCAGCGGGTGCAGGGTACCAATCACCACCATCACCGGGATCAGGATTTCGAACGAGCGCGCCACGCCGGTTGGCACTTCCTTCGGCAGGCGGATGGTCACGTTGTTCTGCTTCAGCCACGCATAGACGCGGGTGGAGTAGATTGCGGTGATAAGCGCGGTGAAGATGCCCTGGCCGGAGAGATACTGGGTCGAGATTTTGCCGTCGGCATACGGCGCGGCGACCAGCAGGAAGGCCATAAAGGCCAGCAGGCCGGACATCACCGGGTCGAGGTTAAACTGACGCCCCAGGCTCGCCCCAATCCCCACCGAGATGAAGAAGGTCATCACGCCCATGCTGAGGTTAAACGGCAGCATCAGCTGTTCGCGGTAGGTCTGGGAGAAATCCAGCCAGCCGCGGGCGAAGCTGTTGGTGGTATCCGCCGAGAACGGCGGGAAGATGAACACCAGCATAAACGAGCCGATGATCATAAACGGCAGCGCGGCGGTAAAGCCGTCGCGGATGGCAATCACATACTTTTGCTGACCCAGCTTCGCGGCCAGCGGGGTAATTGACTGCTCAATCACCGCGACCATGGATTGATATAACGAACTCATGTGAACACCTTTTAGTGTGCCGCTTTGATGAGCGACAGAGCATAGTCCAGTACTTTATCGCCACGCTGCATGCCGTAGTCCATCATGTCGATGGGCTGCACCGGAATGCCTTTCGTAGCCGCCTTGTCTGAGAGTGTCTGTAACATGTATTTCACTTGCGGTCCGAGAAGTACCACCTGATATTGCGGAAACTGCGTATCAAATTCGGAAACACCGTACGCATCAATCTTTACCGGAACGCCACGTTCTTTCGCGACATCGACCATTTTGCTGACCAACAGGCTGGTGGACATCCCGGCAGAGCAGCACAGCATAATCTTGAACATCGACAACCATCCTCTAAATGTAAAAAGTTATTGCGAGAGTGATTGGACATGATACGGAAACCGGTTTCCATTCATAAAAGACAGAAGTGTGACAATCATCAAGATCCCTTACTTATGAGGCTAATTAACCGGATGTGGGTCACATAATTTGGCTGTATTTGCGTCATTTTGAGTGGAAACGGAAAATCGGTTTCCATGAAAAACGGAAACGGATATACTCCGTTCTGGCTATAATGTGAGCCGTAGCGGTGATGGAATTTGCAGGCGCGAGGTTAGCCTGCCAGGGGAAAGAGATGTCGACAATCAATGATGTATCACGTCTGGCCGGGGTGTCTAAAGCCACGGTATCGCGAGTGTTGAGTGGGTCACGTGGCGTTAAGGAAGCCAGCCGTCAGGCCGTGCTGAAGGCGGTGGATGAGCTGAACTATCGTCCCAACGTGATTGCCCAGTCGCTGCTGAGCCAGTCGACGGGCTGCATTGGGGTGATCTGCGCGCAGGAAAACATTAACCAGACCACCGGGTATCTGTACGCGCTGGAAAAACAGCTCAGCCAGCATCAAAAACACCTGCTGCTGCGCTTCGCGCATAGCAAAGCGGAAGTGATGAACGCTCTTGAAGAACTCTCCTGCGGCCTGTGTGACGACATCCTGGTGATTGGTGCCCGTTTCCCGCTGGACGTGGATATGGAAAACGTCATCCTGGTGGACTGCATGGAGGCTGATAATTCCAACAGCATCCAGTTCGACCACGCTTTTGCCGCCGAAACCGCCTGTAACTACCTGACCAGCCAGGGACGTCGCCAGATTGCCCTGATCCACCCCCACGGCAGCGGGTTTGCCGACCAGGTGCTGCTTGGCTACAAGCATGCGCTGGAGAAAAACTTCCTGCCCTTTAATCGCAACCTCGTCTTTATGGACGCGACCTCCTCGTCCGTTGCGCTGCAGGAGCTGCTTAACAACGCCAGCACCCTGAATTTCAACGCGCTGCTGGTAGCGGACGAGCAGGAAGCTCAGCGGGTGATCCCGCAGCTGCAGGCGTTTAATAAATCGGTGCCGGAAGACATCATGGTCTTCAGTCTTGCCGGATCGCTGCACCTGCCGGGTATTCCGGTGATCCCGGCCATTGAATATTCCATGGACGCGATGGCGGCACGCATCGTGAGCTGGCTGACGGAGAAAACGCAGATGCTCGGGTCCTATGTTCTGCGCGGGGATCTCATCATTCCGGACGTGCGGAAGCGTTAAAAACGTTTTCCAGGCCGGGTAAGCGCAGCGCCACCCGGCGAGAACTCAATAATCCTCCATGCAATCCACCTGACTTACTGCATCCCAGTAGGCGTCCAGATTGTCGCGCTTCACGGCGGTAACGGCATTTTTGATCAGCAGCTGGTTGGCCTCTGAAGACAAAATCATTGCCTGCCAGGCCTTATCGCTCTGCTTTTTCTGCGGCGTACAGGCTTTCTTCACATCTTTCAGAACCTGCTGTTTTATTTGTGCATCCTTTGCCGGATCGTCTTTTTCCTGAGCATGGACAAACGCGGCGAAGAGCAGACAAACCAGCAGACAGACCAGGTGCGCAGCTTTCATCAAAACCCCCTTGAGAAGTCACAGGCTTCCCATGAAATATATCGTTACATTCAGTGTCGCGACGCCAGTCGAAAGTATGAATTTTCTCCAGAGTGTGGGTATGCGATAGTGAAACGGCAGAAAAAATAAGGAGAAAAATATGCACCTGAGCATTACTGATAATGTCACGACGCAGGAGAAAGAGGAGTTACTGACGGGTCTGAGGGCTTTTAACGGGCAGTTTCTCGATCTGACAAATTTTAGCGGCGACGTTGGGGTTTACGTGCGTGACGATAATGGCGCAATGCTGGGCGGGTTAATCGGCGTGCGTAAAGGCGACTGGCTGAATATCGACTATCTCTGGGTGAGCGACACCGTGCGAGGTACCGGCGTGGGTAGCCAGCTCATCAGAACGGCAGAAGAGGAAGCCAGACGCAAAGGCTGCAAGCACGCGCTGGTGGATACCGTCAGCTTCCAGGCGCGCCCGTTTTATGAAAAACAGGGGTACCAGTTGCAGATGTCTTTGCAGGATTATCCTTATCCGGGCATGCAGCGACATTATCTGGCGAAAGCGCTTTAAGTCCGCTGCGGTGATTATGGATTCTGCTATTTATTGCGAGTCGCTTTCCTAATTTGAAGCGTGCTGCTTGTCTTCTTTTCAGGCCCTGGCGCATGCTTTGGCCTGGTTAAATAAAGCATGGAGATGTCAATGGAACGGACAGCAAAACTCTTCAAAAAGGGGCGGAATCAGGCGGTGATGCTGCCTGCTGAATTCGCGTTTGATACGGAGAGCGTCTACATCCGGCGGGATGAGGTGGGGAATGTCGTTTTGGCGGCAAAACCTGTTCAGACAAAGAGTTGGGATAATTTTTTCCGCCTGCTGGCAGTTACAGACGTACCGGATTCGTTTCTGAGCAAAGAGGAGCGCAATCAGAGTGTTACGACAAGAGACCCTCTGGATGGAGCCTGTTCATGAGGCATATGCTGGATACGAATATCGTGAGCCACTTGTTTAAACGACACCCGGAGGTTGTAAGCAGAATGACATGCCTGACTCCGGGGGACGTTTGTATCTCAAGCATTACCGAAGCTGAGTTGCTGTATGGTGCGGATAAGAAGAAAAGCAGTAGATTGAAAGAAACAATCCAGGAGTTTCTCAATACCATCACGATTTGCGACTGGGACAGTGACGCCGCCGCAACGTACGGAGAGCTTCGTGCAGCCATGGAGAAAAAAGGCAAAGTGATGGGCGATCTCGATCAGCTGATCGCTGCGCATGCTATCAGCCGGGGGACAACGATTGTGACAAACGATCGTGCATTCAGAATGGTGCAGGAGCTTGCCGTCGAGGACTGGACGACAACGTCGTGTTCCCTGATGCCGGGTAAGCGCAGCGCCACCCGGCGATACTCGCATATAACTTATCCTTCTTATTGATTCTTTTTCGTTTTTTATTTCACCGCCTCGTTGTCGATATAGTCACTACAACATTCAGCAAAAGGAACTGTCTCATGAAACGTCGATTAGGTGCTCTGGTACTCGCTGGCCTGCTGTTGGCAGGGTGCGATCAAAGTGGCAGCGATGCCAAACACATTAAAGTGGGCGTCATCAACGGCGCGGAACAGGACGTGGCGGAAGTCGCCAAAAAGGTGGCGAAAGAGAAATATGGCCTGGACGTGGAGCTGGTAGGGTTCAGCGGCTCGCTGTTGCCTAACGATGCCACAAATCAGGGAGAGCTGGATGCCAACGTCTTCCAGCACCGCCCGTTCCTTGCAGAAGATAACAAGGCGCATGGCTACAAGCTGGTGGCCGTGGCGAACACCTTCGTTTTCCCGATGGCCGGCTATTCCCGCAAAATCAAATCCGTGTCTGACCTGAAGGACGGGGCGACTATCGCCATTCCAAACGATCCGACCAACCTTGGCCGCGCGCTGCTGCTGCTGCAAAAAGAGAAGCTCATCACCCTGAAGCCGGACACCGGGCTGCTGCCGACGGCGCTGGATATTACCGCCAACCCTAAACAGCTGAAAATTATGGAGCTGGAAGGGGCACAGCTGCCGCGCGTGCTGGACGATCCGAAAGTGGATGTCGCCATCATCAGCACTACCTATATTCAGCAAACCGGGCTGTCGCCGGTGCATGACAGCGTCTTTATTGAAGATAAAAACTCGCCGTACGTGAATATCGTGGTGACGCGCGAAGACAACAAAGACGCGGAGAACGTGAAGGCGTTTATCCAGTCCTATCAGTCACCGGAAGTGGCGAAAGCGGCGGAGACGATCTTTAACGGCGGGGCGGTGCCGGGCTGGTAAAGGAACCGGCAGAAAACGCGGTGATTAAATTGGCCCGATTCCATCGGTAATCGCCCTTTAACCCACAGCGTTACCGGCGACGGCTGGCTATCCTCCTTATCACACCAACCGGAGGATAGCCCATGAACATTACCCACATTCGCAACGCCACCCAGCTGATTACCTACGCCGGAAAACGTCTTTTAATCGACCCGATGCTGGCCCCGAAGGGCGCTTATCCGGGTTTTCCCGGCACGGCGCATGCCGATATCCGTAACCCGACGGTCGAACTCCCCGTTGACGTCAACACGCTGCTGGACGTCGACGCGGTGATCGTCACTCATACACATGATGATCACTGGGATCGCGCCGCAGCAGAGCTGATCGCCAAAGATAAACCGATCTACGTGCAAAACGATCGTGACGCCGCGCTGCTGCGCAGCCAGGGGTTTAGCAACCTGACGGTCATGACCGACGCGACCACCTTTGGCGATATTCAGATTACGAAAACCCACGGCGGCCAGCACGGTACCGACCGCGCTTACGCCGTGCCGGAGCTGGCGGAGCGGCTGGGCGAGGCCTGTGGCGTGGTGCTGCGTCATCCCGAGGAGAAGACGCTCTATCTTGCCGGGGATACCATCTGGCGCGAAGAGGTGGCGGCCGATCTGCAAAAGCACCAGCCGGACGTGGTGGTACTGAACGCCGGCTATGCCCACGTCCTTGGCTTTGGGCCCATTATTATGGGGCAGGAGGACGTGCTCAACGTTCATTTCCTGCTGCCGCAGGCCAACATTGTGGCGAGCCATATGGAGGCGATTAACCACTGCCTGTTGACCCGCAGCGCGCTGCGTGAGTACGTTGAAGCCAACCAGGTGAGCGATGCGGTGAGCATTCCCCAGGATGGCGAAACCGTTATATTCTGAGTGCGTTAACGGGAAAGGAGAGACAGATGTCGCTAATCAACGTCGCGATTGTCGCGGTAGACGGGTTCAGCCCGTTCCACTACTCCGTTCCCTGTATTCTGTTTGGCGATTCGGTCTCCGGCGAAAAGCGCTTTAATGTGACGATCTGCGCCGAAACGCCGGGGTTTCTTACATCAAAAGACGGATTCGCCCTCAATGCCACGCAGGATTACACCGCCATCGGGCTGGCCGATATTGTTGTCGTTCCCTACTGGCAGCACGTCCTTGAACGTCCGCCTCAGACGCTGCTAGACAGCCTGGTACAGGCGAGAGACCGCGGCGCAGAAATCGTCGGGCTATGTCTGGGGTCTTTTGTGCTGGCCTGGGCGGGGATCCTCGACGGTAAACGGGCCGCCACCCACTGGGAATTTGAACTCCAGTTCCAGTCGCTCTTCCCGAACGTCGAGCTGGATATCAATGCCCTCTACGTGGATGACGGCAATATCATCACCTCTGCCGGTACCGCAGCCGCGCTGGACTGCTGCCTGTATATTATTCGCCAGCGCTTTGGCAGCGTGGTCGCCAACCAGATTGCCCGCCGGATGATTGTACCGCCGCACCGCGAGGGCGGGCAGGCGCAGTTCATCGCCCAGCCGGTACCGAAAGATACCCGTGACGCACGTATTAACAGCCTGATCGACTACCTGCAGCAGCACATTACCGAACCGCATAGCCTGGACTCGCTGGCGGAGGTGGTTTCGATGAGCCGCCGCACGCTGACCCGCCATTTTATTAAAGCCACGGGCATGAGCGTTGCCGACTGGCTTACCGCCGAACGCCTGCGGCGCAGCCAGATTTTGCTTGAAGCCGGAAATATGCCCGTTGAGAGCGTGGCGGAGCTGGTGGGATTTAATTCCGCCGTCACCTGGCGGCAGCAGTTTAAGGCGCGCTTTGGGGTGAGCCCTGCTGAGTGGCGGAAAACGTTCCGTCTGCATATTTAATGCATTGCAGCTAACTTAAGATTTAAGGGTTAGTTAAACATTTCTTATTTTTTGTTAAGTGACTTCTTACGCTTCTAAAATAATCTTTTTTAAGATGCCATAACTTAAATTAGATATACTCGCCTTAAGAATGCTCTTATATTGTACAAATTATAATTGCGTCTTAATTTTGTGGCATGGATGAACACGTCTAAAATAAAAAATAAAATAATTTCATTCAGAAATTATGCTATTGCTATGTTCCTGGCTGCGCTATTTTCAGCGAGCGCTAACGCTGCACCGCTGTCTCCAGCTGATCGCGATACTATTCAACAGCAACAGCAGCAGCTTTTACTTCAAAACCAGCAGCAGCGCGAAGAGCTGAAGCGGAGTATTCCCCTCCCCGAACCCGCCAGACCAGGGCCTGTTACCGGCTCCGGGCCCTGTTTCACCATTAACAGCATTACGCTTTCCGGTGCGACCTTAATCTCTCCAAAAAACCAGCATAACCTTGTTGCGCCGTGGCAAGGACAGTGTCTGGATATGGCGAAAATAACGGAGCTTCTGGCCCATATTTCTGACTGGTATATCAGCCGGGGATATATCACCAGCCGCGCCTTTCTTACCGAGCAGGATCTCTCCGGGGGCCAGCTGAATATTGTCGTGCTGGAAGGCCGGCTGGAAGCGATTCGCCTGGAAGGTGAAACGCCGCGGATGCTGAAAATGGCGTTTCCGGGACGGGTGGGGCGCATCCTTAATTTACGCGACATCGAACAGGGCATGGAGCAAATAAACCGTTTGCGCGCCGAGCCGGTTCAGATAGAAATTCTTCCGGGAACCCAGCAAGGATATTCGATTGTTAATCTCACGGCAAAACCGGAATTTCCGTTAAGTGCATCGGTAAGCCTGGATAATAGCGGGCAGAAGAGCACCGGTGAAGAGCAGCTTAATGGCGTGCTCACTGCCAATAATATGCTGGGGCTGGCGGATAAATGGTTCGTCAGCGGCGGGCGCAGCAGCGATTTTGCCAGCGCGTACGATGCGCAGAA
Organism: Enterobacter sp. 296B2; assembly: GCF_034106185.1. Taxonomy (NCBI): domain Bacteria; kingdom Pseudomonadati; phylum Pseudomonadota; class Gammaproteobacteria; order Enterobacterales; family Enterobacteriaceae; genus Enterobacter; species Enterobacter sp. 296B2. The sequence goes on along the minus strand of NZ_JAWNCA010000013.1, from coordinate 15,465 downwards.
TTTCCAGACGGGCGTCAGCGTGCCGTTTGGCTACGGCCTGCTGGACTACAGCTATGCCTGGAGCAACTACCGAACCACCATCAATAACCAGGGGTTCAACTGGCTCTCTACGGGCGATACCAAAACCCACCGCGTCAACGCGTCGTGGGTGGTTTTCCGCAACGGGGATGTGAAAACCGGCATCGCGGCAGGCGTGGTTCAGCGTTCAAGCCGCAACTGGCTCAACGACGCGCCGCTTCGGAGCAGCACGCGCAATCTCTCCAGCCTGATCCTGGGGGTTACCCACACACAAAAAATGCTGGGCGGCGTCGCGACCTTCAACCCGACCTGGAGCCACGGCATGCCGTGGTTCAATGCCGAAACCGACGAAGATAAATCCGGCGATATGCCGCGGGCTGAATTCCGCAAATGGAGCCTGAACGCCAGCTTCCAGCGTCCGATAGCCCGTAACGCCTGGTGGCTGACCAGCGCCTACGGCCAGTGGTCTCCTGACCGGCTGTACGGCTCCGAGCGTCTGACGCTCGGCGGCGAAAGCTCCGTGCGCGGTTTTAAAGAGCAGTATCTGTCCGGGGATAACGGCGGCTACTGGCGTAACGAGCTGGGATATTCCCTCTTCACCCTCCCGGTGATTGGCGCGGTGAGCACCACGGTCGCCGTTGACGGCGGCTGGCTGGAGAAAGACAGTCAGGACCGCTTTGCCTCCGGCACGTTATGGGGTGCCTCTGTGGGGCTGAGCAGCGCCGGGCGCTGGTACAGCAGCCAGGTTTCAGTCGGCACGCCGCTGCACTATCCCGACTGGCTCGGCCCGGATCATGTGAGCGTTAACTGGCGCATTGCCTTTATGCTTTAAGAGACTCTACGACTATGGATACCCGTCACCCTCCCGTTCGTTTCTCGCAGCGTCTGATCAGCTGGATTGTCTGCGGCTTAATGGTCTGGCAACCGATGGCACCTGCCGTCGCGGCGGCGCTCACGCCGACCGGGCAGACCACGGTGGATCGGGCGGGGAACGGGGTTCCGGTCATCAATATCGCCACGCCGAACGGGGCGGGTATTTCGCATAACCAGTTCCAGGATTACAACGTCGGCAAAGAGGGACTTATCCTCAATAACGGCACGGATCGTTTAACCCAGACCCAGCTGGGCGGGCTTATCCAGAACAACCCCAACCTGCAGGCCGGGCGGGAAGCGAAAGGCATCATCAACGAAGTCACAGGGGCCAGCCGCTCCCAGCTTCAGGGCTACACGGAAGTCGCCGGCAAGGCGGCAAACGTCATGGTGGCTAACCCGTACGGTATCACCTGTAACGGATGCGGGTTTATCAACACCCCCAACGCCACGCTGACCACGGGTAAACCGCAGTTTGACGCTAACGGTAACCTGCTGGCGCTGGACGTGACGAAAGGGGCCATCACGGTTGAAGGCCAGGGGCTGGACGCCAGCAGGAGCGACGCGCTGTCGATTATTGCGCGCGCAACGGAAGTGAACGCCGCGATTCACGCGAACGACCTGAAGGTGACGGCGGGGGCGAACCGCGTTGGCGAAGATGGAAGCGTTAAGCCGATTGCCGGTGAGGGGGCCGCACCCGTGGTGGCCGTGGATACCGGCGCGCTCGGCGGGATGTATGCCAACCGTATCCGCCTGGTCTCCAGCGAGGCGGGCGTGGGGGTGAACCTCGGCAACCTCACCGCGCGCCAGGGGGATATTCAGCTTGATGCGGGCGGCAAACTGACGGTCTCGAACAGCCTTGCCAGCGGATCGATCGCCGCCAGCGGCGCGGGGGTGGCCCTTAACGGCAGCCATCAGGCCGGTGGCGCGCTGAACGTGGCCAGCTCGCAGGATGTGGAACTCAATAACAGCATGCTCGCCAGCAGCGGCGATATGCGCCTTTCCGGTGAGGGAAAAGTGCAGATGACGGGCGGCGGGACGAACAGCGCGGGCGCGCTGGCGGTCGTGGGCAGGCAGGGGATTGCGCTTTCGGATGCGACGCTGACAGGCCAGACCGACACCATGCTGTCTACCGACGGCAGCCTGACGCAGCGCGCCGGCAGCATCACCAGTAAAGGCGCGCTCAGCGTGGCGGCCGGAAAGGATATCGCGCTGACCAGTACCCGCGTCGGCAGCGATACCCGCACCACGCTGACCAGCGGCGGCACGCTGTTAGCCACGGGCAGTGCGATCTCGGCAGGGGAGAACCTTGCGCTGAGCGGCGGACAGCTGGTGCTGGACGGCCAGAGCCGGGCCGACGCCTCGGGCGATATCCGCCTGACGGGCAGTACCGTCAGTAACCAGGGACTGGTGAATGCGGGGCGCGACATTGTGCTCTCCGGCGACAGGGTGTCAAACGGCGGCCAGCTGGCGGCGAAAGGTCATCTGGATGTGAACGCCGGAGACCTGACGAACGGCGGTACGGCGCAGGGTAACGACGTCACCCTGAAGGGGCAGACGATCATCAATAATGGCACCCTCCAGAGCGTCGGAAAACTGACGTTAAATGCTGATAATCTGGAGCAGCAGGGCACGCTGAGCGCGAAAGGGGATGCGAACGTCATGGCGCAGCAAACCTTGCGTAACGGCGGCAGCCTGCTTGCTGACGGCGCGATGAACGTGACAGCAGGCACCCTTGAACAGAATGGCACCCTGTCCGGCGCGACGGCGCTGACGGCGCAGGCCGATACCCTGACCAGCGGTCAGGCATCCCGTACCACCAGCCAGGGCAACGTCCAGCTTACCGCCAACCGTAGCGCCAACCTGAACGGGCAGACGGACGCGGCGGGGGCATTAACCGTTTCCACCAGCGATCTGATCACCGATCGGGATGCCCGCCTGCAAAGCGGGCAGGCGCTTACCCTTCAGGCGCAGAATGCGACGTTGAACGGCACCCAGGCGGCAAAAGGAGCGCTGTTGGCGACCGCAGGCACGCTGGCGCATGCCGGGAAATCCACCGGTAACACCCTGAATTTTAACGCGACCAACGACCTGACCAGCAGCGGGGAACTTACCGCCGGTACGATCGGCCTCAGCGGACAGAACATCCTCCTGTCCGGCGTCGCAAAAGCGGACCGCATGACCCTGACGGCAGGCGACCGCATCACCACCCGCGGTTCGCTGGTGGCCGATACCCTGTCGCTGGACGGTGCGTCGGTGGAGAACGGCGGCCTGCTGCAGGGAACCAGCCTGCTCAGCCTGAAGACCGGATCGCTCGCGAACCTGACCGGGGGATCGGTCTACAGCGCGCAGGATTTAACGCTGAACATACCCGTGCTGGCTAACAGCGGTCTTATCACCACCGACGGCATGCTGCGCGTCAAAGGCGACACGCTGACAAACCAGGGTGAAATCAACGGCGTCAGTCTGAGCAGCGACTATCTCAACCTGAGCAACAGCGGACGCCTGCTGGCGGACGAGCGGATCACGCTGAACGGCACCACGCTGGTTAACGCGGGCAATATTGCGGCCAGCGACCTGCACGTGACGTCGAACAGCCTGCAAAACCAGGGCACCGTTCAGGGGGAAGATACCCTGACGCTCGGTGTGGCAGACATCAGTAACCGTGGCGCGCTGCGCAGCAGCGGAACGCTGAAGCTCAACGGCGACACGCTTGCTAACAGCGGCGAACTCAGCGCCACCGCGCTGCTGCTTAACCTGACCCGCCAGGCCGCCAACGATGCCGACGGGCGGGTGATTGCCCGGGATGGCCTGACCCTGACTGCCGCCAGCCTGACGAACGGCGGGCTGATGGCAGGTACCGACGCACAGTTCAACAGCGCGGCAGTCACTAACGGCGGCACGTTGCAGGGCACCCATTCCCTGACGGCGACGGGGGTGCAGCTCAGCAACCAGCAGTCGGGCATGCTGCTCTCCGGTGGCGCGCTCGAACTGCACCACACCACCTTAAACAACGCCGGGCTTTTGCAGGGCAAAACGCTAAACCTGGCTACCGGCGAGTGGATCAACACCGGTAACGCGCTGGGGGAAGCGGGCGTGACGGCGGAGGTGACCGGCGCGCTGACCAACAGCGGCAAGGTACTCAGCCAGCAGGCGCTGGACGTTCAGGCCGGCAGCACCGATAACCGGGGCCAACTGCTGGCGAAAGTGCTGACCCTGCGCGGCGATCTGCAGAACAGCGGCCTGCTTCAGGGCAGCAGCACGCTGGCCTGGTCCGGCGATACTTTCGCGAACCAGACCCAGGGGCAGGTGACGGGCGGCGAGACCCTGACCCTGAGCGGAAAAACCCTCAGCAACGCGGGCAGCCTTCAGGGGCGCAGCGCGACGCTTGGCGCAGAGAGCCTGAGTAACCAGGGCAGCGTTCAGGCGCTGGACGCCCTGACGCTTTCCGCCACCGGCAGGCTGGACAACAAAGGGGCTCTGCTCAGCCAGAACCTGTTTACGCTGACGGCGGCGCAGCTGTTTAACGACGGCCAGCTGGCCGGGAAAGCGCTGACGGCGAATGCCGCGCAGCTGAGCAACACCGGCATTCTGCAGGGTAACGACGCGCTGGCGCTGACCACCCGCGCACTGAGTAACAGGAATACCGGACAGCTGGTGAGCGGCAGCAACCTGGATTTACACCTCGACACGCTTGATAACGCCGGTCTGCTGCTGGTGGACGGCGGGTTCACCCTCCGGGGAAGTGACCTGACGAACCAGGGCGATATTCAGGCGCAGAGTCTGGATCTTGGCCTGAGCAACACCCTGACAAATACGGGGAACCTCGTTGCCACTGAAAATGCCATCCTTAACGCAACGATGCTGACCAGCAGCGGCACGGTGGCGGGCAAAACGCTGACCGCAGGCGCAACGGAACTGCGCAACAGCGGCCTGATGCAGGGCAGCAACACCGTTAACGCCACCGCCGATCGCTTTATCAACGAGCTGAACGGCAAATGGCTCTCCGGCGGCGGCTTCACGCTGAAGGGCGGACAGCTGACAAACGCCGGTACGCTGCAGGGCGCGACGCTGGGCATGACGAGCAGCACCCTAACCAACAGCGGCACGGTGAACGGGCTGACGGGACTCAGCGGCACGCTCAGCGGGGCGTTAACAAATACCGGGCTGCTGCAGAGCGGCGGCGCAACCACCTTCACCGCGGACATCCTGGAGAACCCGGGGCGCATCATGGGCGGCACGCTGTCCCTCAACGCTCGCGATCTCAACAACGGCGGGCTGATGCAGGGAACGAACGGCCTGGCGCTCATCGGCACCACGCTGACCACGGGCACGAGTTCGCGCACGCTTTCCGGCGGCATGCTGACGCTGGATGCCGGCCAGTTGACCACCCAGGGCACGTTGCAGGGGAACAGCGCAGACGTCCGCGCCACCGACTGGTCGCACGGCGGGTCACTGCTCAGTCAGGGAACGCTGACGGCAAATGCAGGCGGCACGCTGACCTCAACCGGCTCGCTGATGAGCCAGGGCGGGGCGGACATCACCGCCAGGACGCTGGATAACCGCGGGCAGCTTCTCAGCGAAGGGGATGTGACGCTCGGCGGCAGCACGCTCAAAAACAGCGGCACCGTGCAGGGGAAAAGCCTCACGCTGAGTCAGAGCAGCATCAACAACCAGGGCACCTTAACCGGCCTGCAGAGCCTGACCCTGCAGGGGCAGCAGCGGCTGATGGCGCGCATGGCGATGGCCGCGCCGCAGCAGGAACTCATTAACGGCGCAGGCGGCAAGCTGCTTACTCAGGGCACCCTGACGATGACGTCCGGCGCGGTGACCAACGCCGGAAGCTGGCAGGCACAAAATATCCTGCTCAACGCCCAGTCGCTCACCAACAGCGGCGCGGTGCAGAGCGCAGACGCGCTGCAGATGACGCTGGCCGACACGCTCACTGGCACCGCAGGCAGCAAGATTACCGCGCTGGGCAGCGCGACGCTGCAGGCCGCCACGCTGGCGAACCAGGGGCAATGGGCGGCGAAAAACCTGACGCTGAAAAGCGGCACGCTCAGCAACAGCGGCGCCATCAGCGGCGTGAACGGCCTGACCCTCAGCCAGACCGGCGCGGTGAGCCAGCAGTCATCCGGCACCCTGCTCTCCGGCGGGGCGCTGAACGTCACGGCGGCCAGCGTCACCAGTGACGGCAAAATGCAGGGGAGCACGCTCGGCATCACTACCGGGGCGCTCACCAACGGCGGACGTTTGCAGGGCGATAACGGCGCGACGCTGGCCCTCAGCGGCACGCTGACCAACAACGGCGGGGGCGAAATCGTCAGCCGCGATGGCCTGACGCTGACCACACCCGCGTTGTTTAACTACGGCCTGATCCAGGGCGGCGGCGAGACGCGCGTGACCGCCTCCTCGCAGGCGCGTAATGACGGCAGGCTGCTTTCTGGCGCGCGCCTGACGCTCGGCACGCCACAGTTCACCGGCACCGGCTGGCTGCAGGCCACCGACCTGATCCTCAATGCGGCGAACGCCACTAACGGCGGCACGTGGGTGGCCGACCGCGCCACGCTGACCGGCACCACGCTTGCCAGCCAGGGCACCACCCAGGCGGGCGAGCTGACGGTTAACTACGGCCAGCTGAACAACAGCGGCACGCTGCTCGGCAACGCGCAGCTGAATATTAATGCCGACCAGGTGACCCAGAGCGCGGGCGGCAAGCTGCTGAGCGGCGGCAACCTGTGGCTGCAGAGCCGGGGGCTGGACCTCACCGGCCAGCTGGTCTCCCTGGGCGATTTAACGCTGCAGCTGACGAACGCGTTTACCAGCCGGACCGCCGTGGCGGCAGGCCGAACCCTGACCATCAGCAGCGGCGGCGACATCGATAACCGCAGCGTGCTGCAGGGGCAGGCAGTCAACCTCAATGCGGGCGGGCAGCTCAGTAACAACGGACAAATCACCACCGGCGGCGGTGCCAGTACGCTCTCCGGCAGCAATGTGGCGCTGAACGCCGCGGGCTCGGTGCAGGGCGGGGGCGATATCACCGTGGCCAGCCGGAGCAATATTACCGTCGACGGCTTCACCGGCACGCGCGGCTCGCTGACTCTCAGCGCGCCGGGCGCCATCGTCAACACCGCGCTGCTGTATGCGGCCAATAATCTGGCGCTGTTGGCCGACAGCATCACCAACCAGCGCGGCGACATCATGGCGGGGAACAACCTGTGGATGCAGCGGGATGCAGCGGGGAATGCCAATAGCCAGGTGGTGAATACGTCGGGGAATATTGAGACGCAGGGTGGTGATATTACGATCAAAACAGCATATCTGCGCAATGAAGCAGAGGGGCTGGTCGTTAATCAGCGTGAGCAGCAATATCCGGATGCCATTCCGAAGCAGTCACCTTATTTGCATGGTTCCTATTACGGTAAGCAGAAACCCGATATTGAAATCAGTCTGGAAGAGTGGAAGCACAACGGCACTAACGTGGTGTTTGATGAATATGAAGAATGTCGGGCAGGTGGGGGCAATAACAGCGGGCAGTGTACACGTGGGATTGTATATCGTCTTCTCGGAGAAGATATCAGGCAGTTTATCCTCAGCGAGTCAGTCGTAGAGGCTTCAGCTACAGGAGGTGCGGCTCGTATCACCGCTGGACGTGATATCACTGTTAATGCCGGAACCCTGGATAACCGCGCGAGTAATATTCTGGCGGGGCGTAATATCTCCCTTTCTGGTGGGACATTAAACAATTTCTCAGCCGAAGCCGGTCGACGTATTACCTACGTGCAGGCAGAGTATCATTGCGAGTGGTTTTTCTCAGATTGTGCTGACCCTAAATGGACACCGTTGTCGTCATACGGTGAAGGTAAATGGTACTGGTGGGATGATGACCAGCGAAAATATCGTAGCTGGGTACCCTATAAACTAGGCGAACAAAAAACGGAATATACTGGTGAAAGTAGTACGTATCGCGCCGTCATTCAGGCAGGCGGTAACGTCACCGCGAACTTCACCAGCAATATCAGCAACACCAATACCACCGCCAACGCGGGCGGCGTCAGCAACGTTATCTCCGCGCCGTCCCTGAACACCCTCAGCAACCAGACCATCGGCAGCGGGGTGCAAAAACAGGGGCTGAGCAATACCGGTACCGTGGCGGTAAACTCGCCGCAGTGGAACGATCAGCTCCAGGGTGCGCTGCAGCAGCTTAACGGCGGCGGGGCGCTGGAAAATGGCGGTGCGTCCGGCACGTCTCTCAGCAACATTGCCACCACGCAGAAAGGCAACGCCAATCTCGGCCAGCTGGGCGCGCTGGCGAACGCCGGGGCCACCACCGCCGATCTCAAAACCGCTCAGGGCGGTGCAGTAGGGCATTATCAGGGCCAGCGCGTCGATACCAGCGCTTACCCGCTGCCGTCGGGCAACAACGGCTATTTTGTCTTCTCCGACAACCCGAAAAGCCAGTACCTGATCAACATTAACCCGAAACTGAACGGTCTCGGGCAGCTTGATCCCGCCCTGTTTGCCGACCTGAACGCGATGCTCGGGATCAAACCGACGTCCACTGCGCCGCAGGAGACGCGGCCGGCGTTTACCGACGAGAAGCAGTTTCTCGGCTCGTCTTATATGCTGGGCCGCCTCAACCTGAATCCGGATTACGACTACCGCTTCCTCGGCGATGCGGCGTTCGATACCCGCTATGTCTCCAACGTGGTGCTCAACCAGACCGGTAACCGCTACCTGAACGGCATCGGCTCCGATCTGGATCAGATGCGCTATCTGATGGACAACGCCGCGGCGGCGCAGCAGTCTCTGGGCCTGCAGTTTGGCGTCTCGCTGACTGCGGATCAGATTGCCGCGCTCGACCACAGCCTTCTGTGGTGGGAGAAAGCCACCGTCAACGGCGAAACGGTGATGGTGCCGAAACTCTACCTGTCGCCGAAGGACGTCACCGTCAATAACGGCAGCGTGATCGCGGGCAACAACGTCACCCTGAAGGGCGGCAGCATCACCAACAGCGGCAGCTCGCTGCTGGCGAAAAACAGCCTGACGCTCGACAGCCAGAACAGCATCAGCAACCTCAACAGCGGCCTGATGAAAGCGGGCGGCGACCTGAACCTGAGCGCCATCGGCGACATCAATAACATCAGCTCCACCATCAGCGGTAAAACGGTCGCGCTGGAGAGCCTGGACGGCAGCATCAACAACCTGACCCAGGTTGAGCAGATTGATATCAATGCCAAAGGGAAATACAGCAACATCAGCCTGAAAGACACGCTGCTGGGCAACACGGCGTCCATTACCGCGCAGAGTGGCCTGTCGCTTGAGGCGGGGAAAAACATCACCGTGACCGGGGCGAACCTGGCCTCCGGCGGGGATATGCTGCTGAACGCGTGGGGCGATATTGCCGTCAACGCGAATCAGATCAACGACGCATACAGCTCCAGCCGGGAGAAAACCAACCGCTCGTCCGTCACGTATCAGGGCAGCAACATCACCGCGGGCGGCAACCTGCTGGTGAATGCCGGGCACAACCTTGACGTGACCGCCAGCGACCTGAAGGCGGGCGGCAGCGCGGGGCTGAGCGCGGGCAACGATCTCAACCTGAACGCGGCACAGACCAGCGAAAGCAGCCAGAAAGGGAAAAGCGAATCCCACAGCACCGGGATCGACCGCACCACGATTTCCGCAGGCGATAACCTGGTGCTGAAGGCCGGGCAGGATATCAACGCGCAGGCCGCCGCGCTGGCGGCGGAGAAAAATGTCGGGCTGCAGGCGGGTCGCGACGTGAATCTGGCTGCGGAAGAGACCACGCAGGGCGACAGCTACAGGTCAGGCAAGAAAACCGTTATTAACGAGTCGGTGCGTCAGCAGGGAACCGACATCACGGCGGGTGGGAATGCGACGGTTGTCGCCGGACGGGATGTGACCGCGCAGGCAGCGGATATCTATGCCGCAGGCAATACGGCTGTGGCCGCCGGGCGGGATATCACCCTTACCACGGCGACCGAAAGTGACTATGCATACCGGGAAGAGAAAAAGACGTCCGGCGGGTTCCTGCGTAAAAAAACGACTCACACCATCCATGAAGAAACGCACACACGTGAGAAAGGTACGCAGCTTTCCGGCGATAACGTTGCTCTCCAGGCAGGTAACAACCTGACGGTGCAGGGCTCGTCGGTTGCTGCGGAGCGCGATGTGGCACTGAAGGCTGGAAATGATCTGACCGTGGAGGCAGCAACCAACACCGACACGTTCTACGACATGAAGAAGACGAAGAAATCCGGCGTGTTCTCCAGCGGGTCGGGATTGGGTATCACCATCGGGTCGCAGTCTTCGAAATCCACCCGACAGGGTGCAGAGACGACGCAGAGCGATGCCCGCAGTACGGTGGGGACCTCTGGCGGTAATGTCATCATCAGCGCCGGAAATAACGTCCAGCTCAGTGCAACAGATGTGGTTGCCGGAAGAGCGAAGGATGATGCCTCCCGCAAAACCGGGCATATCGATATTACCGGCGACAGCATCGCCATCCTTCCTGGACGGGATACGACCACTGAGTCCATGAAGCAGGAGGCTAAATCGTCTGGCGTAACGGTCAGTGTGAAAGCGCCATTCGAAGACACGGTGCGTAACGTGCGCGATATCGTGCGCGGTAAGGGCAACAGTGGCAACAGCACCGTTGATAAAGTGAAGGGGCTGGGGGCAGAAGGCGGTGCGCTCGGTCTTGACGGACCAGGGCAGATGATGGCCATTGCCGCAGGCAGCAGCCGGTCTTCCTCTGAGTCGTACTACGAGGGCGAGTTTAACAGTGGCAGTCATCTTGCCGCCGCAGGCAATATCCAGATGACGGCCACCGGTAAACAGGGAGGCAGCAACAGCGGCGATATCCTGATTGCCGGAAGCCAGGCTAACGCTGGTGAAACGGTGATCCTCGATGCGAAACGCGATGTTGATATCACCACCTCCACAGACAGCGAGAAATACAGCAGCAGCGCTAAAAATAGCGGCTGGAATCTTTCGAACGACCTGAGTGCCGGAAGTGCTGTTCGCGCCATCTCGGGTGGGGGTTCCCACGGCAATCAGCTCCTGCCGGGCGGGATGAGCAAGGCGGAGAACAACAGTAGCGGCACCCGGACCACACAAAACGCGTCGGTCATTCAGGGCTCAGATATTTACGTTAACAGTCGTGACGGCAGCGTGAATGTCAGCGGCAGCCGGATGACCGCCACGGATGATCTGTTGCTGTCAGCCACAAATGGAGATATCTCCGTTTCAGCCGGACGCGATACATCACGTAATGAGAGCAGCGGCAGCAGCAAATCGCTGGGAACGCTGGGAGGCGATGGTTACAGCGCCACAGCAGGCTACCGCCATGAAAAAAACAGCAGTCGGGAAGATAGCAGCCTCGAAAACGGATTGCGCAGCCAGCTAAGCAGCAAAAACGGTAACGTTGTCGCACAGGCAGGTAACGATCTCTCCCTGTCAGGTACGGATATCCGTGCCGGTAAATCGGTCTCACTCAGTGGCGAAAATGTACTCATGGGGGTGAGCCGGGATACCCGTGACGGTGAAAACCACAGCAGCAGCGCTCAGTATGGTGTGACGGCATCTGCTGGTGGTTGGGCTGTCGATGCTGCAAAAGCCGCTGAGACGGCTGCCCGCAGCGCAGAAAACGGCGATGACCCTAGGCTGACCGCCATCAGAACAGGCCAGTCGGCGGCAACCGCGGCACAGGGCGCGATGTCGGACTCGTCGCTCATCAAAGCTAAAGTGTCTTTAACGGCGGGGACGTCATCACAGGACAGTCGTTACCATAGTACGGACACGCAGGGCACCACCATTACTGCCGGTGAGAATGTCTCTGTCCGAGCCGGAAATGACATTGCCGGCACGGGGGTGCAGATCGCGGGTAAACACGTGGCGCTGGAAGCGGGTCGGGATATTCTGCTGGCGGCCTCCCAGAACACAACCACCTCTGAGAGCAAAAATAGCGGTAGCCAGTTTAGCGTGGGGGCTGGTGTGAGCCTGATTGGTGCGCAAAACGGCATCTCGGTGGAGCTGGGGGCGTCACAGCATAAGGGTAAGGAAAACAGCCAGTCGCAGCGCAATACCAACAGCGTTGTCCATGCTGATGAACAGCTCACGGTGAACAGCGGACGCGACACCACCCTGAAAGGCGCGGAGCTGGAAGGTAGCCGCGTGGTGGTGAACACTGGACGCGATCTCACCATCAGCAGCGTGCAGGATATGGCCAGTTATGACAGTAAGCAGTCTTCGTCAGGCGCGTCCCTCAGTCTGTGCATACCGCCACTGTGTTATGGTGCCTCTTCCGGTAGCGTCAGTGCATCGGGTGAGAATATCACTCAGAATGGTAAGAGCGTTGCTGAACAGAGCGGGATATTCGCAGGCAAGGGCGGCTTTGCTGTCACCACCGGAAATCATACCCAGCTTGACGGCGCGGTGATTGCATCCACGGCGTCTGCTGATAAAAATAGCCTCGACACCGGTACGCTGGGTTTCAGTAATTTCCACAACGAGAGCCAGACCCGCGGAAACGGCTACACGGTGGCGCTTTCCGGCAGCGCGGGTGGCAGCGGAAACGGTGAAAACCGCAACCTGGCACCTGCTATCGGTACAGGTCAGGGAGAAGAGAGCCACACCGGGACGACCTCATCAGCGGTGAGTGGCGGTAGCATTGTCATTCGCAACCCGGCGGAACAAAAACAGGATATTGCTGACCTGAGCCGTGATACGGCTGACGCCCACCACGGCGTGGACGTGAACGGTGATGTGCAAAAGGTCAGGGATAACCTGGCGGTCCAGAGCGAAGGCGCGGCGCTGGCCACCTCTGCGCTGGATGCTTACGGCAAGTATGCGGAGCAGAAAGCGCGGGAATCCAATGCGGCGCTGGGCGCGAAGCTGGCGTCAGAAGGAAAACTGCAGGGCGATACCCCGCAGGAGCAGGAAGCGTTCCTGAAGACGCAGCCTGGATACCAGAATACCGAATACGGTCCGGGGAGTGACTTCTGGACGAAGGGCAGCGCAGCGGCAGGCTTACTGGCAGGTGCGCTTGGCGGTAACCTGAAGGCAGGCGCGGCAGCGGGGGCGGCCCCTCTGCTGGCGACCCTGGTCAAGGAGCAGAAGGACCCGACAGCCCGTGCCGCGCTGCACGGTATTGTGGCCGCGGCGCTGACGCAGCTGAGTGGCGGGAGCAGTGCGGATGGCCTGAAGGCCGGAGCCATCGGTGCCATTACGGCCTCGGCGATGACCGACCATCTGGTCAGTGCGTTGTATGGAGATAAAAAATCCAGTGACCTGACAGCGGATGAGAAACGGCTGGTCAGTAGCCTCGTGAGTATCGCGGGAGGTCTGGCGGGCGCTGCGGTGACGGATGGCAGTGTCTCCATGGCGGCGATGGCGTCGGAAACGGCGAAGGTGGAGGTTGAGAATAATTCGCTGAGTAAACTCGCCCTTGAAGGATGTGCTATCGCAGCGCCCTGCCGGACGAAAGTTGCTGAGCAGTTGCTGGAAATCGGGGTGAAAGCCGGTATTACTGGCGCTGCGGCGAAAACACTTGCCGACAAACTGACTACTGATGAACTGGATCATCTTGTTACCCTGGAAATGATGGGCAATGATGAGATCACCAGTAAGTATCTCAGTTCGTTGCAGGATAAGTACGGTTCCGGGAGTAATTCGAATCCGAATATTGGCAAGGATCTGACGGATGGTGAGAAGGCAGAGCTGGGTGGCGCGGGATCAGGCACGCCGGGAGGCTGGGAGCCGCAGGATGAGGAGAATGCGCGGAGCACTGAATCTCAACCAAATAAATCCGATGTCAATAATATATCTTCCCTACCTGTCGAAGAACAGATAGGTATATTGAGGGATGCGGCAAAAGGGAACAAAGGTAATTTTGGTTTAGGCCAGGCTACTGCTAAGGACGCTAACGCATTAGGTGAAGCATGGGTAGGGCCAGGGTATAGAGTATCTAGTGATGGTACCGCATGGGTAAGTTCTGATGGGTTGAGAGTTTATCGCCCACCTTCATCTAAACCAAATAGTCCTCATGCCACGACTGGGGTTCAGGCCAATTTTGAACAAAAACTGACGCCAACGGGAAGACCTATTAGCAATGGACATCTGGATATAACTAAATGAATATTGAATTGAAAGGGCTGAGATCGCTGGAACTGGAAGATAGTTTAATAAACTATTGGCCAACCGATCCTGTCAACTTTAGTTGTTGGATCAGAGCAATGATCGGACCCAATGATCAAGACGGTGCTGAAGCTTTTGATATGTTGGTATGTACGCCAATTTGGCTTCAAAACGAGCTAATATCAAATACGGTTTTGTCTGGTAAAGGAATGATCATTGTCGAAGAATATGATTATGATGAGATCCTTTCTTACGTAGAGAAAAAGGTCATTGCCTGCAATGATAGTGATTGGTCAAAAGCAGCCATCAAATTAAGTCGACTCAGTTTCTGGGAATATGAAGATTATCAGCCTTAAGTAGTAGAGATCCCGGCCACCGGACCGGGATCTTCTTTTAGCCGTCAGGCTCACCTAAAATGCCCGTCCCGGCCCCTAATCACCGGCACATCGCCGATATCGTTTAGCACTCCCGCTGCACCACGCTGGGTTTCAGTAATTTCCACAACGAGAGCCAGACCAGCGGCAACAGCTATACGGTGGCGCTTTCCGGCTGCGCGGGTGGCAGAGGAAACGGTGAAAACCGCAACCTGGCACCGGCCATCGGTACAGGCCAGGCAGAAGACATTGCTACCTCCCCCGATACCCAAGGGTTTGCTCAGACCGGAACTGGTGGGGCGTATACAAACGCAGGTAGGCCGGCAAGGTGGGTTGCTTGGGAAGAACGAGATGGTGTCAGAGTTCGTGTGGTATACGAGCCCGCTAGTGGGAAAATTGTAACAGCGTTTCCGGATAGTAATCCGACTCCTCCAACTTTAAAGCCTATTAAAAAATAGTGTGGGTGAAATGGATATTAACGAAGAAATTAGAGAATTTGGTGAAGGATTAAAAAATCGTCTGGATCCTTCATTAGTTGACTTTGCCCTTGGTTATCTTGGGTTTTCAGAGAATGTATTAGCATTCGAAACGCTATGTGATCATATTGCTGATCATGATGTTGTGATCAGTAAAGATGAGTACACGCAAGTGCTTAAAATAGCTAATGATCTTGGTCTGGAAATTGATGGTAGGTATACATATATAAATCCAGAAAAATAACCGCTAAAACGTACAAATGCTCCCAACACCAACGTCAGGAGCATTTTTAAAAAGAGTTAGAAATGTGCAAAGGAAAGATTTCGTGCCGCAAGAAAGCGGATGTAACTAACTGTATGCAGCGATACAGACGCGCTAAGAAGTCAAATGCAAAAGTATTGATAATTTACTGAGCAGGATCTACGTTTCCTGTAAGAATTTAGACGTTAATTTCCGATTAGACAGGCGATTCTACTTTAGATAAATTCTGCTAGTGATCCCAGTTCTAGAGCCGAGAATTGTTTACCAGCCATCAAGGCTATTAAAAATGCCCTTCCCTTAAACC